>URMA01000160.1 GCA_900548875.1 uncultured Porphyromonadaceae bacterium | reverse complement strand
CCGCAAGAGCTGGCAAGAGCTCACCAGTCAGACCTAACGCCGAGAAAATGAGATATATAACTTAATCTTAATTATATGATAGAAACATCAAAATTAACTTTTGGAACTCTGCAAGGTACAGGGTTTAAGAGCGTCAACGGGAACGAAATCCCGCAATTCATTGACAAACTGGTAGATTCGGAGCACCCTAATGATGAATGTATAAACTGGGAATCCAAAATTTGGGCGACACTCAATCTTGCCAGAAGCTACCTTAAATATAGAGGGCTGACAACAGAATCGACGAGTGCCGAGGATAAGAAAGAAGCACTCGGTCAGGCAATCAATGATATTTGGGAGAATGCAACAATGTTCGATACCTGCTTCCAACTCTTTTCGGAGGTGTTGCGGACGCATACTCCCGATTTTGACAGCTATTGTGCCGTAATAGGAGTTAATCCCGAAGCAGTTGCACAGCACATCTTATATGAAGGTATCGGAAAAGTAAATGAGGTGCTTCGTTATGGTCTGGAACAAACGTATGGCCCTCTTGTCATTCTAAAACTTGCATTCATTCGATTTAATTTAGAGGAGAATGTTCAGTGGTAGTAAGTGTTTATAAAACAAATAATTTTGTAAAATATGGGAAAAGGAACAAAGAAAAATCGTAATGCCAAGCAAGGCATTGACACTATGGGCGTTTCAACATCTGAAATCGCAAAAGAAATTAGCAAGCCTCAAACTGCAATGCCTATTTACGAATCAAATGATGATGAAATAGACTGGCAAACAATGCTTTGGGAAGTTACAAAAGATGCCAGAAAACTGTACGACGGTATCTCAACACTCTGTTTGTCCTATACCGAAAAACAAGATGCCATCGCAGAGGTTGCAGAAATAACATATGATGATCCAGCCATGATGATAGAGCATATCAAAATGATGGCAAAGCGTCTTTGTCAGGTTCCAGGATTTCGGGCTTATTGCAGTAAATTAGGCGTTGGACCAGACTGCGTCGCTCAGCATATTATTTTTGACGGGTATGCGAAAGTCAAGGCAGTAATAGAGCGTGGATTGGAGCCTGTATATGGAGAAACAATCGTCTTGTTCTCAATGCCGATAGTTGGTTATGAGTTAGAATAATTCAATAATCTGTTTTTATATCTTTTAGAGGGGACTATCCAGCAATGGATAGCCCCCTCAATCTTTTTCATAATAGATTCTGCATCGCCGCGTCTATCTGCGAGTTCTCGAACGAATCGAGGTAGATTTGGGTGGTTTTCAAACTATGGTGGCCTAATGCCTCCGATATGATACCGATATTCACACCCGATTTCTTCAATACGGTGGCGAATGAATGCCTTGCGACATAGGTTGTAACGGTCGCTTTAATCTTCAACCGTTTAGCAATGTTCCGCAAAGCGACATTTACCCTGCTACACATTTTATGCACTCGGTTCTTCTTTTGCAGAGGCGTGATATGCACCCGTTCATCCAATATCGGAAACAGATAACCTGCCTGCTCACAATGGCTGTCATACTTGCCAATAATCGCCTTTGCCTTTTCCGACAGCGGAACATTGATTGCTCCGTGCGTTTTCTGACGGTGATAGATCAGCCGCCCATCCGCAATGTTGGCAGGGGTCAGATTGGCAATATCCACGAACGATATGCCACCGCACAAGTACGAAAACACAAAAATATCGTGTGCAAACTGCTCTATCTCCTTTCCCTGTGAACAATCAGCGTCGATAATCTTCATCATGTCTGCCTTGCTCAACGCTCGTTTCGGTGTACGGGTGTTGAATTTGCTAATCTTGTACTCGTTGAATGGGTTTTTCTCCCTGCTGACAATCTTTGCCTTAATTGCTCGGTTGAACATAGCCCGTAAAGTCCGCATTTGAAAACTCAATGTCGTTTCCTTGTTGCCTTTCGACCGCATCCATCCCTCGAAAGCACTCAAAAACGCTTCGTCTATCTGACCGAACGTATAGGACAGCGGTTTGTCAGCATTAAAGGATTTGAGCACATTGTAGGAGTTCAGATAGGCATAGGCATTGCCTACCGCCCCCTCCCGCTTGAGTTGTTCCACCGTCCGCAAATAGAAACTCTCGACCGTCTCGGACTGAATTTGCTCACGGGTCTGTTCCTTTACGAGCGTTTCAGCCGTATAGTCTTCATCG
>URMA01000159.1 GCA_900548875.1 uncultured Porphyromonadaceae bacterium | reverse complement strand
ATAACATGCTGAAAAACATAAAACAAAGCCCTTACTTTCACAAGCGAGGGCTTTGTCATGTCAGAAAGTTTTTGTAACTTAGTGACATACAACAAATTAAAATGTATACAAAATTACACTTTCGCCCGTACATAAGCAACCGTTTGGTGTTATTTCCTCAAAGAATCGACGAAGACATCGCCGAAAACGCCCCTGTACGCATCATCAACGCAGTCATTGACTCTCTGGATCTCGAAAATATCTACAAATTATACAGTGAGCTCGGCCGCAATCCGTATGACCCCGGGATGATGCTGAAGGTGGTCATCTACGCCTACATGAGCAACATCTACTCCTGCCGTAAAATAGAGGACGCACTCAAACGCGACGTCCACTTCATATGGCTGGCGGGATATGAGAAGCCGGACCACAAGACTATCAACAGCTTCCGCAACCGTGTCAAGGATGAGATAGGCAACATCTTCACCCAGCTGGTGCTTCTTCTTGCCGAACAGGGACTTGTCAGTCTTGACGTAGAGTACATCGACGGCACCAAGATAGAGTCGAAAGCCAACAAGTACACGTTCGTATGGCGCAAGACAGTGGAGAAAAACCGTGCCAAATTGCTTGAGAAAATCAAGGTGCTGCTCCGGCAGATAGACGATGCCGTCGCTCAGGACTGGGCAGCGGAGCAGGAAGCAGTCGAGTTTACGCCCGAGACACTCTCGTTGCTTATTGACGGCCTCAAGGATGCGCTCCATAAGGAGGATGCCCCACAAGACAAGGAGCAGAAGACACAGCGGCGCGAGAAAAAGAAGCGGATTAGGCAGCTGGAAGAGCACCGCGACAAGCTCTCGGAGTATGACGGGCGTCTTGAGCAAATCGGCGGTCGCAACTCCATGTCGAAGACCGACCCCGACGCCACATTCATGCGCATGAAAGAGGATGCCATGAACAACGGCCAGACCAAGCCCGGATACAACCTTCAGATTTCAGCCGAAAACCAGTTCATCACCGATTTCGCCCTGTTTCCCAACCCTACCGACACCCTGACTCTGATTCCCTTCTTCAACTCCTTCCTCGAGCGCTACCACCGTCTGCCCTCCGTGGTTGTTGCCGATTCCGGTTACGGCTCGGAGGAAAACTACCGTTTCATGGACGAGGCCGGCATGGAACCGTACGTCAAGTACAACCGCTTCCACCTCGAACAGCGTCCCCGCTACAAGCCCAATCCGTTCCACCACGACAGTTTCCATTATAACTCCGAGCAAGACTATTACGTCTGCCCGATGGGCCAGCATATGACCCGCATCGGCACATCCCATTCCAAAACCGCCGGCGGCTACCGAAGCGAAAGCGTCCGATACCGTGCACAGAACTGCAAAGGCTGCCCGCTGCGATGCCAATGCTACAAAGCCAAAGGTGACCGGCGTGTAATCGAAGTCAACCACCGGCTCAACCGATACAAGAAAACAGCCCGCGAACTTCTCACCTCCAAAGATGGAATCAGGCACAGGGGGCGAAGATGCATTGAACCGGAAGCCGTTTTCGGACAGATGAAAACCGGTATGGCATACAGGCGCTTCCGTCACTTTGGAAAGGACAAGGTCACAATGGACTTTGCCTTCTTCGCCATATCCTTCAACCTCAAGAAAATGTGTTCCAAGATAGCAAAACAGGCCAAAAACGGGGGAAACACACCCCATTTTGGCCTGTTTATGCCTGTTCCCGGATTTTTACACTCTGAGAATCGGATATTCCGGAAAAATCATCAGAAATCAGTCGCCTGAAAATATCAGAATCTCAGAAAGCTAAAAAAGAGGCTATGCCAATTTTGACACAGCCCCCTTTTTTCGGGATGAATTTGTTACTCTTTCCGTTATTTGTATTTTCGGGTGCGGTCGTCGTCGATGACTCCTTTCCAGTTCATGCCGAAGGCGAAGTCGTAGACATGATTGTCGGCGTCGCGGTAGCATTCAATATCGCGGGGCTTGTCCTCGCAATGCTTTTCGACGGCTTCCATACTGGCCGGCAATTGTAGCGGAAGTAGGGCGGAGGGTTCGAATTTTCCGGATATGATGTCCATATAGGCCTGTGCCTGAACGTCGAAGCCTACAAGGATGGCATCGGCAAGCGGTTCGATTTCCGACATGACTGTCGGGTTGGACATCATCAGTACCAAAACGACCGGCCTCGTTCCCATAGCTTTTCGAGTCGTTTCCAGCAATTCAAGGTCGCATTTGTTGATGGTATGGTGACAGATCAGGCAGATCTGACAGATGAAATGTATGAGAATGCATCCATGCATCAGGAGGATGGAGCATGGCAGATGATATTTGGTGTCAATACGCTCCCGGCATACCGGAACCACGGCTATGCCGGAGAA
>URMA01000158.1 GCA_900548875.1 uncultured Porphyromonadaceae bacterium | reverse complement strand
CAGCCGATGTGGCCGAACGCTACCGCGAGCAGATGTCGCGTTGCAAACTGGGGGCGATTTTCAATGCCATGGAGCTTTGCAACACCTGCGATTTGACTTATAAGGATTCTTCCAACAAGCAGTTTCTTGTGGAACTGACTCTTATCAAAATATGCCAGTTGTTCGGTGGCGGTGCGCCGGTAAATCCGGGCGGTGGCGGACGTCCTGTTGAAAAGTTACAGAATAATGCTCCACAGGGGAGCGCACAGCCGGCAAGAACAGCCGCTCCTGCCCCATCCGTAAGCACCCCTCGGCCTGCCGTGCAGAACACTGCAAAGCCTCAGCCCTCTCCGGCTTCTCCTGCCAATGTCGCAGGCGGTTATAAGATAACCGATTTGTCGAACAAGAAACTGGTGGGTGTTCCTTCCATTTCTATTAAGAAGAGCTTGGAGGAATCGTCGAAGAAACATCATGTACAGGATGCGGCGAAGGTGGAAGAAAAGGCGTCGGTGGCGAATGTTGTCAGGAAAAACGACTATTCCTATGACAAATTCAAGGATGCCTGGAGGGAATTTGTCATTTCCCATCCCGATGAAATCATTCTTACCAATGCCATGAAGGTGGCTTTCCCGCAGGCTGTCGGTGAAAACCTCTATCGTTTTACGGTGGAAAATCAGGCTCAGGTGGAGGTGTATGAGCGCAAGAAGCGCGAACTGATTTCTTTTATCCGCGATTTTTTGCAGAACGATTTGGTGCAGCTGGAAGTCGTGGTGCGTGAGATGGGCGAACGTGAAAAACTATGGACACAGCGCGAATTGCTTGCCGATGTGCTGGAAAATAATCCTAAGGCAAGTGCATTTATCAAGAAATATCGCCTGAATCTGGCTTAGGCTACTTCCTTTTTCATTCCATTGACAACGTAATGTTTGCGGTATTCCCGCTATTTTCCGTCTTCTTTTTCCAAATATTTATTGATGGCATTTTTCAGATGAGCTGCTGTAACTTCCGTTTCGGCGGCAGTTTCGATGTTTGTCGTGTCAAAATAGATGACGGCCTTTTTATAGTGCATTTCGCGGGCTTCGAGGTTTTTCCGGATGAAATCCATCAGTTCGTCGTCCGACTTGTTGGCAATCACTGGGCGTTTGGCCTTTGCGCTGGGTTTGGTGAGGCGTTTGAAAAGGCGCTCGATGGGGATATGCAGATAAACGGTCAGCCCGTGGGTGTTCATCAGTTCCATATTGTCGAAAAAGCATGGTGTTCCCCCGCCGCAGGCAATGATGGTGTTTTCAAAGTCGCACACTTCTCTTAGAATACGCCGTTCGATTTCGCGGAATCCGTTGTCGCCGTGTTCGGCAAACAGTTCCTTTATGCTTTTGTGGTAGCGGTTTTCTATGAAAAGGTCGAGGTCGATGAAGTCATAGTCCAATTGTCGGGACAACACTCTTCCGAGTGTGGTTTTTCCCGAACCCATATAGCCGATAAGGAAAATTGGTTTCATAGTGACATGTATTATTTTTTCTCCGTTTTGGGAAGTATGAGGTTGAGGACTACACCGACAATGGCGGCAAGTCCGATTCCGGTCAGTGAAAAGTTGCCGAGTGAGAGCGTCACTCCTCCGATACCGACAGTGAGTGTCAGCGAAATGATGACGATGTTGCGCGTGTTACTCAGGTCGAGCCGGTTCTGAATCATGTTGTTGATGCCGGCGCAGGCTATGGTTCCGAAAAGAAGCAGCATGATGCCGCCCAATACGGCTTCGGGAATGGATTTAAGCAGTGCGCTTATTTTCCCTATGACGGAGAACAGAATGGCCGTCACGGCCGCTATGCGGATTACCTGCGGGTCGGTTATTCTGGTGATGGACATGGCTCCGGTCACTTCCGAATAGGTGGTTACGGGAGGGCCTCCGACGATTCCTGCAAAAAGGCAGGCAAGTCCGTCACCGAACAGGGTGCGGTGCAGGCCCGGCGATTTGATGAAGTTCTTGCCGGTTACGGAATTGACGACATAGACGTCGCCGATGTGCTCGATGACGGGAGCTATGGCCACGGGAATCATAAACAGGATAGGTTCCCAGGATATTTCGGGAAATGTGAATTGCGGAAGGCTGAACCAGGCGGCATCGCGCACCGGCTGGAGGTCGACTTCGAAGAACAGCAGGGCTGTGATGTAGCCGGCAATGATTCCGCAGAATATGGGAATGAGGCGTAGGAGTCCTTTCGCCTTGATGGAAACGAAAACGGCTATGACAAGGGATACAAGGGCTATTATCCAGTTGGATTCGGCCATCGACACCCCGGTTTTTGCCAGAGAAAGGCCGATAAGGATGATGACGGGCCCTACGACTACGGGAGGAAACAGCTTTTCTATGATTTTAATGTCCTGCCATTTTACCAGGGCACTTGTGATGAAATAGACCAAAGCCACCCCGATAAGTCCGGAAAGCGTGCCGGATAGGCCGTAAAGTTGTGTGGCGCTGATGATGGGAGCAATGAAGGCAAAGCTGCTGCCCAGAAAAATGGGGACGATGCCTTTGGTGACGAGATGGAATATCAATGTTCCGATACCGGCAACGAAAAGGGCTGTCGACGGGTCCATGCCTACCAGCAAGGGAACCAAAACTGTTGCTCCGAACGCAACAAACAGAAATTGCACGCCTACGATGATTTTTTTTGTAGGGCTTAGCTTTATATCCGGTGACATTATGTGGTTTTCTTTTTTCCGGATACAAATCTACAATTTTTATTTGATTTCGGGTAGCGGTTGGGCGTTCAACTTTCGGCGCGGAAACGTACGGATACAAAAAAACCTCGAAAAGGACTTTCGAGGTTTTTTGAGCGGAAGACGAGGCTCAAACTCGCGACCCTCAGCTTGGAAGGCTGATGCTC
>URMA01000157.1 GCA_900548875.1 uncultured Porphyromonadaceae bacterium | reverse complement strand
GCGACGAGAGTGTGGCAGCCGTAGGCGTAGTAAACCAAATCGTAATGCTCTGTTTTCTGATTTTCGAAGTTATCAACCTGGGAACGTCTGTGCTCTGCTCGCAATATCTCGGAGCCGGGCTGAAGAAACGCATGGTGACGGTAGTGGGCATTTCACTCCTTGTCAACCTGATTGTCGGACTGGCCGTAAGCGCCTTCCTTTTTCTTGACGCACGCACGATTCTCGGCTGGATGGGCCTCAACGAACAGCTGATGCCCGACGGGCTCGCCTATATGCGCATCGTCGGAGCCTTCGCCTTCTTTCAAGCCATATCGCTCACGGCTTCGGCTACGCTCCGTGCCGCCAACAAAGCCATATATCCGATGGCCGTCACGCTCGTAGTCAACATCACGAACATTATCGGCAACTACTCGCTGATTTTCGGTAAATTCGGACTGCCGGCACTGGGAGTGGAAGGTGCCGCCATTTCTACGGCAATCAGCCGCGGGGTGGCAATGGTTATCCTGCTGACTCTCATGCACCGCAAACTGATTCCGAGTTTCCCGCTCTCCTATTTCCGCCCGTTCCCATGGCGCGAATTCCGCAACCTGATGAAAATCGGCCTACCCTCGGCCGGCGAACAGATTTCCTACAACTCCTCACAGCTTATCATCACCTACTTTATCAATATGCTTGGCGTAGAAGCGCTGGCCACACGAACCTACTGCGTGAACATCATCATGTTCGTATATCTGTTCAGCGTTGCCATTGCTCAAGGTGGAGCCATCTGCATCGGACATCTTGTCGGTGAGGGGAAGAAACAAGCGGCGTATATTCTGGGGAACTATGTGATGAAAAAAGCGGTCAGCATCACCCTACTGCTCTCCCTGTGCATTGCCATCAGCGGGCCGTACATCGTCAATCTGCTGACCGACAACCCCATCATCATCCACCTTTGCACTACGATTCTGTGGGTTGACGTCGTACTGGAAATCGGCCGACCCATCAACATCTACGCCACCAACGCCCTACGTGCCGCCGGCGATGTCAACTTCCCGTTCATCATCGGCCTTATTGTCATGTGGAGCGTAGCCGTGGCCTTCGGATATGTATTGGGCATTACACTCGGGCTCGGTATCATTGGCATGTGGTGGGCGTTCGTCCTCGACGAAAACATCCGCGGCATCCTGTTCACCATACGCTGGCGGAGCAAGAAATGGCAGACAAAAGGTTTTGTCAACAACTAAACACACAGAGCCGCCCCCGTGCCTTTCGTCACATGGGGGGCGGCTCTGTCTTATTCCGTTTGCCTATTTCAGCGAATCCAAATAGGCTTTCAACGCTTTTCCGCCATCGAGCGAAGCGATGCCTTCCACATATACTGACGGATGCAAGGGCTGCAAATTCTTCAAGGTTTCCAGCACACAATAGTCGCCGGCCAGACCGCAGACCACTATTTCAGCATTCTTCGGGAACGTGCAGCTGTCGGTTGCCGTACAGGCCACAATCCCCTCCGGAGTTTCCTCCAAACGCGAAAATGCGCCGTATTCCTCTTCTTCGTCCCGTTCCCCCTTACGCACTACCTGATAGGGAAATCCGCGGCGCTTCACCGCCGCCAGCATATCGGGATGAATTTCCGAACCGCGTTCGTTCTGAACACAATGCACCGGCCACTGTCCGCCGTTTTCTTGAAACGAGCAATGGCGGCGTGAATGCCAGTCGACCGTAAACACCACCTTGTCGAACCGCTCCTTCTCAAGCAGATGAAGCACGCCTTCTGCTGCACGGTCGGCACCCGGCACCTGCAACGGAGCTCCCTCCTCATAAAAATCCCGTTGAAAATCAACGATTATCAAAATCTTAGTCATTTATATAGTTATTATACGTACACTTCTTATTTTGACTGATTCTACACATCTGTCATAACTCTAAGATACAACAAATTCTTTTAACGGCCGCCAATCGGAGGGATTATAATTCTTTTTTGGAGGTTTTTCGCTCCACGAAGCGGCGAGAAAGCCACCGGCGGAGAGGTTCGTCGTAGAATTTCAGGCAGAACCATGCAAACAGGATAAAGCCCACGAACAACAGCACGGCCATCGGCCACACCTGAGAAAACGCCAGTCCGTTTTTCCACACCCAGGCAAAAAACAGGTAAAGGATGGGATAATGTATCAGATATACGGGATAAGAAATGTCGCCCATAAACTTGCATACGCGCGATGTAAAGCGGTCAGTTGCCTTTCCCGATGCCCCGATATACACCAACAGCGGGAAAATGACGATGACACAAACGGCATCGTAGATTCCGTTCGTAAGTTTGGAGCCGACATAAGGAACGGAAAGAAGGGCTATCACAGCCAGCGAACATATCCAAAACGCGCCCCGCACAGGACGAGGCTTGAAATTGCGCGACATCAGCAAACCGACTGAAAAGGCAAACAGCATACGGAGGAAACCGCCCGGCAGATTGTAGCCTGCCAACGTCCAACCCACTCCCAGATGCCCGAAGCCCGACATGTCGGGCACGGCGAAGGCCGCCAACAAAACACCCGCCACAACCACCAGCACACGCATGGCCGGCGTGGACAAACGGCGCAACACGAAAGCATAAAGCAAATTGCCGATATACTCGAAAAACATCGACCAGCTCGGACCGTTCAGGGGGAACATCTCTCCGTTTCCGCGAACTTCAGGACCGCTTCCCGGAAAAGCCGGCAACAGAAACAACTGAAGCAGCAGGGCCATCATCACCATCGACACGGCTACCGGCGAGCCGTCCCACTTCACACTTCCCTGCAAAAGAAATGTCAGCGTGCCCAACAGTGCGCCCAACACCACCATCGGATGCAGACGAACCAGACGGCGCCTGATGAAATTGCCTGTGGT
>URMA01000156.1 GCA_900548875.1 uncultured Porphyromonadaceae bacterium | reverse complement strand
GTGGCAAGAATGCGTATCATACGATATTAAGGTTATTGTTTTTAGATTAAGGCCGGATGCCTGCATATTTATATTTGCAAGCGTCTTTAACTAATAAATGTATAAAACTTGTGAATACTGCATGCAAAGACGAAAAATCGCAGAAAATGAAATTTTTTGCTTTTAAGACATCATTAATATTGACATGAATGTTTTTCAGCCTATGGTTATGTAAAGGACAGAGAGAATGTTGTTTCGTTGAATCTTATTGCATACAAATAGAACGGTCTTATGACAGAATAATCGGCAGAAATGAATGAAAAATTGTTAAAGCAACATTGTATTGTATTGTATTGTATTTGTTTTTATATTTGTAAAATAGAGAATGCGGTTCGGGATAGCCAAACTTGAAAACTTTGTCTTCATTTTTTGATTGTCTTGTTTCGTTTTCTTATTGTGAAAGACAAAATATTTGGAATGCCTGGTATATAGTCGTTTACAAATTAACCTTAATAAAGCAAACAGTTTAGTTCTAACCTTAAAAGAAATTTCAAATAATGGGATTATTAAAAACAATTATTGCTACATGTCTTTGTGTTGCCGTTACATTTGATGCCATGTCGGCCTACAATATAACAGGAAAGATAGTGTCGGTAACTGATGGTGAACCAATAGTTGGGGTTAATGTGTCCTTGAAGAAGGATTCTGTAAATGTGGTGTTTCAAACCCAAACTTCCGTAAACGGAACATTCAGTTTTGAGAAGGTGGAGGAATCGGATGTTTCTGTTGTGGTGGAAAGTCCCGGATTTGACAAATGGAGTACAATGATTTCCGGCAATGCAAGCAATCTCGACTTAGGAATTATAAAGCTGTCTAACGCTGGAATTAAGTTGGGAGAAGTAATAGTGGAAGGTTCCGGAATATATCAGAAAGCTAACCGCTATGTTGTCATTCCTTCTCAACAAGAACTGGAAAGGGCTACTGAAGTGATGAACCTGATGAGTGAAATGGCTGTTAAATTGCCCGGATTGAGAGTCAATGAAATTACTCGCTCAATAACTGTTGATGGCGGTGCTCCTGTTGTTCAGGTGAACGGACGCGAACAGCCTCTTTCCAAAGTGCTGAATCTTAATCACAACGATATTCTAAGAATAGAGTATAGTGATTCTCCGGATATTCGTTATGCCAATAGGGGCGCTTCGGGAATCATTAATTTTATCATGAAGCCGACACAGCAAGGCGGTTCGATAATGGCCCGATTGAACAGTGCTGTTACGACAAATCGGAATAACGGTCAATTGAACGCAACATACAATTATAAGAAATCCGAGTGGACCTTTAATTATGGAGGAATGTTCCGAAAAAGTAAAGATGAGATAACGAACATTACGGAAACTTTTATCGGACGGGATAACCCGGTTGTAAGAGAGCAGGAGGGACAGCCGTCGAAAACAAAAGATTTTGACAATAATTTTTCATTGGATTATGTTTATATGCATGATCCACAGACCATGTTGGCTGCCACATTATCGTATAATTATCATGACAATGAACGTGACGGAAACTATCGCATGATTGAACGATATGGTACGGAGTCAGAAGAATACAACAAGCTTTTCCACTATTATTATACGCGGAATACCCCTTCTTTGGGTTTATATTTTCGCAAGGCATTCCAACATAACCAACGAATAGAAATTACAGCCAACAGTTCCATGTCGAAAGGTGACTACACAAGAGGATTGGACTATACGACGGATTTTGAGTCGGAAAGTTTTACCGACAATCAGAGTTGGGTGGCCGGTGGTGAAGCTATGTACGCAAGAGAATTTAAAAATCTGACGATGAGATTTGGTGCCAGCTATGTACATAATTATGCCGATAATGGTTATTCGGAAAATGGAAATAGGCAGATTTCGGACAAATTGGGAAAGGATAATGTTTATGTTTATGGTGATATATCAGGAAATTTGCAAAAACTGGGTTACGCGGTTGGCGTTGGAATGAAATACTTGTGTTCCTCTGATTTTTCGATGAGCAAGTCATTTGTCAAGCCGAAGGCCACGGTTTCATTGAACTATCCGTTTAACAAGCATTTTACGGCTAACTATATGTACATGTACGATTCATCGTTACCTTCTCTTTCCAATTTTTCTGAAATTGTCAGAACGGTGGATGATTTGATTGTGCAGACTGGTAATGTGAATGTAAAGCCGGGGGAATGGTTCCGCAATCGTTTCTATATACGTTACAGTACCGGGAATTTTTATGCAACGGGAGAGGTGAACTATAATTACACCAATAATCCCATAGTGCAACAGTATCAGTATATTTCAGATCAGAATAGTCCCTACTACGATAAATTTATGAGCAGAGTGGAAAATGGAGATTTTGACAAGCAGTTGAATCTTCAGCTATATTTGGGTTATCAGAATTTGTTTGATCATATTACAATATACGGAACGGTCGGGTGGGATAAATTCAATGCGGCCGGACCCGGTTATGCGACAAAAAAGTCTGCCATATATTCTTCTGTTTCAATGAATGTCTATTGGGGAGGTTGGACGCTTTTTGCAAATGTCGACATCGTTCCGAGATACAGCATCTATGGAACGTCACTTTACAAGTCGTGGACATATAATTATATCGGAGCCAGATATAAATGGAAAAACTGGAATTTTGAATGTAATATTAACAATCCGTTCGTCAAGAGGGGATCTTTCCAAAAGACATGGAATACGACACCCGCTTATACTTCCTATGAAGAAATGTGCATACGGGATTTCAACAATATGGTGTCGCTTACTGTGCAGTATCGAATTAATTTAGGAAAAGCATTCAAAAAAGCCGGCAGATCTTTGCAGGGTAATCGTATTGATACGGGTGTGGACGTTAATTATTGATCATAATATCCACAAAAAAGTTCTCCTAAAGAGGAGGGCACTGAAAAAGTCCTTTCATAGGACAACCGACTGATATAATCGGTATATACCCAATAAATATTTTGGATATATGCCGATTTTTGGTTATCTTTATAGATA
>URMA01000155.1 GCA_900548875.1 uncultured Porphyromonadaceae bacterium | reverse complement strand
CGCCAGCCATGCCACAAAGGACACGTCTGCCGCCTTTATCCCCCTATCATCTAATGACCTATCGGGGTTTATTCTATCTCTTTCCGCTCCACCGCATCATTCGGCCGAGGGAACATATTCCTCAAAGTCGACGCGTTGCCGGGCAATTTCCTGACGCTCGCTGTTGAGCGTCAGCACCACATAGGCATTCGGATGTATCGTGAGGTTGCTTTCCTTGGCATATTCCTCCACCTTATACTTCAGATGGCTGCAAAACTGCTCAAAATCGGCCTGCGCTTCCGCATGAGGCTTGGCAATATAGCCCAGTTGCGACGAATAAGCCGTCGTATAGTTGGTGACAAACGAGGAAATCTGCTCCATCGCCGCCATGTTGGAACTGCGTTCCGCTATCTGAATCGTATGGAAAAAACCTTCTTCCTCCTTATTGCAGGAAACAAGCGCAACCATTGCCAACAGGCAGAGCATCAGGAATCTTACTTTTTTCTTCATTCTTTCGTGACAATTTTCTAATCAATACCCAGAGCTCTCGCCAATCCCACATAATTCAGCATCAGCCCTACCTGAAATCCATTGCGTTCAGGCACAAGCCCGTCGTAGCTGGCGCGCATGAAATATGGAGTCAGACGCAGACTCGACGTGTATTGTTCGCGACGTCCCGACAGGAAGAAAGGACGGTCGGAAACGACAGTATGGAAATGCCAGTCGAAATCAATGCCCACCATATAGTTGAAATCGCGCAGCGAAGCCTTGTTGAAGTCGGAAACGATGTTCCACTCATCATCCTTAAGCTCGAAATCGGCATAGTTCCAGCTATACACGCTCCATCCGCCGCCTACATGCGGAGTAATCGAAAAATGTTTCGAATGGAGCACTTCGAAGCCCAGCGATACAGTGCCGGCAAGCTGCGAAGCATACATGTCGGTGGCCCAGCGGTTCTCTTGCCCCATAAAATTGCCACGGCTATCCACAAAGCGCGGTTGTCCGTAGGAAATGTCGGCTTTCAGCTTCAGACGGTCGTAGCCGAATGTCAGACCGATATTGAACAACCATGAATATTTAAACACCTCGTTGATACCGCCTGTCGGCACCAGCGGTCCGGTACCGATAAACCATCCGTAGTTGAACTTTCCGGGTTTTACGGAAGGCACATCCGGCAGCGAAAACGAATCAAGCTGCTTGCGCACAAAGTATTCCGATTCCTGAAGCCGTTCTTCGTCAGTTCCCTGTTTCGTCAAATCAGCCGTTTCACGCACTTGGTCGTCAAACATCTTCTGATAGTATTTCAGCCGTGCATCCGCTTCAATACCGGTCATTCCCGCATTCAAGTCGGCCTGCAAGCGACGACGCAGCACCTCCAGTTTGTCGAAAAGCATCTGGTAGTAGCGGAGCTGCCGATCAGAGCATTTCGTTGAATCGGCATACGACTGCGACTTGTCCATCACAGCCAGCGCCACCGTCGAATAGAGCGTCTCATTGTTGAACAGACGCTTGTCGCTGTCGTCCACATTCGTGCGGATTTCCAGCCGGCCACAGAAATGCGAATCCGCCGTCTTCATCGGAGGATTGCCGGAAAAGTCGCTCCAACGGAGAGGGCCCTCGTTCCAATAGCGCACATCGGCCGCCTGAACGCCGACAACCGTCAGCAACAACAGCCAAACTGCCAGTATTCTATTGATTTTCATATCGGTTATTTTTAGTCTACAACGATTCCAAAATACGCTTCAGCACCACCTGAGCCGAGATTTCGCGGTTGGCAGCTTCCGGAATGACAATCGAGCGCGGACCTTCAATCACGTCATCGCTCACAATCATGTTGCGGCGCACCGGCAGACAGTGCATAAAGTAGGCATTATTGGTAAGCGCCATCTTTTCAGTCGTTATTGTCCACGAGCGGTCGGTGCTCAACACCTTACCGTAGTTCGGATCGGCAAACGCCGACCAGTTTTTCGCATATACGAAGTCTGCTCCCGCCAATGCTTCATCCTGGTTGTTAGTAACCGGTACACCGGCTGTAAACTCCTCCGACAGTTCATAGCCTTTCGGATTTGCAATCACAAATTCGTAGTCCGTTTCGCGCATCCATTCTGCAAATGAATTTGGCACGGCCTGCGGCAGGGCTTTGGGGTGAGGTGCCCACGTAAGCACCACCTTCGGGCGCAGCTTTGTCTTGTACTCCTCTATCGTAATCAGGTCGGCAAAACTCTGCAACGGGTGGCGTGTTGCCGCCTCCATGCTGAACACCGGACGGCCCGAATAGCGGATAAACTGATTGAGGATTTTTTCCGAATAGTCGTCCTGCTTGTTTTCAAAACGGGCAAACGAGCGCACGCCAATCACATCGCAGTAGCAACCCATCACGGGAATGGCTTCCAGCAAATGTTCCGGCTTATCGCCGTCCATGATCACGCCCCGTTCCGTTTCCAGCTTCCATGCGCCCTGATTCACATCGAGCACAATCACATTCATGCCCAGATTCATGGCCGCCTTCTGCGTACTCAAGCGGGTGCGCAGCGATGAATTGAAAAATATCATCAACAAAGTTTTGTTTTCGCCAAGGTGTTTATAGGCGAAACGATTTTTCTTCACCTCAAGGGCTTCCTTGACAGCTGCATCAAGATTGCCGATATCTTTTACATTCGTAAACTGTTTCATAATATTCTTTTTGTTTATATATAAACCTTTCTTTTACGCTGTTACCAACCACAACAGCATCTATCTTTTACAAAGATAGCGAAAGTCGAATGCAGAAAACCAAACTTGTTTGAGTTTTATGCCGAGCCGACTCCTATTTTATGCAAAGATAATAAAAACCCGAAAGCAAAAAAGCTAAGTTTACTTAAGATTTTTTACTGTTCCATTCCACATAGTATAATTCTCTTTAGCTACAAATTCTAAAATATAAAGAGAAAGCATTAAAGACTGGAATATTCCGGTTCTGCTAAAATAATCGTATCTTTGTATGTAGAAAGGACAAGTTGCTGGAATCGAGACAAACGAACAAAAGTTACTATGTTTGCAAATGGGAACGCTGACACGCGAAGAAAAGAGAGGCGACA
>URMA01000154.1 GCA_900548875.1 uncultured Porphyromonadaceae bacterium | reverse complement strand
GTGGAAGGTCCTATTCGTCCGCCGAAAGAAGGCGAAAAATTCTTCCCGCTTTGCAGCGTGGAATCCATCAACGGACGTTCGACGGAATACGTTCGCGACCGTGTGCCGTTTGAACACCAGACTCCTCTTTTCCCTGACGAGAAATTCAACTTGGGAAGCGGACGCTGTTCCAATATTTCAACCCGTATCGTCGACATGTTCTCCCCTATCGGAAAAGGCCAGCGCGGACTTATCGTCGCTCCGCCTAAAACTGGTAAAACCGTATTGCTGAAGGACATTGCCAACGTCATTTCGGAAAATCACCCGGAAACCTACATGATTATCCTGCTCATCGACGAGCGTCCTGAAGAAGTGACCGACATGGCGCGCAGCGTAAAGGCGGAAGTGATTGCCTCGACGTTCGACGAACCGGCAGAACGCCACGTGAAAATCGCCGGACTCGTACTTGAAAAGGCAAAACGCATGGTGGAATGCGGACACGACGTAGTCATTCTTCTTGATTCCATCACCCGTCTGGCACGTGCCTACAACACCGTTTCGCCGGCTTCCGGCAAGATTCTTACGGGTGGTGTCGATGCCAACGCCCTCCAGAAACCGAAACGATTCTTCGGTGCGGCCCGTAACATCGAAAACGGCGGCAGTCTTACCATCATTGCTACGGCACTGACGGAAACCGGCTCCAAGATGGACGAAGTTATTTTCGAAGAATTCAAGGGCACGGGCAACATGGAGCTGCAACTCGACCGCAAGCTCTCGAACAAACGCATCTTCCCGGCTGTCGACATCATCGCCTCCAGCACTCGCCGCGACGACCTGCTGCTCGACCGCGAAACCATCAACCGCATGTGGATTATGCGCCGTTTCCTTGCCGACAGAACATCCATCGAAGCGATGGAATTCATCAAGGACCGCATGGAGCGCACACGTTCGAACGAAGAACTGCTTCTGACGATGAACGACTAAAAGTTTTTACCGAACATAATGCAAAAAAAGCACTTCCGCACAACATGCCGGAGGTGCTTTTCGTTTTCTTTCGAGATAACAAAAATATTCACTACCTTTACAAAAAATTGAGCTTATGAAAAAATACATACTACCCCTGCTCGCTTCGGGCATGTGCCTATCGGCTTCGGCAGGCAACGACATCATAAACCTGCTTGTCGGCACTTATACCAACACCGGCAGCAAAGGCATCTATTCCCTTTCGTTCGACCAGGCATCGGGAGAATCCATGCTCCTCGACACGGCCGAAACCGAAAATCCGTCGTTTCTGACACTTTCGCCCGACAAACGCACGCTCTATGCCGTCAATGAATCGGGCAAGCCCACCGATTCCGTGACAGCCTTTGCATTCGACAAGGAAAACGGCAAGCTGAAAAGAATCAACAGTGAAGCCGTCAACGGCACGGCTCCCTGCAACGTGTCAACCAACGGAAAATATGTGCTGACTGCCAACTATACCAGCGGAAGCATCACCGTGCTTCCTACCGACAGCAACGGCAAGCTCCTGCCCGCCATACAGACCGAAAAATTCGCTCTGACAGGTGAAGCACCCGACAAGGCACGGCAGAACAGCGCGCATCTCCATTGCGTAAAACTGGCACCGGATTCCACCTTTTTCGTTTCAGCCGACCTGGGCAACGACTGTCTGTATGTCTACACCTTTACCAACGACCACAAAAAGCCAATACAGCGTGTAAACACCATACAGCTTCCTGCCGGCAGCGGGCCGCGCCACATCACGTTCACCGACGACGGCCGCTATGCCTATCTGCTGACGGAACTTTCGGGAAAAATCTTCGTTTTTGAAGTCAGCGGAAAGAACTTGAAAAACGTGCAGACGATAGAATGCGACAAGGTCGGCGCACGCGGCAGTGCGGACATCCACCTTTCGCCCGACGGCAACTTCCTCTACGCCAGCAACCGCCTGCGCAACGAAGGCATCGCCATCTACAAGGTGAACCGCGAAAACGGAACCCTCACGCCGGTTGCCTACCGCAACACGGCGGCCCATCCGCGCAACTTTGCCATTTCCCCCAACGGAGAGTTCCTGCTCTGCGCCTGCCGCGACACCAATGTGATACAGGTGTACCGCATCAACGACAACGGAACGCTTTCCATAAAGGGAACCATCGACATTCCGGCACCGGTATGCGTGCTGTTCGATGAATAAACCGACTTACCGTAAAATTTTGCATATTAGAAAATTCAATTATGTCAGGAATTAACAAAACCAACGTGGCACGCCTCCTCGACAAGGCTAAAGTTCCTTACGAGCTGGTACCCTACGTTGTCGACGAAAACGATTTGGCAGCCACTCACATAGCTACCCAGTTGAACGAAAACATCCACCAAGTGTTCAAAACCCTTGTACTGCACGGCGACAAGACAAAATTTTTCGTTTGTGTCGTGCCGGGCAATGCGGAAGTCGACTTGAAAAAGGCGGCTAAAATTTCAGGCAACAAGAAAGCGGAAATGATTCCGATGAAGGAACTGCTGCCCACCACCGGCTACATCCGCGGCGGCTGTTCGCCTATCGGCATGAAAAAGGCCTTTCCCACCTACTTCCACTCTTCCTGTCTGGACTACGAGTACATCTATGTCAGTGCAGGTGTCAGAGGACTGCAACTGAAAATCAACCCGAAAGCGCTGGTCGATTATGTCCGCGCCACCGTTGCCGACATAGCTACGGAAGATTAATACACTAACCCCTTCAACACATTTCCTACGATGAACAGATTCGGACTACACTATACGGTTACCACCTTCGGCGAATCGCACGGCGAGGCCATTGGCGGTGTCATCGACGGAATGCCTGCCGGCATTGCCATCGATTTGGAAAAAATTCAGAAAGAGCTGGACCGGCGAAAGCCGGGACAGTCGAAAATCGTCACGCCACGCAAGGAAAACGACCGCGTACGTGTGCTTTCCGGACTGTTTGAAGGCATGACAACAGGCACACCGATAGGCTTTATCGTGGAAAACGAGAACCATCATTCGTCCGACTACGCAAACATCCGCCATACGTTCCGTCCGTCGCATGCCGACTATACCTAC
>URMA01000153.1 GCA_900548875.1 uncultured Porphyromonadaceae bacterium | reverse complement strand
ATCAGATGATATATGCCTATATGCGGTGATGAGCGTTGTCGTTATCCTCGTCTTTGTAGAAACTGTCAGATTTCGGTACAAGGATTAGCGAAACACTTTCACTAAACTAATATGTTACCGCCCGTATGGGTCGATGCCACAAAATTAGAAAATGTTTCTCAATACGCAACACTCAAGCGGGGTATTGTAGATTCAAATTTCGGATTAAAGTTTCAGAAAATCAAGATTGATGTTCTAAAAAGTTCTTCATTGGTTGGGGGTATTCCATTATAAAGAACAAGCCGACACATTCCCTCTAATCGAGAGTTGCAAATCATTCCAACCCTCAATTACCGAGAATATGCCGACTTAAAATCTGTTTTGACGGTTTGGTAATTGGCTGTAAGGATTACAAGTAACCGATAATCAGCCGACCGACCAACCGAGTATATAGAGTGTTCCGCACGTTATCCTGCGGCTATCTTTTGTATAACGCTGTCCATACAGATAGACTGTCCGCTGGCTAATCTTCCCCACCAACAGCAACCGTATTCGTCGATAATAACCTCTCCTTCTCGTTTCAGACGTTCTGCCAGCCAACTGTCGATAAGCCACCATTCCATCACATCACCCACAAAGGGATAGATATATTCTTCGGGTAACAAGTTCTTGTTGAGCATTTCATCCACGACTGCGGTTTGATTCGTCAGTACGCAGTTCTCTACCAATAGCTGTGCCGTCATTGGATTCCCTGTTGTGCGGCTATGTTGCGTAACCATTGATTAGCAAATGTTGTGTGGCTGGCCTGTAAGCGCGGGTTCAACGCTATTCCATCCTCCGACCATTTAACGCTGTTTTGCTCGATACCGCAATAGTCGTTGCGATAGTAATAGGGAATGAATTGCCGAGTTTCATTGTGCAGGGCAAAGAGCATTTCGGGGTCTCGCATGGCATCGCCGTTTTGCTGTCCGTAATGAGCCAGCGAAAAAAAGTCGTACTTGTCGATACGCCCGATTAGTTCAAGATGGACGGGCATATAAGTACCGTCCGAATTGTCGATTTTGGTTGTCTGCAAAGCTAACATTTTGCGGAAAATTTCCGCCGCTCTCCTGTCAAGTGTTTTCATATCTGAAAAGGTTTTACATTCGACAAGGGAGAGGGGGCTTTAGTATGGAGTAGGCGTGTGTGCAGGGGATATATTCTACCCAATAATTTACCCAATAGGCTACCCAAAAGAAAATAATTCCTATCTTTGTGCAAAATGAAATTCTGCCATGTCCTATAAGCCGCCGTATACGATTACGCCTAAGATCACGAATTTGGTTGCACAAATCAGCGAAGCAGTCGGCAGTTACTATGCGCATGAAAATCTGCGCCTGCATCGGGTCAATCGGATCAAGACGATTCACGGGACGCTGGCTATCGAGGGCAACACGCTTTCGACGGAGCAGGTCACGGCTGTATTGGAGGGAAAACCCGTCGTCGCTCCTATTAATGAGGTGCAGGAGGTGCGCAACGCCCTTAAAGCGTATGAATTGCTCGACACGCTCGACCCCTGTAAAGTCGATGATCTGTTAAAGGCGCACGCCACGATGGAAGCGGGATTGATCGACGAAATCGGTTGTTTCCGCAAAGGCGGTGCGGGTGTGGTGTCGGGGAAAACGGTTATCCATTATGCGCCCGATGCCGAACGTGTGCCGTTTCTCGTAAACGATCTGTTCGAGTGGCTGCGCACCACGGATGAACACCCGTTGATCGCAAGTTGCGTCTTTCATTATGAATTCGAGTTTATCCATCCGTTTGCGGACGGTAACGGTCGCACGGGACGATTGTGGCAGACCTTGATTTTGAGCAGGTGGCGGCCTATCTTCAAAAACCTGCCGATCGAAAACATTGTATATAAGTATCAAAAGGAGTATTATAAGGCGATTGCCGTAAGTGGCGGTAAGGCAGGTTGCACGCCTTTCGTCGAGTTTATTTTGGGGGTAATCGCCGAAACGCTCACTACCCAAGAAACTACCCGAAAGACTACCCAAGAAATTATTTTGGAAGCCATCGCCCGCAATCCCAGCATTACGCGGGTGGAGCTGGCCGAGGTTGTCGGAATCTCGCCCGACGGCGTGAAATATCATTTGCAGAAACTCGCCAAGTCGGGCAGGCTCAAACGGGTGGGGTCTACACGCCGCGGGGAGTGGGTGATTGAGTGACAGGAATTCCGAAAAAGGTACTTTTATAGACCCTTTTCAAAAGTTTGTCACCGACCTGTTTTCACCCGTTACGGGCTATATGATCCGCTTTCCCAATTCGATGAGCCGTTGTTTGTTGGTGCGCACCTCTTTGTACTCGAAATATATTCCGATCATCTTTGCCGTCACTTTTTTGCGGTAGGGGATGCCGAACCGCATAATCAGATCGTTCATAAAACGATTGACGGCGCACACGGGTAACTTGTCGCCCGTTTTCAACTGGGCGTACACCTCTCCGCAAACTTTTTCCGAGGTCAGCAGTTGTTGGCTTTCGTTTTCCTGTATCTGTTTGCCGATTGCGTTCATGTTGTAGTTGTGCCGTTCGATCTCTGCCGCTCCGAGGGCGTAGTAGGCATCCACCATCATCGGCACTTGGCTTTGAATCTCCTCGCGCAGAAAGTAGTATTCATTCCATGTTCGGTTTTGTTCCAGTATCTCCAACTGCCGCACGATTTCGCGGAACAGGTCTTTCATTTTCAGTCGGGGATTTATGCGTTGCAGTCGGTCGCAGTCCGACAACGGATAGATATGTTCGGCGCAATCCGTGTGAAATGCTTTCGCGTACTCCTCCCGCACCAGTTCGGCGTCGGTGTAGTACCGCTTGATCCGCTCGTCGTCGTAGGCGTTGTCCCACATGAACCAGTTGCGTGTTCCGTCGGCATTCATGAACCGTTTGTAGTCCATTCCCTCCAACGCCTGCGCACGGGTATCGCAACCTGCCCCCGACGCTTCGATTTGCAGGACTTGTTTGTAGACCGCTTCGCACTCCTCCAACCTCGTGGCGATCTCCTCCCGCGATTTGCAGGGCATCTCCTTATTGGTACTGAAAATATGCGCGGCATCCTCCACGCCGTTGCGAAAGCGTCCGACGATCTGCACGGCTTCGGTCGTGGGGTCGATGACGGTGTGCGCCGCAAACGAAAGGTCGGTTACGATCAGCACGCAGGCTGTTGTCGGCAGTTCGAT
>URMA01000152.1 GCA_900548875.1 uncultured Porphyromonadaceae bacterium | reverse complement strand
TCAATCAGCACATCCTCGCCGCCAATACCAGCATATTCAAAACTTATGCGTACCTGCTTGCCCGCCATCGCCGACAAGTCGACATTGAAAGGCATCCAGCTCGGCCCGTCGTAACCTGCTTCCTGTGCCCACTTGAAAGCGTCGAACACGACGGTACTTTCCTTTGTCTCCTCATCGATTACGACAACCTTCCATTGAGAGCTGAACAGAAAAATCCCGCTGAAACAGCTGTAGAAAGCCATTTCCGTATTCGGGCGAATTTCCATCACCGGCGACGTAAACTTTTCATTTTGCAAATTATTGTCGTCGTAACGGATAGCCAATGAATATTTGCTGTCGGGGTCAATCGACGTGAAAGCCGGCACACCGTTGACATACGGTTTCTCCGCCAGATGCCAGGAGTTTTGCGTATTGGTACGTGTCAGCGTCCAGCCGTCCAATTCCTCCTCGGAATCAAATCCCTGTTCATAATAGACAACTGCCGATTCGTCGGCTGTAAAATTCGCAGTCAGCGAATGGACATTGAAACTGCACAGCAATCCCAACAATCCGGTAAGTAAAACATTCGTCAACTTCATTTCCTTTTTCTTTTTCGAACCAAGATACAACAAAAATTTCATTTTCCTAACATTCTTTCGGCTAAATATGTGTTTTTTATGTATATTCTTTGTTTTTCTGTTGGAAAAGCAATAATTTAGCGCTCCCTTATTTTAAACAAGAAGGACGACACTGGAAAATGAACGAAAAGAAAACTCTGCAAAACAAAGTGTTTTTAATTGCCGGCAGTGAACCGTTGGGCGCAGCGGGAATGCAAACCGACATCAAATGTATCACGGCCTGCGGCGGCTATGCAGCCGGTGCACTGACCTGCATCGTGGACGAAGACACGACAAGAGTTAAGGACATTTTCATGCTTCCCGTTCCGCTGGTACTCAGCCAGACATCTTCATTTCTCGACGATGTGGGAGCGGACTGCATCAAAACCGGCATGCTCTATTCGAAAGAACTCATCGAAGGGCTTGCCAACATCCTCCGGCGTTTTCCCGACATGCCGAAAGTGATCGACCCGGTCATGGTCAATTCCAAAGGCGTACAACTACTGAAAGAGGAAGCCGTCGCATCCTACAAGTCACAATTATTCCCCCTTGCCACCCTCATCACCCCAAACAAAAGAGAAGCCGAAATACTATTGGGGAGGAACCTGAATTCTCAAGACATACTCACCGACATGAAAGAATTGGCACAATGGGGAAATGCGGTCATCGTAAAGTCGGCTGATTTTCAGGAAACAGTCACCGACTACTATTACAACCCAACCAACGGAGAATTCAAGACCTATCGGAAAGCCCATATACTCACCACTAATGTCAACGGCTCGGGCGATGTATTTTCATCGGCCATCGCCACCTTCTTGGCACACGGCCTTCAACTGACCGAAGCCATCGACAAAGCCGAGGCGTTCATAACCGAAGCTCTGAAACTTGGAGCTGATGTGGCTTTCGGCAGCAATTTCGGGCCGGCATTACCCATAATCCCTTCCAAAATGCCCTAATTTTTGAAAAACATTCAATTTTTCCACTGTAATAGTCATATTTTTTCAGAAATTTCAGTATTTTTGTAGAATACTGAAATATAAAACAGGCTGTCAGGGACGATAATATCATGACATTTCAGATATTCGCACCCAAAACTTACGCTATATAGAATTCAGATAAAAACACATTTTACGCTTTCTATTTTTTAGACTGATTTATTTTTTGAGAACCTAAACAATATCCATTAACAACTAAATTTAAGTAAAAATGAAAGAAACTTACCGTAAACTACTCCACATTTTTACTGTGCTATGTTTGCTTTGCTGCAGCAATTTGGCATTTGCACAGAATTCGGCACCGCCGATGAAATCATCAGGAAATCCTCCTGAAATTACGCTTTCACCAAGCGCTGTGGGATTCAACTATGTTTTTATCGGGAACACTTACACCCAGACCGTCAATGTCAAAGCCAAAAATCTCCGCGGCGACATCACGCTGAACGGTATGACCACGGGCGAAGTGGAACTTTCCACAACCACCATCACCAAGTCGGAAGCTGAATCGTCAGAAGGCTACAATCTGACCATCACCCTCACTCCGACCGACGAAAGCATCTATCAGGAAACAGTCGTGTTCAACACGCAGGATGCCGATATGGTAACCCTTTCCATCTTTTGGGCCGCAATGCCGACAACTGACGCTGCCGACATCGCCACACTGAAAGCAAAACCGACCGACGACTACACCAACTACAAGTACACCGGTGAAGCCATCGTGACGGCCATAGGCAAAAAGTACATCTATATGCAGGATGCTACGGGCGGTCTGGCCGTGAACGACAACTGGGGAGATTTCCCGACGGTGAAACAAGGCGACAAGATTACAGGCTTCATAGTCAACACGACCAGCTATTTTGGTGCCATCAACGCTCTGCCGGTACAAGGTTCGAGCCTTAAAGTATTGGCAGAAAACCAGACAGTTGAGCCGGTTGTCACTACACTTGCCGACCTCAAGACCAACGCAAAAACGCTTCATGCGCAGCTCGTCAAGGTTGACAATGTGACTTTCACCAAAAACGCAGGCGAAACTTTCAACGCCGACATGATTAATCCGTCCATCAACGACGGAACTGCCGACGGCACATTCAACATCTTCGAATCCATCTACGGCACGACCGTTCCGACCGAACCTGTCAGCATCGTAGGTGTTTCCACCTCCGCTTCAGCTGCTGTTGTGGGAGCTCGCACAGCCGACGATATAACGAAAGCCGAACTTCCGGAACCGACGCTGACTTTGTCGAAGAAGATGATTTACTACAATTATGTGTTTGCAGGCGAAACCTATACGGAAACAATCAACGTCAAAGCCACCAATCTTTCAGGCGACCTCACCATTGAAGGTTTGAGTTCGGGCGAAGTTACGGTTTCAGCCACTACCATACCGAAAGCCGAGGCAGAATCCGAAGCCGGCTACGACCTCACCGTCACGCTGAAGCCGACGAAAGAGGATGCCTATATGGAAACTTTCACATTCAACGACAACGGCAAGGAACTTGGAAAAGTAACCATGTACTGGACACTGGCACTGACAACCGACGTTGCCGACATTGCCACACTGAAAGCAAAACCGACCGACGACTACACCAACTACAAGTACACCGGTG
>URMA01000151.1 GCA_900548875.1 uncultured Porphyromonadaceae bacterium | reverse complement strand
CTGGTGGCCGGCAAAAATTTCGGTTCGGGTTCGAGCCGCGAGCATGCCGCATGGGCAATTGCCGACTACGGTTTCCGCGTAGTGGTGTCGAGCTTTTTCGCCGACATCCACAAGAACAATGAGCTGAACAATTTTGTTCTTCCGGTAGTGGTCAGCGAAGAATTCCTGAAGGAGCTGTTCGATTCCATTTTCAGCAATCCAAAAATGGAAGTGACCGTCAATCTTCCGGAACAGACGATTACTAACAACGCCACGGGCCGGACAGAACATTTCGAAATCAATGCCTACAAGAAGCATTGCCTGATGAACGGCCTCGACGACATCGACTTCCTGTTGACCAACAAGGATAAAATTGAAGCATACGAGAAAACTAACCAATAAATTTGCAATCTATGAGATATCCTCTCATTGAAATAATGGATACAACCCTCCGCGACGGCGAGCAGACCTCGGGGGTGAGCTTCACCAGGAGCGAAAAGCTGAGCATTTTCAAACTGCTGGTGGAAGAACTCCATATTCCCCGTGTAGAAGTGACGTCGGCCCGGGTGTCGTCGGGGGAGTTCGACACGCTCAAGCGCATCTGCGACTGGGCGGGAAAGAACGGACATCTCGAAAAAGTGGAAGTGCTGGGCTTCGTCGACAACGGACTGTCGGCGGAGTGGATACGCGAAGCGGGCGGAAAGGTCATCAACCTGCTCTGCAAGGGCAGCGAAAAGCATTGCCGCGGACAGCTTAAGAAAACCCCGGAAGAGCATATCGAAGACGTGCTGAAAGAGGTGAACATTGCCGTGGCCAAAGGGCTGAAGGTGAACGTATATCTGGAGGACTGGTCGAACGGCATCAAGGACAAGCCTGAATATGTGTTCAACATGATGGACAAGCTGCGCTATGCACCCATCGAACGCTTCATGCTGCCTGACACGCTGGGCATTCTCGACCCCTACAACACGTTCGACTTGGTGAAAAAGATGGTGAAGGAATACCCGGAACTGCGTTTCGACTTCCATGCCCACAACGACTACGACCTGGCAACGTCGAACCTCTTTGCGGCTCTGAAGGTGGGAGCATCGGGTGTCCACACGACGGTAAACGGACTGGGCGAACGTGCAGGCAACGCTCCGCTGTCGAGTGCCGTGGCGATTATCCACGACATGCTGAAACTGCAAACGGGCATCGACGAAACGAAAATCAACCGCGTGAGCCGTATCGTGGAGTCGTACTCCGGCGTGGCAATTCCGTTCAACAAGCCGATTATCGGTGAGAATGTGTTTACGCAATGCGCCGGTGTTCATGCCGACGGCGACAGCAAGGACAAGCTCTATTCCAACAACCTGATTCCGGAACGCTTCGGCCGCACGCGCGAATATGCGCTGGGCAAGCTTTCAGGCAAGGCCAACATTCGCAAGAATCTGGAAGCCATCGGATTGGAACTGAGCGAGGAAAACATTCAGAAAGTGACGCAGCGCATCACCGAGTTGGGCGACAAGAAGGAAATCGTAACACAGGAGGACCTGCCCTACATCGTGACCGATGTGCTGAAACACGGCAACCACAACGACAAGATCAAGCTGATCAACTACCAGCTTTCCATCACGAAGGGCCTGCGCCCTACGGCTATCGTCAAGGTGGAAATCAACGGCAAGGAATATATGGAAAGTTCGGTGGGCGACGGACAGTATGACGCGTTCGTAAAGGCAATGAAAAAGATCTACAAGGGGCAGCGTCGCCGTGAATTCCCGTCGCTGACCAACTATGCGGTCAATATCCCGCCGGGCGGACGTACCGACGCCCTCGTGCAGACCACCATCCACTGGGAATTCAAGGGCCGCACACTGAAAACCATCGGTTTGGATGCCGACCAGAACGAATCGGCCATCAAGGCTACCATCAAGATGCTGAACATTGTAGAAGATTTTTAAATCCCCGGCATCAAACGAACTGACAAGAACAAAAAAAACAAAATAACAACGAAATACAATGAAACTGAAAATTGCAGTACTTCCCGGCGACGGCATCGGACCGGAAATCATGGATGTTGCCATGAATGTGATGAAAGCCGTATGCAAGAAATTCAACCACGAACTGGAATATAAAACGGCGCTTGTCGGTGCCTGCGCCATCGACGCCACTGGCTCACCCTACCCCGACGAAACGCATCAGCTCTGCATGGAGTCGGATGCAGTGCTCTTCGGTGCCATCGGTTCGCCGAAATACGACAACGACCCGACAGCCAAGGTGCGCCCCGAACAGGGACTGCTCGCCATGCGCAAGCAGCTCGGCCTTTATGCCAACATTCGCCCGGTGACCACGTTCCCGAGCCTTATCTACAAGTCGCCGCTGCGTGCCGACCTCGTCGACGGTGCCGACTTCATGTGCATCCGCGAACTGACCGGCGGCCTCTATTTCGGACGTCCGCAGGGACGTAGCGAAGACGGCAACACGGCCTACGACACCTGTGTATACCATCGCTACGAAATCGAACGCATCGTGCGCCTTGCCTACGAATACGCACTGAAACGCCGCAAGAAGGTGACTGTGGTCGACAAAGCCAACATTCTTGCCACCTCCCGTCTGTGGCGTGAAGTGGCAAAGGGAATCGCCGCCGAATATCCCGACGTGACAACCGAATATCTCTACGTCGACAATGCCGCCATGCGCATGATTCAATGGCCTAAGGACTTCGACGTACTGGTAACAGAAAACATGTTCGGCGACATTCTTACCGACGAAGGTTCCGTCATCACCGGCTCGCTCGGCATGCTCCCGTCGGCATCTGTGGGCATCCACACATCGGTGTTCGAACCGATCCACGGCTCCTATCCGCAAGCCGCCGGCAAGGACATCGCCAACCCGCTGGCCACCGTGCTTTCAGCAGCCATGATGCTCGACTATTCGTTCAACCTCAAGGCAGAGGCAGAACTCGTGCGTAAGGCCGTCAGCGCATCGATGGATGCCGAAGTAGTGACCGAGGACATCGCCGCCAAAGGCGCCAAAGCCTACCACACCAGCGAAGTCGGCAAATGGCTCGTCGACTACATCGAAAAAGCCTAACGCCCCACTCCGAAAAAACGATGAATGCTTTATAACCGAAGCACGTCCCCCGGGAAATCCCAAAGGACGTGCTTCTATTTTGTTTAAGGCTTCATAATCAATATACAGTTTTTGAAACTAATAGTACATTATAGGAGCATTCATATTATAAAATTGAGAATGTAACTTAAACTATTGCTGTCCGATAAAAATTTTGCAAAAGTATAAAAATAGGGCTGACATCATTT
>URMA01000150.1 GCA_900548875.1 uncultured Porphyromonadaceae bacterium | reverse complement strand
CCCGCTAACGGGGAGGTGTACATCGCTGATGCCATCGACTACCAACAGCAGGGCATGATATACCGCTACTCACTTGACGGCGAACTGATTGATGAATTTTATGTTGGGATTATCCCTGGTGCATTTTGTTGGAAATAAGAAAGGAGGCAATATGAAAAGACTATATCTGTTATTCGCTTTGGCGGCATGTCTCCCCACGGCACTTTTTGCGCAGCAGACGGAAAGCAAAAAGCGGTCAGGCTGGCATCTCACCATACCGGAAGTCACGGTCATCGGACATCGGCCGATGAAAGAAATCGGCGTGCAGAAGACGAAGTTCGATTCACTCGCACTGAAAGAGAACATCGCCCTCTCAATGGCGGACATCCTGACATTCAACTCGTCCGTGTTTGTCAAAAGCTACGGCCGCGCCACGCTCTCGACCGTTGCCTTCCGCGGCACGTCGCCCAGCCATACGCAGGTGACGTGGAACGGGATGCGCATCAACAACCCCATGCTCGGCATGACCGACTTTTCTACTATCCCGTCCTACTTCATCGACCAAGCGTCGCTGCTGCACGGCACTTCGTCGGTGAACGAAACGGGCGGCGGACTGGGCGGTTTAGTCAAGCTCGGCACGGCTCCCGAAGTCGCCGAAGGGTTCAACGCCCAGTACGTGCAGGGCATCGGCTCGTTCAAGACCTTCGACGAGTTCGCTCGCTTCACCTACGGAAGCAAGCGGTGGCACGGCTCTACCCGTGCGGTCTATTCTTCCTCGCCTAACGATTACAAGTACACCAACCACGACAAGAAGATAAATATCTACGACGAGGACAAGAACATCATCGGGCAGTATCACCCCGTAGAGCGCAACCGAAGCGGTGCGTTCAAGGACCTGCACCTGCTTCAAGAAGTCTATTACAACACCCGCAAAGGCGACAAATTAGGCCTGAACGCATGGTATATCAACTCCAACCGGGAACTTCCGATGTTGACGACCGACTACGGAGATGCAACCGACTTCGAGAACCGCCAGCGGGAACAGACTTTCCGCAGTGTCCTTTCGTGGGATCATATCAAAAGCAATTGGAAACTTGGCGTGAAAGGCGGTTACATACACACATGGATGGCCTACGACTACAAGCGTGAGGTCGCACCTGATAACTGGGCGTCGATGACCCGTTCGCGCAGCAAGGTAAATACGTTCTACGGGCAGGCTGAAGGTGAATACAGTCCAACAAAACGTTGGTTTTTCACCGCTAACGTATCGGCTCACCAGCATTTGGTACGCAGTGAGGACAAGAATATCATTTTGCAGGACGGAGGCAAGGCCATCGTGGGCTATGACAAAGGACGCGTGGAACTTTCCGGCTCCGTATCTGCCAAGTGGCAACCGATAGACCGGCTTGGCATGTCGGTTGTGTTGCGAGAAGAAATGTACGGTTCCGAGTGGGCTCCACTTATACCGGCTTTTTTTATTGACGGCATCATTTCTCCGAAAGGGAATGTGATGCTCAAAGCTTCTGTTTCACGCAATTACCGTTTCCCGACGCTGAATGACCTCTATTTCCTGCCCGGTGGCAATCCCAATCTGAGAAACGAGCATGGTTTCAGCTACGATGCAGGTGTAAGTTTCGAGGTCGGCAAAGAAAATGCCTATAAGTTGAACGGCGGCGTGAACTGGTTCGATTCCTACATCGACGACTGGATTATCTGGCTGCCCACCACCAAAGGATTCTTTTCGCCCCGCAACGTGAAGAAGGTACACGCCTACGGCATCGAGGTCAAAGCGAACCTGGCCGTGCAGCCGGCAAAGGATTGGCTCATCGACCTGAACGGCTCTTATTCGTGGACACCCTCTATCAACGAGGGCGAGAAAATGTCACCTGCTGACCAGTCGGTGGGCAAACAGCTGCCCTACGTGCCGGAGCATTCCGCCTCGCTGACAGGACGGTTGTCGTGGCGGTCGTGGGCGTTCCTTTACAAGTGGGCGTTCTACTCGGAGCGTTTCACCATGTCAAGCAACGACTACACGCTGACAGGACACCTGCCCGAATATTTCATGAGCAACGTCTCCTTGGAGAAAAACCTGTTTTTCAAACCGGTGGACGTTCAATTGAAATTTGCAGTCAATAATCTCTTCAACGAGGACTACCTTTCGGTGCTCTCGCGCCCCATGCCCGGTATCAACTTCGAACTGTTCATCGGCATCACCCCGAAGTTCGGAAAAAATAAGAAGAAATCCGTAAATACAAATTTGTAACAATATGAAAGCATTGAAAAATCTGAGCCTGATATTGCTGCTTGTACTGACATTCACAGGCTGCCATGATAAGAGTTCCAAACTTGCCGATTTCAACCGAACGGCCTATACACCTGAATACGCTTCGGGGTTTAACATAAAAGGTGCTGACAGCAGAAAGAGCGTATTGGTTACCGTCACGAACCCTTGGCAGGGAGCCGACAGCATTACCACGTGCCTGTTCATCGCCCGTGACGGCGAAGCCGCTCCCGAAGATTTCACCGGTCAGGTACTCAACGGGAATGCCGGACGCATCGTCTGCATGTCTTCGACCCATATCGCCATGCTTGACGCGATCGGCGAAACGGGGCGCGTGGTCGGGGTATCGGGTATCGACTACATTTCCAATCCCGATATTCAGGCACGACGCGACAGCGTCGGCGACGTGGGCTATGAGGGGAACATTAACTATGAGCTGCTGCTCTCGCTCGATCCCGACCTCGTACTGCTTTACGGCGTGAACGGGGCCAGCTCGATGGAAGGGAAACTGAAAGAACTGAACATCCCGTTCATGTATGTCGGCGATTACCTGGAAGAGTCGCCGCTGGGCAAAGCCGAATGGCTGGTGGCATTGGCGGAGGTTGCAGGAAAACGGACAGAGGGAGAGAAAGTGTTTGCCGAGATTCCGGTTCGCTATAACGCTTTGAAAAAGCGAGTAACCGATGCAGCCATCGATGCCCCTTCAGTGATGCTCAACACGCCTTACGGCGACAATTGGTTCATGCCCTCGACCGAAAGCTATGTCGCCCGGTTGATCAAAGATGCCGGAGGCGATTACATCTACAAGAAGAACACGGGAAACGCTTCCGCGCCCATCGACCTCGAAGAGGCGTATCTGCTGGCCTCGCAAGTCGATATGTGGCTGCATGTGGGTATGGCGAACACGCTCGACGAACTGCGAGCCGCCTGCCCGAAGTTCACCGACACCCGGTGCTTCCGCAACGGATACGTCTATAACAACAACGCCCGCACGAATGCCGCCGGCGGCAACGACTACTACGAGTCGGCCGTGGTGAATCCCGACCTCGTGCTACGAGACCTCGTAAAGATATTCCACCCCGAACTGGTCGCAGAAGATTTCGTCTATTACAAGCAATTGAAATAAATGCGCTCCCGTTCCGTCCTATTATTTACCGCACTGGCTGCCCTCACCCTCTTCCTGTTTCTGCTGGATTTGGCGGTGGGGGCTGTCGCCGTGCCGCTCGGCGATGTTTGGGCGGCCCTGACGGGTGGCGATTGTCCGCGAGCGACGGCGAAAATCATACTGAATATCCGACTGATTAAGGCGGTGGTCGCGTTGCTGGCCGGAGCCGCCCTGTCGGTCAGCGGTCTTCAGATGCAGACCCTCTTCCGCAATCCCCTTGCCGGGCCTTACGTGCTCGGTATCAGTTCGGGC
>URMA01000149.1 GCA_900548875.1 uncultured Porphyromonadaceae bacterium | reverse complement strand
GGAGCCACACCGACACCGCCGCCGCAACAAACCACCGTACCCACTTTTTCTATATGCGTAGCCTGTCCAAGCGGACCTACCACATCATGCAAATATTCTCCAACTTCCTTATTGCAAATCTTCTGCGACGACTTGCCCACAGCCTGGACAACAAGCGTAATCGTACCCTTGTCCTTATCGGCATCGGCTATAGTCAGCGGAATGCGCTCTCCATGTTCGTCGGCACGCACAATCACAAAGTGGCCGGCACGACGCGAACGCGCAATAAGCGGAGCCTCAACAACCAGCTCCACCACCTTTTCGGAAAAATGCCGTTTTTCAACAATTTTGTTCATCGTATCTATAAATTAAAAGGCGTACAAATTTTATACCGCAACCGCCATGCCAAGACAGGCTGCAGCCGAAAAATAAAAGCCGTGCGACAAGGAAAAAACGCTCGATATTCCTGCTGCCGACTTAATTTTCACAAAGTTAATAATAATTCTGAAGCAATATCATTTTCAAACCTAAAATAGATTGGCGCAACCCGAAAGTTCGGAATCAAATGCTTTGTTTTTGTCTTTTGCCACAATTATAACAATTTTTGTGGCTTTATGTACTCTCCCAACAGGCATTCTCAACACTCAATTAATTACTTTTTTGATATTTTTCTTAAAAAATCTTGCATATATCAATTTTATTTAATACATTTGGGAAGAGTTATGAATAACTCCCCTCAAGATGAGAGGGGCCAATCTTGATTCTTTGAATCGTTTATACCGTGGAAATGGTATATATTTCTAAAATTGAAAACCGCTTTTTTCGAAATATATATGTTTTTATAGATTGTAGATTTAGTTATAGTCGTTGTTGTGAAACAGCGACTATTTTTTGTGTGCTAATATAAATCGCAGAAAATCCGTTGCCGGAAGCCCGACAGCGGATTTTTCCATATATATCGTTCACGATACACTTCAGAACGTAGGATAGGGATAGGTAATGTCCCACAGGAAAAGCGCGTTTCCGGGAACTGATGTTCCGGCGCTGCACCTGTCCTTTTTCTCGATGATTTTGCAGAACTGCTGTTCCGTAATCTTGCCGCGGCCCACTTCCACCAGCGTACCGACAATGGCACGCACCATATTACGGAGAAAGCGGTCGGCCGTCACGGTAAACACCAGTTTGTCGCCCTCCATCTGCCAACAGGCATGGTCGATGCGGCAGTTGTTTGTCTTCACATCCGTATGCAACTTGCTGAAACTCGTAAAGTCGGTGTAGTCGAACAGACGCTTAGCGGCACGGTTCATCGCCTCCACATCCAACTTATAGGGAGGAGTCCAGCAGAAAGGATAGCTGAACGGCGATTTTTCCAGTCCGATAAAATATTTGTACGTACGGCTTGTGGCATCAAAGCGTGCATGCGCCTCGTCGCCCACTCTCACAATCTGATAAACGGCAATGTCGCGCCCTACGATGCTGTTCAGTTGGCGGACCAGTCGGGCGGTGTCGGAAATCGGCTCTTCCACATCGAAATGCGCTACCATCGTACGCGCGTTCACTCCCGTGTCCGTCCGTCCTGCTCCCGTAATTGCCATCGGCATGCGCATCACCATCGACATGGCCTTCTCCAGCGTTTCCTGCACCGACACGGCGTTGGGCTGAGTCTGCCATCCGTGGAAAGGCGCACCGTTGTACGCCAGACGCATAAAATACCTGCAAGCCATCCGACAGCCGTTAATCCTTTTCGAGGTAAGTATATCCGTAAAGACCCGAACGGTAGTTGCTCAGGAATTCTCGGCCTTCTTCCGGAGTAATCTTGCCGCTCTTCATGGCACGTGTCACCCACGTTTCCACGTTGCGCACCAGCTTCTTCGGATTATACTGCACATAGTCAAGCACTTCGTCCACCGTTTCGCCGTCGATAATCTGGTCGATCTCGTAGTGGTCGGCATAAACGCTGATATGCACGGCGTTCGTGTCGCCGAACAGATTGTGCATGTCGCCCAGAATTTCCTGATAGGCTCCGACAAGGAACACACCGAAATAATACGATTCGTTGCTCTTCAGCGTGTGGACCGGCAAGGCATTGCAAATGCCGTGGCTGGATATGAAGTTGTTGATTTTACCGTCGGAGTCGCAAGTGATGTCCTGAATGGTTGCCGTGCGAGTCGGGCGTTCGTCAAGACGGGAAATCGGCATTATCGGGAACATCTGGTCGATGGCCCAGGAATCGGGCAGCGACTGGAAGAGCGAGAAATTGCAGAAATACTTGTCGGGAAGCATTTTTGAGATTTTCAGCTCGTCGGGAATGTGTTTCATGCCCAATGCCATGTCGTTGACGTCGCGCGCTACGGACCAGAACAGCTTTTCAATCTGAGCACGTGTACGCAAGTCGAGCAATCCCAGGCTGAAAAGGTCGAGAGCCTCTTCGCGAATCTGCAGCGCATCGTGCCAGCTTTCGAGCAGGCGCGGCTGATTTAGCTTGTCCCAAATGTCGTAAAGCTCGCGTGCCAGTTCGTGGTCGGTTTCCGAAACCTCCTCATTTTCATTCCAAATAGGAAGCTGCGTAGTTTCCAAAGCCTCGAAAATCAATACCGAATGATGGGCTGTCAGGGAGCGGCCGGATTCCGTGATGATGTTCGGCTGTTTCAATCCGTTTTTCTCGCAGGCGTCCACCAATGCCGAAATGGCATCGTTGGCATATTCCTGAATCGAATAGTTCATGCTGCTTTCACTGGCACTGCTGCGCGTTCCGTCGTAGTCAACGCCCAAACCGCCACCAATGTCAAGGAAATCAAGATTGAAGCCCATTTTCGACAGCTGCACGTAGAACTGCGTAGCCTCGCGCAAAGCCGTCTTGATACGGCGTATTTTCGTAATCTGACTGCCGATATGGAAATGAATCAGCTTCAGACAGTCCTTCATTTTGTTCTTTTCAAGGAAATCGAGTGCCTCAAGCAGTTCGCTGGAATTCAGTCCGAACTTGCTGTGGTCGCCGCCCGATTCTTCCCACTTTCCGCTGCCGGAGCTCGACAGTTTGATGCGGATACCCACGTTAGGACGCACGCCGATGCGCTTTGCCAACGTAGCAATCAGGCGCAGCTCGTTGAGTTTCTCCACCACAAGGAAGATGTGGCGTCCCATTTTCTGAGCCAGCAAAGCCAGCTCAATATAGTTTTCATCCTTATAACCGTTACAGATAATCAGGTTGCTCTCGTCGATATTTGTTGCGAGCACCGCATGAAGTTCCGGCTTTGAACCGGCTTCCAGACCGATGTTGAACTTTTTGCCGTGGCTGACAATTTCCTCCACCACCTGACGCATCTGGTTTACCTTAATCGGGTAAATGATAAAGTTCTGGGCAGCATACTTGTACTCGGCAGCAGCCTGCTTGAAACAGCGTGAAATTTTTTCGATACGATTGTCGAGAATATCCGGGAAACGGAGCAGTACGGGCGATGTAATGTCCCTCACCTGCAATTCGTCCATCAAATCCTTCAAATCGACGGAGGCATAACCCTCGCGCGGAGTCACCTGAACGTGCCCCTTGTCGTTAATCGAGAAATACTTGAGCCCCCAACCGGAAATGTTATACAGCTCAGCACTATCCTCAATACGCCATTTTCTCATTCTTCTGTTAAAAGTTAAAAAGGTTACAGATATTCGTAATTAAAATCAGTTTACAAAGATATATAAAAAAAGAGATTTTTTACGCCCGGTAAATAAGAAAGTCAAGAC
>URMA01000148.1 GCA_900548875.1 uncultured Porphyromonadaceae bacterium | reverse complement strand
CCCAAGCAGAAGGCTGCCCGCGTTTTTTCCTATCTCTTTATGGCGCTCTGCGTCCTCGTGGCGCTATTCCCCATCGTTTGGGTGGTGCTGTCCTCCTTCAAAACCAACCGTGAAATCCTCTCTAACGGTTTGCAGCTGCCCAGCACTTTCAGTTTCTCCGGCTATAAGCAGGCTTTGGAGATGGCTCCTATTTTGAAATTCTTCGTCAATAGTCTTATTGTCTCATTCGCCAGTACGGCTTTGAATGTTTTCATTCTGGCGATGGCGGGATATGTATTCGCTAAGAAAAAATTCCGCTTCAAAAATCTCATATTCGGGATCCTGTCCCTTTCCATGGTGATCCCATCCACCGCGCTCATGAGTCCCGTGTACACGGTAATCACCAAGCTACACCTGTATGACACCAAGATGGCGCTTATTCTGGTCTATACCGCATTGAACATGCCCATTTCCCTGATGATCCTGCGTTCAGCCTTCGCCGCTATTCCCACGGAATTGGAAGAAGCAGCCTATATTGACGGAGCCGGTTTTTTCCGCACGTTTTTTCGTGTCATCGAGGTCGAAGACGTTAAATACGTTCGGAAGGCCGTTTTCCTGGATCGGGCCGCGGTACGACAGTTCGTCGGTCTTGATATTGTTGATCGAGGCGCCGATATTCGCGTTCAGAGACCAATCCTCGCCGAAAGTCTTGTTGATGTTCACCATCAGATCGGCGTAGGTCTGCGTGTCGTAAGCGCGGGCCTCGGTATAATGGCCGTTCTTGCCGCCGTCGGTGATGGTCGTATTCGACGAGGCATAGAGTTTCTGCGTGTAGAGCGAATTCGAATTGTCGAGGCGCACGCGCCCGGCGACATTCAGCCACGGGAGGATGTCGTAGCTGGCCGAAAACGACAGCATATAACGCTTCTTGTCCGTGTTGCGCAGGTTGCGGTAGTTGATCCAGTAGGGATTCTGCATGCGCAAGTCACCGCCTTCCATGTCCGTACTCCAGAACTGCTCCATGAGTTTCGTCCCTTCGTTGTAACGCTCGAAGCGACGGTAAAGGTCAAAATTCTCGCCCCGCGGGAACAGGTAGGCCGGAACCAGCGGGTTCGAATAAACGCCCTGGTTGGTCATGTTCTGGTCTTTCTGATAGATGTAGCTGGCGCTCGCATCGAGCTTGAGCCGGTCTTTCAGAAAGTATGAAGTGTTGCGGAACGTGAAATTGTAACGGTCGTACTCGTTGTTGGGGATGATTCCGTCCGAGTTGACCGAAGCAGCCGAAAAATAGGTCTGGTTCTTGTCCGTACCGCCAGAAACCGTAACAGCATTCGTATAAACGTGTCCCGTCTCGAAATAATCGTCCGGAGTATAACCGTAACGGGCTTCAGGGCGTAATTTCTCGCCCCAACTGTAAATGCTCGAGCCGCTGCGCTGGCCGTTCAAACCCGTACCGTAGCGATTCTGAAATTCCGGCTGGATGAAAGGTGCGAGAAATTCGATATTACTCGAAAACGTAGCTTTCAGAGTCCCGGCTTGGCCTTTTTTCGTCGTAATCATCACAGCGCCGTTCGCGGCTTCCGAACCGTAGAGCGCGGCCGCGGCAGCACCCGTCAGCACCGACATCGACTCAATATCCTCGGGGTTGAGGTCTGCGATGGATTCCGTAGCACCGCGCGAATCGAACTCCGTACCGCCACCACCACCGAAGTTGTACATCGGAATGCCGTCGATAATGTAAAGGGCGTTCGAAGACTGCGAAATGGACTTGTTGCCGCGCAGTACGACCTTCGAGGCACCGCCGACACCTGACGATGAGGCGTTGATCGTGACACCGGCCACTTTACCCGTCAACGAGTTGATGAAGTTGGCATCCTTGACGGTTGTGATGTCTTCGGCCTTGATCTGCTGAACATTGTAGGCTACGGCCTTTTCCGAACGCTTAATACCAAGAGCAGTGACCACGACCTGCTCGATCTCGGACGCAGCCTCTTCGAGCGTGATTTCGAAAGAAGTCCGGCTGCCCACGACAATAGACACAGGAGTATAACCAATAAAACTGATTTCCAGCTGTCTGTCTGCTGCGGGGGGGGGTACCTGAAGCGCAAACGCACCATCGGCGTCGGAGCTGACGCCTATTGTAGTTCCTTGAACAAGGATACTGGCTCCGACGATCGGATTACCTTTTGCATCCCTGATTTTTCCGGTCACGGAAACCGGATTCCCCGCATCGTTCTTTTTGGTCAGGATAATGTAGGATTCATCGATCCGGTAAGCGATTTCCGTGCCGGCGAACAGTTGTGCCAACACATCCTGGATCGTTTTTTGGACAGCGTTGATACTGACCTTGTTTTTGGTATCGACGCCTTTGTTGATAAACAAGTAACGGGTTTGATTTTCAATCTCTTTTATAACCTGCGAAATAGGGACGTTTTCCATCTTAATGGAAATTCGGGCATTCTGTGCAGATGCAGCGAATACGTTCCCAAGCAAAGAGATTGTGAGTACGAACCCAAACAGTCTTCGAAACTTGTTGAAGAATACTGTTTTATTCATATCTTTGCGAAGTTTTAGATAATAGGTTAATTAGTGTCTCAAAAAAGCTCGATTCAATCTATTATCCGGCCTGCGGATCTCTACCTCCGCAGGCTTTTTCATTGAACAAGCTATGAACGATGTTGGTTACGTTTTCATAGGCAATCATTTTAGGCGTTAAACAATCAGGCTTTCACATCAATAGATCGTCACTACGTTTGTTTCCGAATTTTTCTTGTAAGAAAAGTCCGCGGTATACTGCAAAATGTGAAGGGCTTTGTCAATGCCGTCGTTCACACGAATTTTACCACTGACGTTTCTGATGTTCGGAAGTTTCTCAAGGGAGATGTCGATCTTCACGTCGAATGCCCGCTCGAATTTCTCCATCAGTTCATCGAAAGGCAGACCCGAAATGTTGATAAGACCTTCCGTCCAGCACAATATTTCCGGATCGGTTATCGGTTCGATGAAAAGATGACCGTTCGAGAGATTAGCAATATCGTTAGGTTTCAGTATAATGTCTTTTTGCGTGGGATCGAGCCGGTTTGTAATTTGCACCCGACCTTGGAGCAATGCAGTCGAAAAGCGTTGGTGGCGCTCATCGGCCACAACGTTGAATTTCGTACCCAACACCCGAATATCGGATGCGAAAGTTTCTACAACGAACGGACACCTCTCGTCATGTTCGACATCGAATACCGCCTCGCCGGAAAGCTTTACTCTGCGGAGATTCTTTTTGAATACGGATGGATATTCGATCTTTGCTCCGGAATTGAGCTGAACGCTCGAACCGTCCGGAAGCGTGAACTTCAGGCGTTGGCCGTAAGGAACCTGCAACGTGTTGATTTGCTCGGCAAGCATATCGTAGGTGCGTTCCTTGCTGATATATCCCCCGACGAACAACCCGATGGCGAGCATGGCGGCAGCCTGTACGGTAATACGGACTACCTTTCTCCAGTGCACGGCGATCCAACTTGCTGGACGGATCTCTTCGCCGTACAACTCCATCATGTCGATCTGCATGTGCACCTCATCCGCGCAGCGCTGGAAGTCCTCCGGATTTTCGGAATGCCACCGTGCCACCTGTTCCAGCTCATCTGGGGTTGCTTCGCCGCGCAGAGCTTTGTATATTACCTCTTGATCCATTATCTTGTAATTAAATTATATGCCGGCTTCATTGCTTTCTCTTTTTAAACGCATGAGCGAACCGAGTTTACAGCCT
>URMA01000147.1 GCA_900548875.1 uncultured Porphyromonadaceae bacterium | reverse complement strand
GAGACCCCCTGCCGGAGCCTTGCATCGGCAAGAAGAATCCGTCCCGAAACGACATGATGCAGCTCCCGTCCCTCACAGAGTCCCAAATCATGGTAAGCCGCTATGGCATAGACCATCGACTCATCGACATCATAATGGCGGGCCAAAGCCATACTTTCGGCAATCACCTTTTCCACGTGGTCGCGCCTGTGCGCCTTGTCGAAATCGTCGTAATGCGGAATGATTTCCGCTTCTATATATTGCTGTAAATCCGCCTTCATAAACATATTCTTCACTGCCTGCAAAAGTAGCAAACACCCGTCGAATAATCAACGCCGCCTACAGAAACCGCAAACCGGCAAATCACCACACGCCACCTCAAAAATCCGGATTCTGTGAAAAAACGCCCCTAAAACACCTCCGATTTTGTGAAAATAAGCCCATTTTTCATGCCGATTCTGTGAAAAATAGCTATATTTGCATAGGCTAAAACGTGATAAATATGGGAGAACTACTTAAAAGAAAGATAGATAGCTATCTCAAGAATTGGAAGCAAGATAAAGATCATAAACCACTCATCGTCAAAGGCGCCCGACAAATCGGAAAAACAAAATCCATTACAGCATTTGCCGAGGCGAACTATCAAAGTGTCATTGCCATCAATTTCGTAGAGCAACAGAAATACAAACAAATATTCAACGACGGCTACGAAGTCGACACCGTCATCAAAAACATATCCCTGCTTGACCCGTCATTAAAGTTCATTCCGAACGACACCATTATCTTCTTTGACGAGTTGCAGGAATGTCCGGAATGTGCCACCTCGCTTAAATTCTTCTGTATCGACCGACGCTATGACGTAATTTGTTCCGGCTCGCTGATGGGTATCAACTACAACAAGATAGAGTCAAACAGCGTAGGCTACAAAGAGGATTACGAAATGCACTCGATGGATTTTGAAGAATTTCTATGGGCAAAAGGATATTCCGAAGAATTTGTTGAAGACATTTACAGCCACATGCTGAACGTAAAATCTTTCTCCAATTTGCAACTGGAGACACTGTTCGACATTTTTCGCGACTATATGACACTCGGCGGCATGCCGGATGTAGTGAGAACCTATATCGAAAATAAAAACTTCAGTGGAACCCTTACCATCCAACGCCAACTGCTTGCCGACTATGAGGAAGATATCACCAAATATGCAATCGGACTGGATAAGGCTAAAATCAAAAACATCTACAACCACATATCAGTCTTTCTCGCAAAAGAGAACAAACGTTTTCAAATATCAAAAATCTCACACAACGCCCGCAATCGTGAATATGTCGGTGTCGTCGAATGGCTGACGGATGCCGGCATCATCAATCCCTGCTACTGTCTGGCCGAGGTTGAACTGCCGTTAAAAGGCAATTACGACCCGAAACTCTATAAAATCTATTTCAAAGACACCGGCCTGCTGATAGCTTCGCTCGACGAAGAAGCGCAGGAAGATTTAAGGGCAAACCGGAATTTCGGCACTTACAAGGGTGCCATCTATGAAAACATAGTGGGCGACATGCTTGTCAAACAAGGATATCGGCTTTACTACTACAAACAGGACAGTCCGGCATTGGAAATGGATTTTTTTGTCAGAGATTCGGATAGCCTCATACCGGTCGAGGTCAAGGCAAACGACGGTGCAACCCCATCATTGAAGAAACTCATTGCCAACGACAAATATCCGGATATCCGATTCGGCATCAAGTTCGGTTATAAAAATATTGGCTTAGCCAACGGATTCTACACATTCCCTTATTTTCTCTGCTTCCTGCTGAGGCGTTTTTTGAGGGAACGGAACAAATAAAAATTCGCCCGGAGTGCGGTGAAAGCCACCGTCTCCGGGCGAATTGCCTGTATCCGTTTTTCCGTCAGTGCTATTCAATAGCGATGCTGCCGGAAAGCGGTGTCATCATAAAGCTGAATTCATAGTTGCCGTAAGGAACCATGTATTCTTTCTGCGAAACAGCACCCCAACTGTTTACACAGCCCAGTCCCTGCTGTACCTTGTCAATCAGCACATTCGTCAAATCGGCTTTTTCCACCTCGGGAGAGTGGCGCTGACATTTTTCCAGACCTTCGTCGAGCGACTCTACGGTATAATGAAGCGCCGATGCCGAGAACGGTGCTTCCGCCACAAATTCCAGTCCACAACCGGCGGCATTGAGCATACGCCACCAGCGGATATCGGTCTTTGTGCCGTTTTCCTGCGGACGGATATACGGATAGAACTGTTCGTCAACTGTCTGGTTATAGATTCCGAGGTCGGTGCTGTGGTTGCGGTCGCTATAGTTCTCAATCGGTCCACGGCCATAATAGGAAATACGGTCAAACGATTTCGGCATCACCAGCTGCATACCGAAGCGGAACATGTTCGGCACGTCGGCACCCTGTGTCGCAGCCATCCGCTGCGTTACCTTCACAGCCCCCTGGTTATTAACCGTGTACGTAATGAAAAGTTTGGCCTTCACTGCCTTCATTTCGTATTCTGCGCTGACAACAGCCATGCCGTCTTCCATTTTGCTGTCAAGGCTCAACAACGTGATTTCCGGATTCTTCCATACGGCAAATTTTTTCTGCAAGTTAGCACCGAAGTCATTGTCGGTCGGAGCACGCCAGAAGTTGGGAGTCAACGCACTACCGTCCTTAATCATGTCCACACCGCCAACTGTATAACGGTCCATATAGCCGGTTTTCTTGTTGAATTCCAGACTGAAGTTGTCGCCGTCCACCACGATGCAGTTCACATTCGCCGTATCAATTACCGCCGTTGTCGTTTCCACGTTCTTGTCAGCTACGTTTTCTATTGCCAATTCCGGCGCTTTATAGGCCGTCAGCGGCAACTGCATCTTGGCTACGGCATATCCTGCAGGTACAAGGTTTTCGCGCTCCTTCTGCACATAACGCACATTAAGCAGCCATTCGCCTTCACCGTCGGTCTTTCCCCAGTTCAATGCCACAGTTGCAACAGCCTGCGGAGCCACATCAAGACGGTCTACACGTCCGCTACGCATCGTTTTTCCGTCCTTCAACAACGTCCATTCCAACGCATAGGCAGAAAGGTCGCGGAAGAAATTTTCGTTACGCACTTTCACTTCACCCTTGCTCAAATCGCCGGCTTCGGTCCAGATATTCTGATAGTAGAATTTCACCTCGTCGGTATGCGGGTTCGGCTTACGGTCGGGGCTGATAAGACCATTGTCGCAGAAATTATAGTCACTGGCATCAAAACGGTTGAAGTCGCCGCCATAGGCATAAATCATCTCACCGTTCTTGCCGGTCCAACGGCACGACTGGTCCACAAAGTCCCAGATAAATCCGCCCTGATATTTCGGATACTTGCGCACTAGGTCCCAATATTCCTTGAAACCGCCTTGCGAATTACCCATTGCGTGAGCATATTCACATTGAATCAACGGTTTGGTGCTTGCCTCGTTTTTCGCATAGGCTTCGCATCCCTTATAACCCAGATACATCGGGCAATAGATATCGGTCAAGCCGTGCTTTTCGGCACGTTCATACTGTACCGGACGGGTAGCATCGGCTGCTTTCACCCACTTGTAGGCAGCTTCGAAATTAGGTCCGTAGCCGCCCTCATTACCCAACGACCAGACAATGATGCTCGGATAGTTATAGCTGCGCTCCACGTTACGCCGGTTGCGTTCTATGTGGGCTTTCAGATACATTTCTTTCTTTGCCAGTGTCGTCTCACCGTAACCCATTCCGTGCGACTCGATATTGGCCTCGGCCACGACGTAGAGTCCGTATTGGTCGCAGAGCGAGTACCAGCGGGCGTCGTCGGGGTAGTGGCACGTGCGCACGGCGTTCATGTTGAGGCGTTTCATCTCGCGG
>URMA01000146.1 GCA_900548875.1 uncultured Porphyromonadaceae bacterium | reverse complement strand
TGCCGCTGCTATCCGCTGACATTCGGCACATGCACCATTTACATGGGTGAAAAGAAACAATAACCACTTATTCAATCAATATGCAAAACTTTAGCTTTCAAAATCCGGTTAAACTGATAATGGGCAAGGGCACTATCGCCCAGCTTGCCAAAGAAATACCTGCCGACAAGAAAGTGATGATTACTTTCGGCGGCGGAAGTGTGAAGAAAAACGGTGTCTACGACCAGGTGAAGGCAGCACTTGCCAACCACCATACGGTAGAATTTTGGGGCATAGAACCTAATCCGGCAGTTGAAACACTGCGCAAGGCCATTGCGTTGGGTAAGGAAGAGAAGGTGGACTTCCTTCTGGCTGTCGGCGGCGGTTCTGTCATCGACGGTACGAAGCTCATCTCTGCCGGCCTGCTCTACGATGGCGATGCATGGGATTTGGTGATGGCCGGCAAACCGGTTCACAAGACTGTCCCGTTGGCAACGATATTGACTTTGCCGGCTACGGGTTCGGAAATGAACAACGGTGCCGTGATTTCCCGTCACGAAACGAAGGAAAAATATGCGTTCTATTCCAACTATCCCGTATTCTCGATTCTTGACCCGGAGGTGACTTTCTCATTGCCGGCCAAGCAGGTGGCATGCGGCTTGTCGGACACGTTCGTTCATGTAATGGAACAATACCTTACCAAGCCGGGACAGTCGCGTGTCATGGACCGTTGGGCGGAAGGCATCGTGCAGACGTTGGTGGAAATCGCTCCGAAAATCCGCGAAAACCAGCACGACTATGACTTGATGGCCGATTTCATGATGTCGGCAACCATGGGCTTGAACGGCTTTATCGCCATGGGAGTGGAACAGGACTGGTCGACTCACATGATTGGTCACGAACTGACTGCCCTCACGGGCTTGACTCACGGCCATACGCTGGCTATTGTGCTGCCCGGAACCATGCAGGTGTTGCGCAAGGAAAAGGGTGACAAGATTGTGCAATTGGGCGAACGCGTGTTTGGCGTGACGGAAGGCAGCCACGACGAGCGTATCGACGAAACAATCCGTCGTGTGGAGGCCTTCTTCCGTTCGTTGGGACTGACTACCCGCTTGAGCGAAGAGAATATCGGTCAGGATGTTATCGACGAAATCGAACGCCGCTTCGTGGAACGTGACGTGCATTTCGGTGAAGACGGACTGGTGACAGGTGCCGTAGCACGTCAGATTCTTGAATGCGTGAAATAATCGTTGTTATAGATAAATGAAAAAAGTTCCGTGGAATTTCGTTCTGCGGAACTTTTTTATGCAAAAAATCTCCGACTTTCACAAGCCAGAGATTCGAGATACTAATTTATAAACGTGTATTAAAAATCTTCGTGAATTTTTAATGATGTTTGTGCTTAGCTTTTAATTGTACATAAAAAATAGTCATATGCGTGTCTGTATTTATGTCTTTATATAGGTCCTTATTGATAATAGATTTGGTAATGTATCAATCTGTAAATGTGATATTTTGATTGAATTTGCATTTTGCAAAGATATTTTATCCACATAATGGAAAAATATACTATTTTTGCAGTATAAAAGTGTACGTTTTATAGTGCCTTTCATGTGATTTCAATGGGAAGAAAGTTCTAATTTCCCAAGATATTTATAAAGCGTATTGCGGTGCACTTTAAGCTTTTGTGCCATTCTGTATTTCGGAATGTAGGCCTTTAGCATGGCTTTTATTTCTTCTTCATGTCCACTCAGTTTGTTGGTGGACGACTTGCTTCCTTTGGGGCGGCCAAGTATCACTCCCTCAGCTTTTTTCCTTGCCAACGCTTCTTTGGTCCGTTGCGAAATCAGGTCGCGTTCAATTTCTGCGACGAGTCCGAAGGCAAAAGCGAGAACTTTTGAAGGAAGGTCGCATCCCAGCCGATAATTGTCCTTGATGGTCCACACCTGGATTTCCTGTTCCATACATCGGTTGAGAATCGACATGATGAGCAGCATGCTCCGGGCAAGTCTTGAAAGTTCCGTACAAATTAAGATGTCGCTTTTTTTCATTTTGCCGAGCAGTCTGCCAAGTTTCCGTCCGTTCACCTTTTTGGTGCCCGAAACGGTCTCTTCCGTCCAAACATCGACATGCAGATTGTGCCTGTCGCAAAATTTTCGAATTTCATAACGCTGGTTCTCAGCGCATTGCTTGTCTGTACTAACACGAATATAACCGTAAATCATAATTAAAAATTTATTGTTCATAACATATCTGTCAAAATTTAATTTCAAGTCATATGCCAATCATTCAGCCTACTGCATCTTCGGCAAAGGCTGAAATCAATCAGTTTGACGTCGGCATGGAGTCCGTCCAACGTCTAATGGCCGATTTGGGGTTAAGTTTGTAACGGGGGATAGACGGGCAGCCCGACCACTGGGTAAATTCGGAGTGGCCGGGTTGCCGGAATTATTGTTGTAATTTTAAAGGCTATTTTCTTGCACTCAGTTGAAGGCTGTGGTTCTGCCGATTGTCAGGAAGTTCGAGTTTGGCATTAAGCTCGGTGAGCGTATTGCCGTTGTTTTCAACAAGAAAGTTGAAAGTGGTCTTTGCGGTATCGTCGGCAATGAATTGCCAGACTGTGTCGTTGATGTTGTCGGCACTGCCCTTCAGCGTGTAGAGTTTGCCCTGATAGTAAATGCAGTTGTCATTTTCAGTCAGGCGCAGCAGGAAAGTTCCGTCGCCGCTGTTCTGAAATTTCTTGACCGTCAATTCGTACTCGGCTTCACGGCCTGAAGTTGAGGGCAGTTTCCCTTTGTACGTCAGCCGTTGCCAGGCACCCAGCGGGTTGTCCTTTTGTTGGCTGATAAGATTGGCATACACGTTTTCAGCGGCTTCCAGCGGGGTGGCAAGAGGAAAGGATATCATGAATTTTCCATTGTCGACGGCACTGTTGATGCGTGGGGCACATACCAGACGGTTGTCGTAGATGAAGCCGATGTATGAGCCGACGGCCTTTTGGGTGGCCTTTTCCCATTGCTCCTTATCAGTGACATTGCCTGTGATGGTGTAGATGGTTTGTCCCGAACCTTGAATTTTAGCCGAATCGAGGTGCAGGTTTGTGAAGTCGGAAGCACGCACGATGGGTTTGCTGCCGACAAGGTTCTGTTCCGGATTCTTTACGTCGTACCATCCGTTGGCCATTCCTGTCGTTTGCAATCGGCTGAGACAAGAGGTCGACATCGTGGCAAGAAGAAATCCACAGATGGCAAATATGATTTTTGATAATTTCATCGCTTGTTTGTATTGTTGTTCAGTGATAGAGGAGGATGGAGTACAACTGTTGTGTCCAAACTTGCAGTACAAAACCGCCTCCTATATTTTCCAAATATAATAAAATTGGCGATAAAATTGAAAAAATAATGATAATTAAACAATCTTGTAGGATTTTTATTTGTTCGTGCTGGCTGTAACCGTCAGGGAACAGGCGGAAAGCAGTATTCCGGCTGCGACGACACCTTCCCATCCCCACAGCGACCATGCCGCTCCCGATAGAAACGTGCCGAGCGAACCGCCGATAAAGTAGGTGGTCATGAAAATGGTGTTGATGCGGTTGGATGCCGAAGGGTTCAGGTCGAACATCGTTGCCTGGTTGCTGAGCTGGATGCACTGCATGCCGATGTCGATAATCATGATGCCGGCAATGAGCGTGGCGTAGAGATTGGCTCCAAACAGGAACAGCAGCCAGGCTATGATTTGCAGAATAGCTCCGATGAAGTTGAAACGCCTTACGCCGACACGCTGGATATAAGCACCGGCAAAGGAAGCCGTCAGCGTACCGGCCACGCCGCACAGACCGAGCAGTCCCACGATGTGGCTGCCGGCATAGAACGGCGGTTCTGCCATTTTAAACGCCAGCGACGCCCAGAAGCACATG
>URMA01000145.1 GCA_900548875.1 uncultured Porphyromonadaceae bacterium | reverse complement strand
ATATAGGTTAGGTCTTTTGGCTTGGTTTCTTCCAAGCAACAAAAAAAGGCCTGACAAAATACAGGTGCTTTTAACACCTATACTTCGTCAGGCCTTGCTCGCTACGACATTAACTATCGTGCGGCGATTCGCTCAGTACGAACTCTCTGATTACGAAAGCTAACAGCTATCACAGATTTACAAAGTGGACATTTAATCTTAATGATTCCTATTGTTTCTTCTGGATCTGCGTCAAACAATCGTTTATTTTTACAACATGGACAAGCCACATGCACTTCATGCATTTATATTCGCCTCCCGTAAGAGGCCAGCCAAAGGGAAAGTCAAACCGACCATTATAATTTCATTATCCTTTGCACTTGTTCCGTGACCTAATCCTAATGTAGCGATGATTTATTATATCGAACATTTGTTCGCTTGTCAATCTATCGTTACTGTTGCAAAAGCTCTGACGAAGTGTATTTACTCCCTTCCGGGAGGGGCAGGCGGATTGTTCAAATTCTTCTCTGCCCACTTTTTTGTTGACCTATTTTTTCTTAGGTCTAGCCTGTGACAACGCACTTCCAGCTACGGACTTTGATGTCTTGCTGTAACGACCGTCACGAAGAACTTTGCTTGCTTTTGAAGCTACCGGACGTGAAGTCTGTTTTGTGTTCTTAGCCATGTCGCATCCCCCTTTCTACAGACTTTCTTGTTATACACCAAGAAATCTGATATAATTTACAGTAAAGATGTATTTAATGAGATGAATCTCATATCCAACTTCCTTACATGCACATAATACCAATTTGGCATCTTTGAAATTCGGATTCCACGGATGCTCTCGGATGCACTCGGAAGTTTGGAAATATACATGAAAGGAGAACGGAATTTGGAATTCACAGAATATGCCAAGGGGCTATTTCCTTTCATTTCGTTTGGCAAAAAGGAAGCACCCTATTTTGTTGAGTTAATCGGTAACTATATAAAAGACTCTGCTATGGACAGCTGCACCCTTTTACGGAGAAAACCGGACACTCAATACAGATATATAAACGGAAGTCCCATTCAGGCTAAAGACGCACAATATCTTTATGACCACAGGGATACTGCCAAATTCTCTCAGTGGATTTTGGATCGTATGGACGAATCAGAATCCTTTGATTCAGTCTGTGACTGGCTTAAAGAAAATGGCATGCCCGGTGATTATCCGGAAAACGAATGTGAAGAATTACTTATCGGCTCTACCGCTCTGCTCGATGCACTTCATCCGGGCAGTTTCGAGGACGAAAACGAAGGTTTTGCAAGTAAGGAAGCCGAACAAATATATGACGAGGTTTTCTTTTTCACCGATGCGAAAACCCTCAAATTACCGGACGATGAACTCATCACGGAATTAAAAGAGGATAACCCCGAATGGTTCAACTAACATAAATCAATAATCATATTAAAAATCAAAGTTATGGATAAAGAGTATGTAATGCACATCGCACAGACCATCAAAGAACAATTGGTATCACTTACACCCATGCCCATTCTTATGTCGTGGGGAATCGGCGATTTTGTCGCTACGGTATTCCGGGATTTGCCGGCATTGCGGATTAAAGTAAACGGGCGGTTGCACGCCGGAAATGTCGTTATCGCACTCAACGGCTCCGATTATTATGAGGTATATCTGCTGAAAGAGAACGGTGCGGAGTGCGTCAATGAGGAAGTATGCTTCGACGAGTTGGGCGATGTCATTGACCGAGCCGTCGAAAGCGGTACGGACAAAGAGGAATACGACAAATTCTGCGACCGGCAACTTGCCGTACTTTTAAGCGGTACACGAGCCTGAATAAGCGAGCGACCGAATAACACCGCCCATTTTTCTACGTGGGCGGTGTTTTCGTGTGCGGTTGGATGCGTCCAAGCCGCAATATCCTATTATAAACTCACTTTTGAAGTCCTTGTTCCACTTTTACCGTTGTTACGGCTTGTGGGATTGTCCGGCTCCGTCATTTCCAATACCCCTGTACCAATCATCGGATTGATATAGACCTCCATAAGATTTTCCCTATCTTTCAATCCTAAATGTTGCAAAATATCAGATAGGTATTGCGGCTCAACACAGAACTCCAAGATTTGCTCTTTTCTCAAATCCTGCTTGCGAGGTTTTCTTGCGGGTTTTCTTGTCGGGTTTTCATCCCTAACTGCAAGGTCAGCACAACATAGTCCGGACGTGTTTCCTCGGCTACAGTAGGAAGCGGCCAACCCAAAGACTGCCAACCGCTCACAATCTTATCCACACCGCTACCAGCTTTCTCGGCACGCCCCAGACGCATGAACATCTGAGTGAGTAGATTGGCAGCAAAGCGAGTGCAAGACACCGGAACGCTAAAAATACCGAATAAGACCCACGCGGCACTATAATATGTTGGCATTCTGCCCTGTATATCCCGTATTTTTCGTACCTTTGCGGCACAAAAACGTATGTATATGGAACAACAGGTTATCCCATCGGATTATACACAATATGCAGAGGCAGTAGAGATAATCAAACATGCCATCGAACGCTGCCGGTATAGAAGTGCGGCTGCGGTCAACAAAGAAACTCTCTCGTTGTATTTTGGAGTGGGGAAATTCGTGTCTGAAAATTCCCGCATCGGCTGTTGGGGTACTAAAGCATTGCCTACCATATCAAAGCTCCTTCAACGGGAGTTGCCCGGTCTGCACGGCTTTTCTGAATCGGGGTTGAAACGGATGCGCTCATTCTATGAGGAATGGAGGACGTTTTTAATTCGTCCAACAGTGTTGGGCGAATTGGAAAACCATTCGTCGGAAAAGGGTACGGCTTTAATTCATCCAACAGCGTTGGGCGAATTGGATATTGACGAGCATCTACTGCTGCAACTTATCGGGCAACCGGTCAATACCGAATTTACCTGGGACGATTTTGTCAAGATCAGCTTTTCACATCATATTGAAATCCTGACTCGTTCAAAAGACATCGCGGAACGGTTGTTCTATATCCATTGTGCCGCTCAAAATGCGTGGTCGCTATCCTCTCTCAAAAATTACTTGAAAGAAGACATCTATTCAAATCGCGGATCTTTGCCGAGCAACTTCCTTCAAGTGCTGCCCGAAGCCATTTATGCCGTAAAAGCGATATTGGCGTTCAAGGATGAGTATATGCTCGAAATGGTTAATCTGGAGAATGTGGGAGAACGCGAACAGGACTGGAACGAAAAGGTCATCGAAAACCAAATCGTAACCAATATCAAGCAGTTCATTCTCCGTTTTGGAAACGACTTCACTTTTATCGACAGTCAGCATCGCCTGATAGTTGCCGGAGAAGAAATGTTTGCTGACCTTGTATTCTTCAACAGAGAACTGAATGCCAGCGTAATCGTGGAGTTGAAACGGGGCAAGTTCCGCCCGAATTATCTCGGACAGCTTAGCGGCTACCTGACGGTGTATGACATGACCGACAAGAAACCGCACGAGAACCCTTCAATCGGTATTGTCCTATGCCAGGATGCCAACCGCAAGTTTGTCGAAATCATGGTGCGCGACTATGATAAGCCTATGGGCGTGGCGACATACCGCACAGCCCAAGAAATGCCGGAGAATCTGCGCAAGACTCTACCGGACATCGACAAATTACAAAATCTGCTATCGGAAAACGATTCCAAATCGGAAACTGTCAGATAATTCATTTACGTCCGTAAAACCGGCTTTATGCCCACAAGATTTTGGGTAACTGAAATTGAATATAAAAATCCCTGCAATAATTTCGTGATTATTGCAGGGATTTTGATTTATTTCGCCCCACGCTTGTTCAGTACATCCGTTATCATGTCTTTTACATCCTGTCCGACTTGTATGAAATTTTTATACAAGATGCGTTCCCGTTCCTCCCTCGACTTAAAGGTGTAGAACTTCGGTAGCGGTACATAGGCCGCTTCCTCCGCTTTTATCTCCTTCATATCGAAATCCGTCTTGCAGAAGAACTTTGTAGTCTTGAACT
>URMA01000144.1 GCA_900548875.1 uncultured Porphyromonadaceae bacterium | reverse complement strand
CAAAGCCCTCGCTTGTGAAAGTAAGGGCTTTGTTTTATGTTTTTCAGCATGTTATGAAAAACAGAGGCTGCGCCAATTTTGACACAGCCCCGTATTATTTATTCCATCAATCGGACACGAGGGCCTATTCAGCCTTCGGCTCGTCTTCTTCGTACCACTTGGAATACATCAGATAGTTGTGCGCAATACGCTGGTTGATTTCGCGTCCTTGCACAGGGTCCACCATCTTCTTGAATCGGGCAGGTACACCCATCCACAATTCATGAGGGCCGATTTTCGTGTTCGGCGAAACCACACTGCCGGCAGCCACCAGCGCACCCTCGCCCACTTCTACACCGTCGAGGAGCACCGAGCCCATGCCAATCAATGCCAAATCGTGAATCTTCGCACCGTGGATAGTCACATTGTGGCCAATCGACACATCGTCGCCAATTTCAATTGTCGACTTCTGGTAGAGCGTATGAAGCACCGAACCGTCCTGAATGTTCACACGGTTACCGATTTTGATGGTGTTCACATCGCCGCGCAGCACGGCGTTGAACCACACGCTGCATTCATCGCCCATTGTCACCTCGCCTACTATTGTGGCGTTTTCGGCAATAAAGCAATCCTTGCCGATTACCGGCGTGAATCCTCTTACTGATTTAATCAATGCCATATTTCTATATTTTTTATTTTTTCAGTTCTTTAGTCTTTTCGTTCAGCCATGCCTGCTGTTCGGCATTCAAATACGGAGTCAGACGCTCGCGCACCGTCTTGTGATAGTTGTTCACCCATGCCAGTTCTTCGTCCGAAAGCAATGCCACATCAATCAGCTTGCTGTCGTAGGGGAACAAAGTCAGCACCTCAAAGTTCATGAACTTGCCGAATTCTTCCGTTTCGCGGTAGTTGCGGGCAAGGATAAGGTTCTCGATTCGGATACCATGCTTGCCGGTTTTATAGAGTCCCGGTTCGTCGGAAGTAATCATGCCTTCCACCAGCACTGTCGGATTTTCGTTCAAACGGATATTCTGCGGTCCCTCGTGCACATTCAGGAAATGGCCTACACCGTGGCCCGTTCCATGCCAGAACGTCATGCATTCTTTCCACAGGAACTGACGGGCAAGTGCGTCAAGCTGGCTTCCGCGCGTACCTTCAGGGTAGATGGCAGAAGCAAGGGTCACATGGCCTTTCAGCACCAACGTATAGTCGTGACGCTCTTCTTCTGTCGGAACACCCAATGCCACCGTACGTGTAATGTCGGTTGTTCCGTCAAGATACTGTGCACCCGTATCAACCAGCAGCAAGCCTTCGGGCTTCAACTCGGAAGCCGACTCCTTCGTAGCCGAATAGTGTACGATAGCTCCGTGTTCCTTGTATCCCGGAATCATTTCAAAGCTCTCGCCACGATACAACGGACTTTCCGAACGGAATTCGATGGCCTTTGCAGCAACGTCCAATTCGTTGACACCGCCTGCGGCTACAGCCTTTTCCAGCCACATATAGAGTTTTACCAACGCCACGCCGTCGCGTTCCATTGCCTTGTGTGTGCCTTCAATCTGCACTTCGTTCTTGACAGCCTTTGGCAGAGCCACCGGTGAAGCGGCGTAAGCCACGCCACAGTTAAGAATCCAGCGGGCCACCGTATCGCTCGTCTTGTTCGGATCGAGCATAATGGTCACATTTTTCAGCTTGCCGAGAAAATCCTGAAGCCCGTCATACGGCAACACGTCGATATGGCAAGATTTCAGATATTCGGCTGCCTTTGCATCCACTTTACGCGGATCAATGAACAGCACATTGCGGTCCTCGGAAACATAGGCGTAGGAAATGGCAACCGGATTGTAGTCCACGTCGTTGCAACGAATATTGAAAATCCAGGCAATTTCATCGAGAGCTGAAAGCAACAGCGCTTCCGCACCCTGCTTTTCCACTACGGCCATCACACGGCTGATTTTGCTTTCCGTGCTTTCACCGGCATATTTCACTTCGTGCTCGAATATCGCATCCAATGGCAATTCCGGACGGTCCTTGTAAATATCCTTGAACGGGTCGAAATCGGCGGCAAAGCGGAAGCCGTTTTCTCCACAGAACTGCTCCAGACGGTTTGCCTGAACCAGTGAGAACAAACGTCCGTCAACGGCCAGCACATCGTTTTCGCCCAAATGTTCGGCAAGCCATTCGTTGATGGTCGGCTCACCCGGCATTTCCTCCTTATATAATACCACGCCAGAATCGGCGAGCTCTATTTCAGCCTGCAGGAAATAGCGGGAATCCGTCCATAGGCCGGCAGCGTCAAGCGTAACGACAGCCGTACCGTTCGATCCCGTGAAACCTGTCACCCAATCACGCAGTTTCCAATGGTCATTCACATATTCGCTCTGGTGCGGGTCAGTACCCGGCACAATGACCGCACTGACATGTTTGCTGCGCATCACGGCACGCAGCGCTTCCAAATTTTTCACAGTTTCTTTCATATCTGGTTGTGTTGTTTTTTACAATCAAGCAACTGCAAACTTACACAAAAATTGCCAAAACATAGCACCTATCCACAAAAAAAGAGCACGCCGACTGACGTGCTCCCCAAAATCTTTTTGCAGGCAAAACGATACGGACCGCTACAATGCAATTTTAAGCTGGTCCATGCAGAAATACGCCGGAGTATTTATGCCCCACATTCCGGAATCGCTGGAATCCATACGGACGAACATATATTTCAGCGGGCCTTCCTTGCCAAGGGCGGAAAGGTCAACCAGCTGCCAGTCCTTTACCAGCACCCAATCGCTCTCGTTCTGCGAACGGTAGTCAGCCAAATAGTATTCAACCGGTCCTACAATTTCGCCCGAAGCAGTATAACCGTAGAACTGCACCTTAAACCAGTCGCCGCTATCGAATTTCACGCTGTAGCTGCTGCCACCCTTCACCACATAGTAGGCATAGGAGCTGTTGTTCACGTAAACGGATTCCGGAGTGAATTCCGTACCGTTGTTGTAGGAAATGCGCAAGGACGAAGCCTCGGGATCGTCCATCGGATCCATCGTGCTCCAACAGGCCACAAGATACGGAGTTCCGATACCGGAAACACCGCCGCCGCTCATCACGTTCCACTGATGCTCAATCCAGTTTCCGTCGGAATAGTCGGCCATGTCCTGCGAACGGCTCGGGCAGAAACCGAACCAATAGTTACCATAGTCGGAAGCTATGGCCTGGTGTGAGAACTGCACATTCTGGCAAGTGACATCACCCATGTCGGGATTCAGGCATTCTTTCCACACTCCGCTTTCATTGTATTCAAATTGTGAATAAACCATATCGACTGTCACGGTATTATCCGGCTCATTTTTGTCGCATGACACCAACGCAACCGATGCCAGCATAGCCGCACTCATCAATACTTTTCTAAACATATTACTCATAACACTGTTTTTATTTAGTCATATCTGTTTTTACACCAATTCAATCTGTTCCACTTCCACCGGCTCGTCGAGAAACACGGAAGCCATGGAGCAGAATTTTTCGGCCGACTCCGTCGTCAGGTAACGGCAACTGCCACCCTTTCCGCAACGCACTTCCATTTCCGGATGCCGGTGCAGATAGTCCTTCAGACTCTCGGCAATGATATGCCCCTGACGAATCACGGTGACACCATCAGGCATATATTTCATGATTTTCGAATAGAGCAACGGATAGTGGGTACACCCCAGAATGACGGTATCGATACCCGCCGACTGTGCAAAAAGCTCTCGAATATACTTGTCGACAAAATAGTCGGCCCCGTCGGAATTTGCCTCCTGATATTCCACCAGGGGCACCCACATCGGACAAGCCTGCCCGTAAGTGCGGAACGAAGGATACATTTTCGCTATTTCCATCGGGTAGCTCTGGCTCTGAATCGTACCCGCCGTCCCCAATATGCCGATTTCACCGCTCTTCGTCACCGTTCCCAGCATTTCTACCGTCGGACGGATAATGCCAAGCACCCTGCGCTGCGGATCGATTTTCGGCAAATCGTTCTGCTGGATAGTGCGCAAGGCCTTCGCCGAAGCCGTGTTGCAAGCCAGAATAACCAGCCGACAGCCCTGACTGAAGAGATAGCGCACAGCCTGAAGCGTAAACTTATAGACAACATCAAACGAACGGCTTCCGTAAGGCGCACGCGCATTGTCGCCTAAATAGATATAGTCATATTCGGGCAGGCTTTTTCTGATTTCCGACAAGATGGTCAAACCGCCGTA
>URMA01000143.1 GCA_900548875.1 uncultured Porphyromonadaceae bacterium | reverse complement strand
GCAGGCGGCGCGGACGCCCCGCCGCGTGGGCGGCGGTATGCTCGGCCAGGGCGGTGGATGTCACCCGCTTGCGGCGCAGAAAATCCGCCGCTGTCCCCTGTGCTGTCTGCACCAGCGCCAGCAGCAAATGGCCGGTATCCGCCTGGCTGCACCCCTGCTGCCCCGCCAGCACCAGCGCCGTGTGCACGGTGCGCGCCGCTGTGAAGGAAAAACCTTTATATCTGTAGACCCAGAACATCTGCAAATCCTCCTCTGAAAAGTACCCATTGAAAGTATAGACGCCGGGCCAATAAATAATCATCGAAATCTGGGGGATTCTGCAAGACAAATTGAGAAAACCGTGGTATAATAAGCTGATTGTTTTTATTTTTACGTATGAGGTGGTTTTCAATGCACAAATTGATGCGCTACATCAAAGGCTATGAGAAACAAGCCCTGTTAGCGCCGCTTTTCAAGATGCTGGAAGCCTGTTTTGAATTGTTTGTGCCGCTGGTCATTGCCAGCATCATCGACACGGGCATCAAAAATGAGGATGCAGCCTTCATCTGGACGCGCTGCGGCCTGCTGGTCCTGCTGGCTGCTATCGGCTTGGCCTGACGGCACAGTGGTTCTCCGCAAAGGCGGCGCTGGGCTTTGGCACGGCATTGCGCAAGGACCTGTTCCGCCATATTGGCACGCTGAGCTACAGCGAGCTGGACGGCATTGGCACCCCGACGCTTGTCACCCGCATGACGAGCGACATCAATCAGGTACAGAACGGCGTCAACCTGACGCTGCGTCTGCTGCTGCGCTCGCCGTTCATCGTGATCGGCGCGCTTATTATGGCGTTCTCCATCAGTCGGAAGCTGACGCTGCTTTTCATCGGCGTTACGATTATGGTGTCGCTTATTATATGGGCCATCATGCGCGTGACCGTGCCCATCTACCATGAGGCCCAGAACGGCTTGGACCGTGTGACGCTGCTGACGCGCGAAAACTACGTCGGCGCGCGCGTGGTGCGTGCCTTTGCCCGCCAGGCGGACGAGCTGGCCGCCTTTGTGGAGACAAATGACCATCTGAAAAAGCTGCAATTTGCGGCAGGCCCGCCGAAGTTGGCTTTCACTTCATTCACATACTGCTTGATTTTCTGCTCTTCGTCGAGCGGACAAATCAACAGAATGTTGCCATTGTCGGCCACGATATAGTTTTTCAGCCCGGAAGCAACAATCAGCTTTTCCGTCTTGGCGGCAAATATGTTTCCTTCGCAGTTGTTGATAACGGTCTTGCAGTTGCGCATCACATTGCCGTTGTCGGCCTTCGGCGACTTTTCGTAGAGTGCTCCCCACGAGCCCAAATCGCTCCAGCCAAGGTCAACACACTGCACATACACGTTGTTGTTCTTTTCCATGACGGCATAGTCGATGGATATGTTCTGACAGGCAGGAAACTCCTTGTTGATAAATTCCATTTCCTTCGGGGTGCCGAATTTGCCGAGTCCCTTGTCGAAACGCATGGCAATTTCCGGAGCATATTCGTGGAATGCGTCGATAATGGAATTTACCGACCACATGAACATGCCCGAATTCCAAAAGAACTCGCCGCTTTCCAAAAATACCTTTGCCAGTTCCATATCCGGCTTTTCGGTGAATGTCTTGACTTTTTCAATGCCTTCTACCGGCGAACCCTCGTGGCTGACCTGTATATAGCCGTAGCCTGTTTCCGGACGGTTGGGCTTGATGCCCATCGTGAGCAGGCTGGAATGCTTGGAAACGAAGTCAAAACCCTTCAGCACCGCCTTTCGGAAGGCGTCTTCCTTGAGGATAAGATGGTCGGAAGGAGTTACAAGCATCACGGCATTCGGATTGATGGCACGGATGTGGTAGGCGGCCCATGCAATGCAGGGGGCCGTATTCCGGCGATCAGGTTCAAACAATATCTGGTTGTCGCGCAATTCCGGAAGCTGTTCCTTTACAAGAGGAGCATACATCTCGTTTGTCACGATAATGATGTTTCGCATCGGAACAATATCGCTGACGCGGTCATAACTCATCTGCAACAACGAACGTCCCGTTCCAAAAAAGTCAAGAAACTGCTTTGGAGCGGCCGTCTTACTGAACGGCCAGAACCGGCTGCCAATTCCGCCGCACATAATCACACAATATCTGTTTTCCATATTGAAGAGTTGATTTGTATCATCCATGTTTTACTTTGCTAAGATACAAATTTACCCGAATTAATCCGTTAAAATTCCCCGGTATTTTATTTAATTATTTCTAAAATCCATGAGGGATTTGAAGACGCGGCAACCGATGGCGAACGGGCCTCTACTTTTTACGCAGACGGGCAATCTTGTAGCCGATAGCGGCAACGATAATGCTCATCAGCGGACTGAGATAGTTGAATACACAGTACGGCAGATAGGTCAGTGTCGGCACGCTGAGCACCGTCGACTGTGTCAAGCCGCAGGAATTCCACGGAACAAGCACCGACGTGACCGTTACGGAATCTTCTACGGTACGGCTGAGCAGACAGCTTTCGTAGCCTTTCTCTTCGTAGGACTTGCGGAACATGTTTCCGGTAAGAATAATGCTGATATACTGGTCGGCCGTCGCCACATTGAGAAACAGGCCCGAGCAGACGGTGGAAGTGACGATGGAGAAGGTGTTCTTCATCATGCGGGCAAACATCGACGTGATGCTCTGAAGCATTCCCCCGGCCGTCATGGCGCCGCCGAAACACATAGCACAGAGAATCAGCCACACGGTGTTCATCATTCCCGACATGCCGCGCGTGGCAATCAGTTCGTCGACCATCGTATTGCCGGTTACCAGGTTAGTGCTCACGGTCAGCGTTCGGATAACGCCTTCAAAAAGGACATTTTCGCTGCCTGTGGCTATTTCACGCAGATTGGCGGGCTGGAATACCAACGCAGCGACTACGGCCAGCAGCGTGGACACAAACAGTGTCACGATCGACGGTACGCGGCGGGCAATCAGCACACCCGTAATGACGGGCACGAGCAAGAGCCACGGCGTAATGACAAAACGCTGGCCGAGTTCCCGCTCTATCAGGTCAATCTGCGAACTGTCGGCCATCGAGCCGCTCAGTCCGGCCACCGTGAACACAATCAGCGTGATGACAATCGACGGCACGGTGGTTATCATCATGTAGCGGATATGGCGGAACAGCGGTGTTTTCGTCACCGACGATGCCAGCACCGTGGTTTCGGAAAGCGGTGAAATTTTGTCGCCGAAATAGGAGCCGGAAATGATGGCACCGGCAATCCAGCCGTCGGAATAGCCCTGTGCCTGCCCTATTCCCATGAGGGCGATACCGATAGTGGCTATCGTCGTCCACGAACTGCCCGTCATGACCGACACCAGCACACAGATAAGACATGCCGACGCAAGGAAAAATTTCGGATGAATGATATGCATGCCGTAGGAAATCAGCGTAGGAACCACGCCGCTCACCATCCACGAACCGCTCAAGGCACCGATTATCAGCAAAATAATCAATGCCGAAGCTACGCCCTTGATATTGCGGACTATGTCGTTTTCGAATTCCTGCCATTCCACTTTGTAGAACAGCATACCAATGAGCACGCATATTGCACTTACCACCAGAAGAACAATCTGACTTGCTCCGTTCAGGGCATCACTGCCGAAAGTACTGATAGCGAAATAAAGCAGTACGACCATTATCACAATGGGTACGAACGCCACCAAAGGTGAAGGTAATTTTGTCATCTAACTTTTGTCTATGGTTTACAATCGTAAAAATCAGACGCAAAGGTACAATTTTTTGACGACAAGCCGTAGCAAGAAAACAACATTCGTGCCGAAAAGCCACATTCCCCTTCCACAACTTTAGAATGTCAGGGCAAGCGAAGCCCCGAAAGTGCGGTCGCCGGGACTGTAATAGGGAACGGCCACCATGTCCGACGCGTTTTTCTTCTTGTCGAGCCCGAACAGACGGCGTTCGAACGGCAGCAGCCAGTAAGCCACACGCGCGCTCAAAATTCCGATGCCGGCACCGGCCAGCACATCTGTTGCCCAGTGACGTTCGTTCCAAACACGAAGCACTCCGATACCGGAAGCCACCACATAAGCGCCCACTCCGTACCATACGGAAGCATCCTTGTATTCCATTCGAACCAGTTCGGCACCCATAAAGGCCGTTGCCGTATGGCCCGACGGAAAAGAATTGCTGCCTCCGTTCGGACGAGGTTCGCGTATCGTATATTTCAAACTATTGCTGTCCGATAAAAATTTTGCAAAAGTATAAAAATAGGGCTGACATC
>URMA01000142.1 GCA_900548875.1 uncultured Porphyromonadaceae bacterium | reverse complement strand
CAATGGTCGAGCAGTACATTTTTATCTTTAATCGGTTTTATCGGACAGCAATAATTTAAATATGACAATACGATGAACGACACGGACGACTGCAAATTAAGAATCGATAGCCTGTCGACAAATAAGCCGACATTCATACAGCGCAAAAGCCCCCGAGCCGCTTTCCATGATTACAATGATGGGGATTATTTCGTCACCATTTGCACCAAAGGGCACAAACATTATTTAGGGAAAATAGAAAATGGCGAGATGAAACTTTCGCACATTGGAATATTTGCAACCAATGCTATGAAAGAACTGCCGTTGCATTACAAATACGCACAAGTACCACTATTCGTGGTCATGCCAAACCATATTCATGCCATCATTAGCATTGAATCCCCAACAAAAAACTCCGGAAGCATGCCATCGCAACGTGCTGCATTAAGTGTTGTAGTCGGTGGATTCAAACAATCAGTTACACTCTTTGCCAAACGACATGAAATCGAATTCGGATGGCAAAGCCGGTACCACGACCACATTATCCGCGGAATTCATGACGGCAATAATATATCCGAATACATACAAAACAATGTAGCAAGATGGGACCGTGACTGTTATAACGATACCCTCAACAGGCAACCGTAGAGACATTACCGAAACTCACGCAACCGTAGGGACACACCCCAGGTGTGTCCGGCGAGGAGCAACAAAGACATCACAACATTCCCTCTTGACAATGCGGACGCACCTCGGGTGCGGAGCAATTTCAAACCTAATTGAAACGACTTTATGGATAACAAAAACGCCTGCTGAAACCATCGTGGTTTCGGCAGGCGTTTTTGTTATTGTCAATCCTTCGCTATGCAAATATCAGCACAATGAGTTGCGCCGTGACGACTCGAAGGAACATTGTCAACGGATAAACTGTTGAATAGGCTACGGCAGGAGCATCGTTGTTGGCCACCTTGTTGGAATAAGCCAATGCAGGGGGGTCGGTATAGCTACCTGACATGATACCGAGAATCGACAAGTAGTTAAACTTGAATTTCATTCTTGCAAAAACGCCCATCACCATCTGCGGAATAAATGTGATGATAAAGCCCCACATTACCCAACGCAAACCTTGGGCATTGAACACCGTATCGTAGAATTTCTCACCGGCAGCAAGTCCGACAGACGCAAGGAACAAGCAGATGCCGATTTCCCGCAACAGCAAGCTTGCACTGGAAGAAGTGTAGGTGACGAGTTTCAACTTATAGCCAAAGCGGCTCAAAAGGATAGCCACCACCAACGGACCACCGGCAAGTCCCAGCATCAAGTCGGCCGACATGCCCGGAAGAGCAATAGGAATTGACCCGACCACGATACCGAGGAAAATACCAATGAACATTGTCACCATATTCGGCTCGTGTAGACGTTTCATGGAGTTACCCAAACGTGTTGCCAGACGGTTGATGTCGTCAGGATTACCCACAACGGTAATGCGGTCGCCCACCTGCAACGTCAAGTTCGGGCTTGCAAGCAAGTCGACACCGGCACGGTTGACGCGCGTCGCGTTCAGTTTGTATCCCATGCGCAGACGCATCGAACCCAACTTGCGGCCGTTGTATTCGCTCTTTGTCACGAGGATACGGCGTGAAACGACCAGCCCCGGAGAAGTTTCCCAGTCTTCCTGAATCACCTGACCGATAACGGAGCGGAACACCGGTTCATCCTGCACGGAACAAACAATCAACAGCGAATCGCCACACTGCAAAACCGTGTCGGCATTCGGTATAATGATTTCGCCGTTCGCCTTTTTAACACGGGAAACGACAAAATTGTGGTCGATTATATCGTGAAGTTCTTTCAAATTTCTTCCATTGATCAGCTGGTTTTCTACCATAAACGTCACCACGTGAGGTTTCAGCTGGCTGGATTCCTTCTCATCCTCGATTTCCTTCATTTCCTTTTCCAACTTGATTTTGAAGAAAATCTTCAGTAAAATCATCGAAAGAATAATACCGATTACACCCAGCGGATAAGCAGCCGCATATCCCATTGACATGTCGTCGGCTCCTGTCGGATATTTGCCAGGCATACCGTCCAAGGCCTGCTGAGCAGCACCCAATCCCGGAGTATTTGTAACGGCACCGGAGAGGATACCGACAATTTGAGGAATTGTCAGAGAGCCATCAAAATAAAAAATAGCCAATGCAATCCCCACATTCAACAATATACCGATTGTAGCAACCAAGTTCATCTGCATTCCTCCTTTTTTAAAGGAAGAAAAGAAACCGGGACCAACCTGAATACCAATCGAAAAAACAAACAGAATCAATCCGAACTCACGAATAAACTTCAGTAATGTGTCACTACTAAGGGTGAATCCGAAATGAGCCAGTACAATTCCGACAAATAACACAAAAGTGACCCCCAGCGATACGCCAAAAATCTTTACTTTTCCAAGCAACACACCTAAGGCTATCACAATGGAATAAACCAAGATGTCGTGTGCTATCGTCGGTTCAGTAAACAAGGATGTTAACCATTCCATCTTAACGCAATTATTATAGGTATTTTAAATTCTGTGCAAAATTAATATTTTTTCATGTATTTCACGAATATTTTTATAGAATGGTAATAAAACATCAAATAAATTGTTACACATCCCCCTGCGACAGTATGCTGGAATATCATTTTATAAGATTTTACCCACATTTATTGAAAAATATTTGGTATTTTAAAATATTCACTTTACATTTGCAAGCGTAATAAGAATTACGATTTAAAGATGAAAGCAAATAACATAGGAATTATCGGTATTATTTCTCTAATTTCTCTAGTCGTCGCTAAACCGGCAAAAGAGGAACGGTAATTCTTACCCTATATTTTAGTTAGTAACTATTGACCTTTCCTTATGAATATATGGAAAGGTTTTTTGTTAAGATAAAGTGAAAAAATGAGCAAACCACTTAGAAGCGCCGCCAGCACTGCCGGCAGAAGAATGGCAGGAGCAAGAGCATTATGGCGCGCAAACGGAATGAAAGAGGAGCAAATCGGGAAACCGGTTATCGCTATTGTCAACTCGTTTACACAATTTGTACCGGGACACGTGCATTTGCACGAAATCGGACAATTCGTAAAACAGGAAATTGAGAAACTCGGATGCTTCGCCGCCGAATTCAACACAATAGCCATTGACGACGGAATCGCCATGGGCCACGACGGAATGCTCTATTCATTGCCATCACGCGACTTGATCGCCGACAGTGTGGAATATATGGTAAATGCCCACAAGGCTGACGCAATGGTCTGCATCAGCAACTGCGACAAAATCACTCCCGGCATGCTGATGGCTGCCATGCGTCTGAACATACCGACCATCTTCGTATCGGGCGGACCGATGGAAGCCGGACACCTCGGAAACCGGGCACTCGATCTGATTGACGTGATGATTGACTCGGCCGACAGTTCGGTGGACGATGAAACCGTCAGCAAACTCGAGCGTCTTGCCTGCCCTACATGCGGTTCGTGCTCGGGCATGTTTACAGCCAACTCCATGAACTGCCTGAACGAAGCCATCGGCATGGCACTTCCGGGCAACGGTACGATTGTAGCCACCCACGCCAACCGTAAGGAACTGTTCCGCAAGGCAGCTGAAACCATCGTAAGGAACTGCCATGCCTACTACGACGAGGACGATGATTCTGTTCTGCCACGCAACATAGCCACACGCCAGGCAATGCTCAACGCCATGACGCTCGACATAGCCATGGGCGGCAGCACCAACACGGTGCTCCACCTGCTTGCCGTAGCCCACGAAGCAGGAGCCGACTTCACTATGGCTGACATCGACCGTCTTTCACGCCACACTCCAGTGCTGTGTAAAGTTGCTCCCAACTCAGCCTACCACATTCAGGACGTGAACCGGGCAGGAGGCATCCTTTCCATCATGAGCATATTGAGCAAACAAAATATCATCGACACGTCCTGCAAGCGTGTCGACGGACTGACACTGCAAGAAGCCATCAGCCAATATGCGATCGACGGCGATAAGTTCGGTCCGGAAGCCGAGAAGTTATGGAAATCCGCGCCATGCGGCGTGCATAACCTGAAACTCGGCAGTCAGGAAAGCTATTACACCGCACTCGACACCGACCGAGCCACTGGCTGTATCCGTGATTTCGAGCATGCCTACGTCAAAGACGGTGGACTGGCCGTGCTCTACGGCAATATTGCCCTCGACGGCTGCGTTGTCAAGACGGCCGGAGTCGACGAAAGCATCTTCCACTTCCGCGGAACGGCAAAAGTTTTCGAATCGCAGGAAGAAGCCGTCGACGGAATCCTGGGCGGAGAAGTCGTTGCAGGCGATGTGGTAGTCATCACCCACGAAGGGCCGAAAGGCGGACCGGGCATGCAGGAAATGCTCTACCCGACATCCTACATCAAGTCGCGCCATTTGGGCAAGGAATGCGCCCTGATTACCGACGGACGTTTCTCCGGCGGCACTTCGGGACTTTCCATCGGCCACATCTCGCCGG
>URMA01000141.1 GCA_900548875.1 uncultured Porphyromonadaceae bacterium | reverse complement strand
AGTATTTATCACCTTCACGCGAGTAGCCGAGATAACCGTTGTCTCGCAACTTTTTAAGATACTTATCTTTGATGTTCAACTTCTCCATCAAAGACTTGTTGTCATATAGACGGTGTTCGCCTTGGTGAGCCGGAGGCGGCAGTTTCTCCTGTCTCTCTACTATGCTGAGGATCTTTTCAAGCAGTTCCCTGTCGCATAGTTTCTTTTCTCCATTTAATTTTTGAGCCATAGTATATCGTCGTATTATGGCTTAACCTTCCTTATGCACACTCGGACTGTAAGCCGGGTTTACGTGCTATGATACGACTGTGCACATCGTACCAAAAGCACGGTGCAAAGGTTCAAACTCCTTAGGAATCTTGGCGTTAGAATGAATTAGATACTATGTTAGAGGTCGTGTTAGAGTTGTATATAACACGGAAGTGATGAATTTATAACCTGCTGCTTGTCAAACAAAAAAAAGAGTAGCACATTGGCTACTCAAATAACTTGTCAATTTTTTCGGATCCTGTGGGCGCAGCTTTGTTTTTTCGAGTATGCCTTGATTGAGTCAGATCTTTCATGTTAAATAACTTATCTAATTCAGTACCCGGAAATAATTCCACCCTGCCAGGCATCCAATATGTCTTCTCATCATATATTGTTTTCTCAGGATAATCTTCGCAATAGATACGTCCGCACATATATGCAAGAAGAACTTTGTTCAAAGTCCACTCATAATGGTCATCGTCGATAATGATATATCCTTCTTCAATGGCTTTATCAAAGATCTTTCTTGCCAATTCAGTATCAAGCCGAGACGGTAAAGTCACTTTATGGTGGTCTGGAACCCTATCTTCTTGCATAGATTCAGTTTCTGCGATTTTCTTTCCCTTAATTCGCTTCTTTTGATGCAAGTCCTCTGCTGCATATATCAGCGTTATTGCACATCCGATAGCGGTACTGATTCCCACAATGACAGCCGTGCCGGTTTCTGTTCCCCAAGATGGACGAAGCACCCCTAAGCCAAGAAGGATGAGGATACCGATAATGGTAGTGAGTCCTACTCCCCAGAATACCTTACGGCTGTTTAACTTGTATATATAGGTTACAGCCAGTACAATAAGGAATCCTGCTATCAGGATACATGCAACTCGAAATGGCAATGACATCATAATTCTTTATCTTTTCGCAGTGATTATATAGTCAAGTTGATTAATTCTCCACTTAGTTTTGCCACCTCTGCCGATAGCGTTTCCGGCAGGAAACGGGCATAAACCTTCTCTGTAATATCCGTGCTGCTATGTCCGAGCAGACGGCTGACTACCGACATGGATAGTCCCTTGTTCAGCGCAAAAACCGCAAATGAGTGCCTGGCTGCATGCATCGAGAGACTGAACGGAAGGCCGATCTGCTCACCGACAACTGCCAGCGACTGATTAATGCATTTCGTGGCATTGTTGCGGGCTTTGTACAGTGCCTCCGCATCATCCAGATCCAAAGTCTCTTTTACAAGATTGAACACATACCGGCATCCCTCACGTTTTTCCCGCCATTGCTGTAATATATGTAATGCAGGTTCAGTGAGCGGTATGACATGCCGTTTGTTTGTCTTTATCATAATCTTCCGCAACTCTTTCCTTGCGAAGTCGATATGTTTCCATTGCAGGGTCATCACATCCACTACCCGGAGCCCACAGGCGTGGAACGCAAAGAAGAACATCTCCAAAAATTCTTTTCTACGAGGTTCAGTACAGGTCTTGTAATATTCAAGCAATGCCACCATCTGTTCCTTACTAAGACTTTTGCCGTCAAACTCTGCTTCTTCTTCAGAAAGCGATACCTTAGTTACAATGCGCATATCCTGAATCCTTGCATTGACGGCAGGTTCCATCATGCCCATTTCACAGGCGTATGCACATGCTTTTAATATCGGAGTCAGAGAGTGGTTGATAGTGGCATCACTATTCTGCTTGATTTCCCTGCGCCACGATATATAACTGTCTAGCAACTCCGGAGTCATATCGCCTACATAAATGCTGTCAGAACGATAGGTTCCCTGTCGGGTAGCCCTTAGGAATGTCTGGAATATATTCATGCAGCTCTTTCCGTTTTCATACCGGCTCCTTCCGATTCTGTTTCTTGCATAGTCTGAAGAAAGACGTTCCAATGTAAACTCTACGAAGTCCTTCCCTTGATCACGACGCGCAAGAGGTTTGTTCGCAAGAAAGCCGGATACGACATCAACGGTTATCTGATTAGGATGTTTTTCGCTATATTCGGCAAGTAGCGAATCTATACGTTCAACACGTGCCAGCAATAACTGGTTAAGCCGTTTGGATTCAGCGCCATGACTTGCACGTATTTCACCCCGTCCCTGGTTGCCGTTCTGGTTCCAGTCCGCAACCTTGACAAAGACATTTGTTGTCTTACGGATTACCTGCCTGTTCCAAGTGTATTCCAACTCGACAGGATAGGCTTTTTCCTTGTCAACCACTTTCGGCGTGCGAAGGCGGTATTTGCCCAATGGATATAGTCTTTTCGGTCTTCCCATATGCTTTTCCTCCCAATTTAATATTCCTGAGGAGAAACAAAGGTAATGTATTTTAGACAAACAAACCCAGTTTTTGAGAAAAAAACCGCAATTTAGACAAACAAACTGCACTATAATACACCATAAAACACCAACGCGACAAACAAATTATCTTTGTTCATCGCGTTGATATTTAATCGTTTAACTAGCCCGAAGGGTATCAATATTCTTCCTCGTTGAAGAAGAAGTCGTCTTTGCTGGGGTAGTCAGGCCAGATGTCTTCGATGCTTTCGTAGATGTCGCCCTCGTCCTCAATCTCGTTCAGGTTCTCTATGACTTCAAGCGGAGCGCCGGAACGGACCGCGTAATCTATCAATTCGTCTTTTGTGGCAGGCCACGGCGCATCTTCCAATTTGGATGCGAGTTCTAATGTCCAATACATAATTTGCCTGTATTTAAGTTGTCACTCAATCCTACAAGGATGCGAATGTATAAAAAAATTTCCAATATGCAACTCCCTCTCATCAATGGGCACTGATTTTCTTGGCTTTTGTCTTATGCCTTATCGTAACGTATTTGCCCGGAGGCTTATTGCGCGTCTGTCCGGTAAAGAGGGCATTTGTCGCCGGCCTTCAGGGTTCCCACAGGATTTCCTCTGCGCCGAGGAGCATGGCGAGTCTTCGTCCGAGTACGTAAAAGTAGTCCGACAGTCTGTTCAGGAACATGAGCGCATTGGAAGAGACGGGGTACTGCGCGGCAGCGCGACAGGCCTGGCGTTCGGCCCTGCGGCAGACGGTACGGCAGATGTGGGCCTGCGATACGACGATGTGTCCGCCCGGCAGGGTGAACCGCTCTATCGGCGGCAGGACGGCGCTGATTTCGTCGATTCGTTTTTCGAGAAATCCGATGTCAGCGCCGTTGAGGTCTTTTACCTTATCTTCGCTGCCATGCCCAAGGGCCATCAGCGATTCGGTGTGCATCAGCAGTCTCGATATGACAATCAGGTCGTCGTCGAACTGTGTAACGTCCTCACCGTTCAACATGTCCCGGAGCATGGCCGTCTGGGCGGAGAGTTCGTCGATGGAACCGTAGGCCTCCACCCGGACGTCGTATTTCGGGACGCGTTCTCCGCCGATGAGGGAGGTACTCCCTTGGTCGCCGCCTTTGGTGTATATTTTCATCGTTTCAGAGTTTTATGTGTTCATTGTTCAGGCCGTCGGAACCGAAAAGAAAGATGACTGTCCGACAATCGATGCTCATTCCTCTGTGGTTGCTTACCGCCTTCATACACCCGCGGTAACGAGCTTTTCCTTTGGCAGGAGAGAGCAGGCAGACGATGTGCCCGGGGGCGGGCAGCGTTTCGTTGCCGACGGTCGTCGCCGTCGTGAAAACCTCCATACTTCCTCCGTCTTCCCTTGCGGGGCTTTCCGCGACAGGTTCTGCGTCTATGCAGCATTGCCGGCATGCCAGATAGTCGTATAGAGCCTGTATCAGGCTGGCCTGCCGTACGGTACCGCCATGTTTCCGGAGAGCCGAATAGACGCTGCCTTTTGCAGGGAGGTGCCGGCGTTTCATGTAGATATTCCGAACCAAACCGTAGGCGAAAGGCGAGTGAACGCCATGTCCCCGGAAATGGCGTAGCCGGCAACAGGAGGCTGCGTGCATGAAAGCGTTGAAGATGTAGTCTCTCGCTCCTGGCATCTATTCCTCGTGTTTAAGCCGGCCGGCCAGACGGCCTGTGGAGAAGGCTATCTGGAGGTTGTAACCGCCGGTGTTGGCGTCGAGGTCGAGCACTTCCCCTGCGAAATACAATCCCCGTACCAGCCTCGACTCCATCGTGGCGGGATTGACTTCACTGACCGTTATGCCACCTGCGGTGACTATGGCTTCTTCGAACGGGCGGTAGTCGCTGACAGGAATGCGGAAATCCTTCAGTGTCCTTATCAATGTTTCCGCCATCTCCGGAGCGGCCTGCCGAAGGAGCCGTTTCGGATGGCCGCCGACGG
>URMA01000140.1 GCA_900548875.1 uncultured Porphyromonadaceae bacterium | reverse complement strand
CTTGAATTTATGGGATTCCAAGGCAGGTATATCACCTGGGCTGCGGCAACTGTAGGTGGAGGTATTCTCAGTTTTATCATAGTGTATTGCATCCTCGGATTTGTTGCCGGACTCACCATCCTTGCTGTCACTCTATGCACTGGTGCTGCACTTATCTTTTTCAAACAAAGGAAAGGATTGCACACCAAGAAAGAGGAACATGGCGTATTCATCTATGCTAATGCACATAAGATGTAATCAGTCAACATGATAAATGAGCAAGAGAGTTGGATTTTGAATAGTGTGTGGTTAGGCTCACCCTCCCGTTAGGATGAGCCTAACATAGTTTATACGACAACTCTCAGATTGTGAACGTAACTGATAAGTAATCGAATAATAAATTCAAAGAACAATGATTCTATACGTCATCTTAACATTTGTGGCAATCCTTATTGGTATGGCAATCTCAGTCATGGCTTTCGGTACTGGAGGGAAACGCAAGAAAATCTTCCAGAATATCTACTTCTCTGTGGAAGAGGTCAACGGTATCGGGGTACTTTACACCAAGACCGGTGAATACTCAGCCATTCTGAAGATGGAAAATCCGGTACAGAAATATTCGGCTGACATTGACAGTTACTACGAGTTCAATCATCTCTTCACTGCCCTTGCACAGACTTTAGGTGATGGATATGCCATCCACAAACAAGATGTATTTATCCGCAAGAAGTTTCATGACGAGAGCAATGATAACCATGAATTTCTGTCGGAATCATATTTCAACTATTTCACAGGTCGTTCCTATACCGACTGTCAGAGCTACCTGATTATCACTCAGGAAAACAAGAAGAGCAATCTCTTTTCATTTGACAGCAAGAAATGGCGTGATTTCATGGTTAAGATACGTAAGGTTAAAGACCAGTTGAAAGACTCCGGTGTGGATGCCCAATTTCTTGATGGCAATAAAGCCCGTGATTACGTAGACCGCTATTTCTCTATGAACTTTACCGACAAACATTTGTCGATGAACAACTTCAAGATAGATGACGAGTCTATTACTATGGGTGATAAAAGATGCAAGGTATATAGTCTCGTGGATGTGGACTGCATTAACGTCCCCTCTTTGGTACGTCCGTTTACGAGCATTGAGGTGAACAATGTTTCCATGCCAGTAGACATGGTATCATTGTTAGACAGCATACCGTCAGCTGAGGTAGTAGTGTATAATCAGATGCTTTTCATCCCCAACCAGAAAAAAGAACTTTCTCTGCTTGAAAAGAAGAAGAACCGCCATGCAAGTATGCCAAATCCAAGCAACCAGATTGCCGTGGAGGACATTAAAAATGTACAGGATGTTATCGCAAGAGAAAACAAACAGTTGGTATATACCCATTTCAATCTTATCGTTGGAGTACCTATCGATACGGATATTCAGCGATGTACCAATCATCTGGAGAATCTCTTCAGCAAGTTGGGAATCCACATCAGCAAACAGTCGTACAATCAGTTGGAGCTTTTTGTCAATTCATTCCCTGGAAATTGTTATTCCACCAATCCTGAATACGACCGTTTTCTGACCCTTAGTGATGCAGCTGCATGTCTTATGTACAAGGAAAGGATTCAGCATAGCGAAGAAACACCTCTGAAAATATACTATACCGACAGACAGGGAGTCCCTGTTGCAATAGACATCAGTGGAAAGGAAGGCAAGAACAAGATTACAGATAACTCTAACTTCTTCTGTCTTGGTCCTTCGGGCAGTGGTAAAAGTTTCCACATGAACAGCGTGGTACGTCAGATGTGGGAACAGAATACCGATGTGGTTATGGTCGATACTGGTAATTCTTACGAGGGACTTTGCGAGTATTTCGGCGGTAAGTACATATCGTACACCGAGGAAAAACCGATTACAATGAACCCGTTCCGCATCCACAGGGAAGAGATGAATGTGGAAAAGACCGGCTTTCTGAAAAATCTTATCCTGCTGATCTGGAAAGGGACGCAGGGAACGGTTACCAAGACGGAAGCCCGTCTGATCGAGCAGGTCATCACCGAATATTACGACGCCTACTTCAACGGCTTTGACGGCTTCACGCCCCAGCAGCGTGAGGACCTGCGCAAAAGCCTCGTTATCGACGACCGCAACAACAGCGAGAACCGGAACGAGAACGAACGGGAACGGAGCGCACGCATAGAGGGTATCATCGACGAGATAGAATGCAGGCGAAAGGAGCTGAAAGTGGAAGAGCTGTCATTCAACTCCTTCTATGAATACTCCGTGCAGCGCATTCCCGACATCTGCGAGGAGAACCGTATCACGGGCATCGACCTTTCGACCTATCGCTACATGATGAAGGACTTCTACCGGGGCGGCAACCACGAAAAGACGCTGAACGAGAACATGGACAGCTCGCTGTTCGACGAGACCTTCGTGGTCTTCGAGATCGACAGTATTAAGGATGACCCGCTGCTTTTTCCGTTGGTTACGCTCATCATCATGGACGTGTTCCTGCAAAAGATGCGCATCAAGAAGAACCGTAAAGTTCTGGTCATCGAGGAAGCATGGAAAGCCATTGCCAGTCCGTTGATGGCGGAATACATCAAGTTTATGTACAAGACCGCACGTAAGTTCTGGGCTAGTGTCGGCGTGGTGACGCAGGAAATACAGGACATCATCGGGAGCGAGATTGTCAAGGAGGCCATCATCAACAACTCGGACGTGGTGATGCTGCTCGACCAGAGCAAGTTCAAAGAGCGTTTCGACACTATCAAGGCAATTCTCGGCCTAACGGACGTGGACTGCAAGAAGATATTCACGATCAACCGCCTCGAAAACAAGGAGGGGCGCAGCTTCTTCCGGGAGGTCTTTATCAGACGAGGAACGACAAGCGGCGTGTACGGCGTGGAAGAACCGAGGGAATGTTACATGACCTACACCACCGAACGGGCCGAAAAGGAAGCCTTGAAACTCTACAAGCGGGAGTTGCGATGCAGCCACCAGGAGGCTATCGAGGCGTACTGCCGCGACTGGAACGCCAGCGGAATCGATAAATCCCTGCCCTTCGCCCAAAAAGTGAATGAGGCGGGACGGGTATTGAATTTAATAAAAAGATTATAGGTGCAATGAAAAAAGAAAGGATTCTGATTACCCTGTCTCTCGGCTTCGGTCTGAATGAGATGGGTTTCGAGAGCAGCCTGACAAGGCAGGAGATTTCAATCGACAATCCGGAACTTAACGGCCTGTCTATCCGTGAGTTTTGTATGCTGACGAAAGAGCAACTGCTCTCGACATACAATCTGACACCGGAAAAGGTGTCGGCCATCGAAAGGCTGCTGTCAGAGTATTCCCTCCGGCTGGGTATGCCGGACGCGGAACTGGAAGCGTATCTGGACCGGTATTACAAGGATAATCCCAAAGAGAAGGAGTTTTACGACATGTGCGACAGGATGTGCAGCAGGCCGGTCTTCGACGAGAAGGGATTCAGGGAGGAATTGGACAGGAGGCTGAACGCCAGCCCGCTGAACGGAGACAGGCTGGACGACTTAGGATGGCAACGTTACCAGACTGTGCGTGAGGCTTATTTGAGACAACCCTGGTACATGAGATGGTTCGGATCACGCAAGGTTCGGATCAGGAAAGCCGTCGGGGACGCCACCGTCATACATGATATGTTCTGCCAGCTTGTCACGGAAAACTGCATCGAAACCGAACGGTGGCATTTCGAGCAAAGGGAAATAAACAAGGTAAAAGAGGGTTAAGATGATGAAACGGCTGTCGTTTGTCCTGATAGTATTTGCGCTCACTGTCGTGCAGTACGTCCACGCGCAGTATTACAGCGTGAACTACGATGCGCGTACCGTAGCGGCGATGGCTGTCGCATTCGGTACGGAGGCCGTGGCCGAAAGCTACTACCGGGAGCAGGTAGATGACATCCTGAAGCATTACACGGCGGCGGAGGTGGCGACGGCGGGAATATTCGCTTCCAAGTTTCTGGAGCACAAAGCCCTGTCCGACCTCGGTATTTGGTGCAGCAGCACGGAGAATTACTATTACCGCCGCATCTACCGCATGGTGGCGGAAAAGATCATGCCGAAAATATGGGTGGTGGCAAAGCTGATGCTCCGCTCGCCGCAGACGGCTGTCTACTGGGGCAGCTATCTGATGAAGGTCTGCGACGACACGAAGAGTTTGTGTATGCAATTCGAGAGCATCGTAACGAACAGTTCGCTGACCTTCTCGGACATAGCCTTTCTGGAACTCAACAGGGATGTCGCTTCCCTATTGAGTTTATCGGAGCTGGGCGGCATTGACTGGCAACGGATGATGGACAACCTCGCCCGTGTGCCGGGCAATTTTACAAAGGAACACCTGAAAGGCGACCTCGACAACTTCTATAACATGGGCGTGGGGCTGGCGACCTCGGGTATCGAGAATCTCGGCGACACCCTGCTGCAAACCAGCTCGTTTCATAACCTGCTGGGCGGCAAGGTCGAGGAGATAGGCAACCTGTACGACCACTACGGCGCACTCTTCGAACAGGCGGAACATGGTATAGGCAACCTGCTGATCAGCATGGTTGGCGGCGAGGAGAACGTGGCCGGGCTGTTCGATTTCAGCAACTACGACCTTACCTCG
>URMA01000139.1 GCA_900548875.1 uncultured Porphyromonadaceae bacterium | reverse complement strand
CCCCGCCGCTTCGTCGACAATATCACGACACGCACCATCGAGGTGACAATGGGCCGTATCTACGACTACAAGGTGAACTACTCGAAATATCTCGAACTGCGCCGCGAACGCCGCGAACAGCAACTGAAGCAATACGAGGACCAGCAGAAAATGATTCAGGAAACGAAGGACTTCATTACGCGTTTCAAAGGCACCTACAGCAAGACGCTTCAGGTGCAGAGCCGCGTGAAAATGCTGGAAAAGCTGCAAATCATCGAGGTGGACGAGGAAGACACTTCAGCACTCCGCCTGAAATTCCCGCCGTCGCCACGAAGCGGCAACTATCCGGTCATCATGGAGGGCGTGGGCAAGGAATACGACGGACACCGCGTGTTCAGCAACGCAACGCTGACCATTGAGCGCGGCGACAAGGTGGCTTTCGTGGGACGTAACGGCGAGGGCAAGTCAACGCTCGTGAAATGCATCATGAAGGAAATTGACCACGAAGGCACGCTGACACTCGGCCACAACGTGAAAATCGGCTATTTCGCCCAAAATCAGGCGTCGCTGCTCGACGAGAATCTGACCGTTTTCCAGACCATCGACGATGCCGCCGTAGGCGATATCCGCAACAAAATCCGCGACCTGCTCGGTGCCTTCATGTTCGGAGGCGAGGAAAGCGCGAAGAAGGTAAAAGTGCTGTCGGGAGGCGAACGCACCCGTCTGGCACTGATGAAGCTGCTGCTCGAACCCGTCAACCTGCTTATCCTCGACGAACCGACCAACCACCTCGACCTCAAGACAAAGGACATTCTGAAACAGGCCCTTCAGGATTTCGACGGCACACTGATTGTCGTTTCCCACGACCGTGACTTCCTCGACGGACTTGTCACGAAAGTCTACGAATTCGGCAACCAACGCGTGCGCGAACACCTCTGCGGCATCAACGAATTCCTCGCCATCAAGAAAATGGAGCATCTTCAGGACATCGAAAAGAAAAACTGAAATATCAACCAGGGGGATTTTAAACCGTAAACTGTAAACTGTAAACCGTAAACCAATACACCGTAAACAAACACGGCTGCCGGAATCCCGACAGCCGTGTTCTGCAAATTGACAACCTATTTACCTTTATTTGGAGCTACCTGCACCCCCTAATCAATAAACGACTACTTTTGCGGTTACGGTTTTTCCAGCAACCGTTCCTGCTTTCACTATATACAAACCTGCATTCAAATTCGGCACACTGACAGCATTGTTGGAAACCGTTCCTGCAAATACAAGAGCACCGTTAAGGCTGTAAACCTCACAGTTGACAACTTCTTCACTCGATGTGAAGCAAAGCTGGCCGTCAACCGATTTGCAGTCAAATTCCACCTCAGTCACCGGCAGCACAGAAACGCCTGCCAATTCATCGTTGAAAGAAAGGCAACTGATATGCAGTCCGCTCGGCATGTAAGGAGAAGCATCCTTGACACGAATAATCTGTTTTCCAGCCTTCAGATTCAGTTTGAACTGAACCGGAGCAAACTCCTCGTCCTTACCTGACAAGGTGAACGACGACGATTTAACCAGCACTTCCTGTTCTTCTCCGTTTTCGTCAACGATGCTGATACCGAGTGTCGGGTCGAAACGTGTCGGCTCGCCTTCGCCGGAAACGCGCATTGTCAGCGTATACTCACCATCCGACGGAATGTCAAACTGATAGTCGGCATAGGCGCCCGAGTTGAACCGTGTGATTTCCAGTTTGCCCGGATTGCGGCTGTCCTTGTTCGAGCCCAGCATCAACGACTGCGAACTGATATATTCCGTAGCCGGAACAATCTCGTCAACAGAATGGTATACGGTTTTGTCGAAGTCAGTCATATAGACATACACCATACCCTGTTCCGACAGTTCACGTTCGCCATAACCGTTCTTCGGCACAATCAGTCCGTAGCACGGATGGGAAGTGGTGCTTCCTTTTGCCTTGAACCATGAATAGCGGTACACCTTATCACTCTTTTCAAGATATTCCAATTGCTCAATCATGGAAGCAATCTGCATTTCAGGGGTTACTTTGTCGGCACTCCAACTACAGAATTCCGTCACCCAAATCTGTTTGCCGTAGAGCTCATAGAAACGGTCAATCATGTCCTTCATGCCGCCGGCACCGCCGGAATAGTTGTGGATGGCAATAAAGTCGAAGGCATCCTTGCCGACAAGGTTCACGAAATTGGCATACCACGTATATGGGTCATTTTCAGGACCGTCGGGAGAATAGTTTACGGCAGGTCCCACAAGCTTAAGTCCGAGTTCCTTGGCAAGCGCCTGCACCTGCGGCCAGGCAGCAGCCGCAGCAGCCGGAGTCATGTTGGCCTGCGACACGAAATTAGGCTCGTTGAAGCCCAACAGATATTTCACTTCCGGGTGTGCCTTGCAATAGTTGCGGATATTGTCGGCATTGTAGTTGGCATTCCAGCACATAGGGATGAACACCATAGTTTCATCGCCGATATAGTCGGCGATTCCGGAGTTGGGAGTGTTGCCCCAGTTGTAGAACCAGCACACACCGGGAGTAAGCACTTCCATTTCCTCCTTCAACATAAAATTATTTTCACTAACGCCACGTTTGTAGCTTCTGGCGGAAGCGGAGAATCCGGCAGCTATGACAGCAGCAAGCACCGGAACAATCAAAAATTTACGGCTACGCATATTCTTATCGTTTTTTTATTTCACGTTAAACTTGACCGGTGTGCCGCTGGCGCTGTCTTTCGACACCCAAACCATAAATTCACCCGGTTCTACAATTTTCTTCATATTCTGATTCCAGAAAGCAAGGTCGGAAGCCTTCAACGTGAATTTCACATCGCGGCTTTCTCCCGGCTTCAAGGTAATCTTTTCAAAACCTTTCAGCTCTCTTACAGGACGAATCAGCGATGCCACCAGGTCGCGCACATACAACTGCACCACTTCGGCAGCTTCCACCTTGCCTGTATTCTTCACCGTACAGGACACTTCAATCTGTCCGTCAACGCCCATCGAGTAGGAAGAAAGGCGCACGTCGCCATATTCGAACGTCGTGTACGACAAGCCGAATCCGAACGGGAATTCTGGACGGTCGCCGGCATCGAGATGATAACTGGTGCAGCCGGTTGAAGTCTGTCCCGCTTCCACGGGAATATCGTCAATCAGCACAATATTTTCAGCCGGACGGCCGGTGTTCTTGTGGGCGTAGTAAATGGGAACCTGTCCCACCATCTTAGGCATCGTTGCCGGAAGTTTTCCGGAAGGAACAGCCTTGCCCGAAAGCAGGTTGGCAATTGCAGGGCCGGCCATTGTTCCGCCGTGGAAGGCATAGAGAACAGCGTCGGCAAGCGAGCATTCGTAACCGATTGTCATCGGACGGCCTGTCATCACTACCAGCACAAGCGGCTTGCCTGTAGCTTTCAGTGCTTCAATCATTTCGGTCTGTGCGCCGGGCAGCGAAATGTCGGCACGGCAGTGGGCTTCGCCCGAAAGCACAGCTTCCTCACCGGCAAACATCACCACCACGTCCGCCTTCTTGGCTGCATCGACAGCGGCAGCGATGCCTTTGCTGTCCTTGTCGCGGCTATAAGCCAAACCCGGTGCAAAGATAATATTTTTCTTTCCGTACATTTCCTGCAATGCAGCAAGCGGAGTCACGCAGTGTTCCTTTTCCAAATCAAAGCTCCATGTTCCGGCCTGCTCATAAGGAGCATTTGCCATCGGACCGACTACCGCAATTTTCTTGGCAGAAGCCGCCAACGGAAGCACGCCGCTGTTCTTCAGCAACACGGCACTTTCCTCAGCCGTACGCTGTGCCTTTGCCAACGCGTCGGCAGAGTAGAAATTGCGCGCCGTTGACATATCAACATAAGGATTATCAAACAGTCCCAAACGGAACTTCAGGCGCAACACGTTGCGCACCATTTCGTCGATTACCTTTTCGTCCACTTTTCCTTCCTTCACCAGTTTTTCCAGATGCTGGATGTAGGCATAGCTTTCCATATCCATGTCCACCCCTGCCGCTGCGGCTTTCTGAGCGGCATCGGAAAGGTCGGCACAGAATCCGTGAGGAATCATCTGCTGAATGGAAGCCCAGTCGCTCACGAGCATGCCGTCGTAGCCCCATTCACCACGGAGAATGTCGCGGTTCAGATGCACGTTGCCCGACGAAGGAATGCCGTTGATATCATTGAACGAACACATGAAAGTTGCCGCACCGGCCTTGACTGCCGCTTCAAACGGCGGCAAATAGACGTCGCGCAGCAGAGTTTCCGGAATCCATGTCGTATTGTAGTCCTTACCGCCTTCCGACGCTCCATAGCCGGCAAAGTGCTTTGCACAGGCAGCCATCGTGCCGGGTTTCGACAAGTCGTCGCCCTGATAGCCTTCAATCATAGCCACACCCATCACGGCATTCAGATAAGAGTCCTCACCCGACGATTCGGCAATACGTCCCCAACGCGGGTCGCGCGACACGTCGACCATCGGCGAGAAAGTCCAGCGGATAACCCCCCGACGAAGCCTCTACGGCGGCAACATGCGCGCCTTCCTTCACCAGTTCCGGATTCCATGTAGCGGCCTGTCCCAACGGAATAGGGAAAATGGTCTTGAATCCGTGGATGACGTCGCGGGCAAAAATGACAGGTATGCCCAGACGGCTGTGTTCTACAGCCTCTTTCTGCAATTTGTTGACAACCACCGGATCCACCTCGTTCAAAATGGAACCGACAGAACCCTCACGCAGCTGACCGACAATACCGTCGGAATAGCCCTGCCCCGTCTGCTGGTTCAGCTGCCCGATTTTCTCACTGAGCGTCATCTTTTCCAACAACGCGTCTATTTTCTTTTCTATCTGTGCATCGTCGGCAGCCG
>URMA01000138.1 GCA_900548875.1 uncultured Porphyromonadaceae bacterium | reverse complement strand
ATGCTCCCACACCGGCATCCGATACGGAATTCGGATTACCGTGTTCCGCCATGGCTTTTATGATGGGAAATGCACGGAAGGCGCACTGCATGGTGTGCAACGGTACTTCTGTCGCGTAGAGTGTCGCTTTTTCCATGGCTTCTGCTCTTGCTTTCTTTTCTTCCGGGGTTGATTTCGGCATACCGAACACTGCCATGATGCCATTAAAAGCAGCCGTGTCTTCATCCACGAGGTGGAGCAGTTCTGTCATGATTTCATGACCTTCTGCGGCGTAGTCGGCGAAAAATTCCCATCGGTCGTCCCATCCCGGCTTGTGGGCGGAAAGGTTGGCTACCATCGTACCGAGAGCCGCGCCCAGTGCACCCATGTAAGCGGAAATGGAACCTCCGCCGGGAGCAGGCGATTCGCTTGCCGTTTCTTCAGCAAAGCCGTCGCAGGTCATGTCGACAAGTTTTTCCGTTTTGTCGGCAATGAGATATTCGATGACTTTTTCTTTTGGATTGAACGCGCCCAAATTGTCGAGTCCCATGGAGCGTACGGCAATTTTAATGATTTCACTTTCGGCAATGCCGGCAGAGCGGTTTTGCTTGGCAAGAAAATACTTGCCGGCATCCATCAGTACCACTTTCGGAACCAGACCGACGATCTCCGTTCCCGTAACACGAACGCCACGGGCAGCTGCCTTGGCACAGACTTCCTCAAATGCCACATGAAGCGGGGTGGCCTTCATGTCGGTAATATTCATGGATACCTGTGCAATGCCGTATTCCTTAATGAACCATCCGATAGCCTTTGTGCCTTTCAGCGTTCCCGGTATCATTACTTCGTGTCCGTTCGCATCGAGTACTTTTTTACCGGTGATGGGATTGCCTTCACGTTTTACACGCCCTTTTTCTCTAACGTCAAATGCAATGGCATTTGCGCGGCGCGTGGAAGTTGTGTTCAGGTTGAAATTCACTGCCAGAAGGAAGTCGCGAGCACCGATAACGGAGGCACCGCTTTTGGCTATAGATTCGTTCCATTTGTCCGGTCCGAAATCAGGCTTCATGTTGGGATTGGCGAGTTTGTTGGCAAGACCTTCGTATTCTCCTTCGCGCACTACTGCCAGATTTTTTCTTTCGGGAGTAGAAGCGGCCGCTTCGTAGCAATAGACAGGAATTTCAAGCTCTTCGCCGACACGCTTTGCCAGTGCCTTGGCATATTTCACAGTCTCTTCCATGGTAATGTTGGCAACGGGGACGAGCGGACAAACGTCGGTAGCTCCCATACGTGGATGCTCGCCGTGGTGTCCCCGCATGTCAATCAGTTCTTGGGCTTTGCGGATGGCGGCAAAGGCTGCTTCGCACACCTGTTGAGGCTCACCGATAAAGGTGACCACAGTACGGTTGGTGGCATAGCCGGGATCTACGTCCAGAAGGGATACTCCTTCTACTGATTTGATGGTGTCGGTAATCTGGTTGATGATTGCCATGTCGCGTCCTTCGCTGAAATTCGGAACGCATTCCACTAATTGTTTTTTCATTGTAGTTGATTATTCGGGAAATGGTTATTTCAATTTTATGTCAGGCGACTTGGTAGTCTTTACAAAGTTAAAAAAACATATGGAAAAAACAATGAAAACGTCGATGAAAGTAGCAAATTGACAATATAAAAATGCGAGACAGCCCGAAATGGGATGCCTCGCATACATTTTTGACAGTTCCGAGTTCCTAATATTCAGCAAGAATGCCTGTCCATTGCAGTGACGGAACGTAGATCTGTGAAATCTGGCTGAGGTCGGTCACGGTGTAAGGATTCAGTATTGCCGCATGGGCCGCTTCTTGCGCAATGCGTTTTTCCAATTCGCTCATTGTCGACGGGGCATAGCTGTTGCCTACGACACTTTTGCCAAAGATGGCTTCATACCAGGTGCAGGCTGCTGTATAGCGGCCATAAGTGAGTTGCAGGTGGTAGCCGTCGCGGTTGAGCGTATCGCCCAATTTTGAGGTCCGGGCATTCTGTATGGCAGTTCCCGACGGGATGATAATGTCGAATTTTTCAATCTTGTTGGCTGCTTGTGTGGCGGCAACAATTTCACGGTACATCCTCATTTGGTCTTTGCCGTAATCGGGAAATGCTCCGTGGTTAGAATCTTTTGAGTAGGCCCAGGTCATGTGGAACATGATTTTAGTGTCGGTTCTGACATGTTTGCGCACAAAGTCGAGCACTTCCGACAAATAAGGTTCGTAGGTTGCCGTTTTACCGGAAAAATGGCTGGCCTGCTGTACGCTCACGTAGTCCCAACTTTCATCGGCAAGCGCCGTAGCAATGGTCGTTTCGGGTGTTTCTGTTTTCACACCGTCTACAATTTTGCGGTATTTGTAGTCGGGAATGTTGTTCTTGACGTTGTTGGCATGGCGTTCCAGCGAGCATCCGGGATAGTAGAGGTTGCCTACGATGATTTTCTGCCCGGCGGCTTCCGCCAATTCATAAAAGTATTGTTCGATGGCGTCTTCGGAGAAACTGTTGCCAATGGCGAGAATGCGGATAATGCCGTCGTTCTTCTTGGCCGGAACAGGAGTTGAGGTGTCGGCTGCAAAGGCAGATGTTGCAAACATTGCCAAAAGCACGGCAATGAACAGGGTTCTGAGTTTTAAATTCATGAGCGGTAATTTATTATTGGTTGTTTGTTTTTTCAGTTGTTTTGATTCGTTTCGGTTCGTTTTATTTGAAGTCGATTAGGAATTCAATGAGGGAATCCTTTTCGTTCAGTCCAAATTTTTTGCGGAGTCTGTAGCGTGCCGCTTCCACACCCCGAATGGTCAGGTTGGTGAATTTGGCAATGTCTTTCGTCGACAAGTTCAGCCGCAACAGGGCGCAGAATTTCAGGTCGCTGGCCGTCAGTGCAGGGTAGCGTTCGCGCAGGTTACGGAAGAAATGGTCGTGAATCAGGTCGAAGTTCTTTTGATAGATGTTCCAGAATTCCAGATTGCTGACATTGGATTCGATTTTTTTCAGCAATACGTCCATATCCTTTTGCGATATGCCGCCTTTTGCCTTCTGCGTGAGCATGGAATCCTTGAGGCTTTCGATGACTTTTTCTTTTGAGTAAACGTCGAGCGCCATACTTGCCAGTTCCTTACTTTTGGTCGACAATTCCGTTTTGAGGATTTGCTGCTGCTGTTCGGCAATCAGCTTTTCCTGTTCCAGCATTTTGATGTTCTGAATGTTGCGTTCGGCTTCATATTCTTTCTTCTTTTTGGTCAGAGCTTTTTCTGTTCTCCATTTAGAGAAGAAGAAAACAGCCGTCGCAAGAATCACGATGTACAGAATGATTGCCAGTGTCGAGATATAGAACGGTCGGGGAACAGTGAAATAGTAGGTCGTTTTCCCGATGATTTCCTCACGGGAATTGCAGGCCGTCACTTCCAGCTGATATGTTCCGAAGTCTAGGTCCGAGTAGGTGATTTCGGGGGTTGCCTTTTCGGTGTAAATATCCGTTTCTCCCATCAGGTGGAATTTAAAACGTATCAGCTCTTTATTGTAGTTCGGAAATGAAAGCACGAATTCAACATTTCCGTTCGTCACAGTCGGTTGCTGTTTGCTTCCGTTTACAGGAAGTTTGGTGATGACACCGTCCTTCGTAGTAAACGAAACCTTTGAAAATATCAGGTTCGGTATTACCCAGTTGGAACGGTTGCCATTGTCCATTCTATATTCTGCAACGGCATTATTCATGTTGAAATAAGCTACACTGTCGTGCACGCAGATCATGTCGTTGTTTTCGTTGTTCTGCATGCTGAAAAGACTCAACGGTATGTATTGCTGTACGATGAACTTGTCGTTTTCATATTTAAGCAGCGTATATCCGTCCTTGCCCGACAGCCAGAAACTGTCGTTGGTTACTCTTGTAGCCGAATGGATGTTCTTGGGGGAGGGCAGGGCTGAATTCAGCAGGTCGTAAGGAATTATTTTTTGTGAAATGTCGTCGAATGTATAGAGACGCTCATTGTCGGAAAACACGATTCGGCCTCGAATCATCATGATGTGGTTGATGGAGCAGATGGAGTCGTCCAATTGCTTGAAATATTGGGACGACTTGACTTTTTGCAGGTTGTCGTCGAGTTCGATGCGATAAATTCCGTATATCATGTTGCTCGCCCATATTGTGCCGCTTTGATCCACTTCAATATGCCGGATAGGAGCGTAGAAGTTTTTCACTTCGTTGTTCATTTCCCATTTCCCGTTTCGCTTTTTGTAGATGCGCAGTACGGAGTAGGACGATTCCAGCAGGATGTCCTGTCCGTGAATGTTGCAGTGTACAAGTCGTGTACTGCTGCTCGACGTGCCGGGAACGGCTGCAGCTTTGTCGTTCTGGGTGAGAATATATGGTCTGGAATTGTTGCCGATAAAGGTTTGTCCGTCAATGGTGGTGATATGCCAGTTTTGCCCTCTGAACTCCGGAAGCATCTGTATGCTTCCGTTGCCGATGTTATAGCGGAAAACTCCCTGGTTGGATGCCATCAGCAGGGAATTGGCGTTATATTCAATGTCGTAGATCATTCCGATTTGCTTTTCGCCTCGTTCCGGTATCATTATCCGGAAAGGTGCACCGGAATGGATGAGCGCAATACCGTTGTCGAGCATTGCCCAAATGTTGTTGTCGCGGTCGCAGTACAGGCCAAGCACAGATTCATTGATGAGTCCGGACTCAATATTGTAATGCCATTTGACTTTTCCTTGTAAATCAAGAGCATAAATGCCGTTGAGGATGGTGCCGACAATCATTAAAGAATCTTGTGTAATGGTGGCGCGGTTGATTCCGCTGGCCCTCAGTTCATTGTCGATTTCCGTGTGGAACGGAACGGCTTTGTTGCCGGTCATTAGATACAGTCCGTTCTTTTCGCCGCACAGAATGGCCTTGTTGCCTTTTAGCGGTATGGCTG
>URMA01000137.1 GCA_900548875.1 uncultured Porphyromonadaceae bacterium | reverse complement strand
ACCCGGCAGCATCACAGTGCGCCCTGCAACGTATCGGAAACTGGGCTTTCTATAACTGTCACCAATTGCAAGAACTCAACATCCCTGAAGGCGTCACGGAAATCGGAGATGCCGCATTCTATGGCTGTACATATCTGGAAGACCTTGTCCTGCCGTCATCCCTTCAGACTATCGGTGACAACTGTTTCTCCCTCTGCTCAAAACTGGAACGCATTATCGTGAACGCTGCCATTCCTCCGGTCATAGAGGCGAAAACTTTCTACGAGGTGGATCGCTCTATTCCTGTCTATGTGCCGAAAGGCAGTCTGGAAGCCTACAAGGCCGACACCTACTGGAGTGAATTCAGATTGCTGGACGACGACCCGGCTACGGTTATTTCGCCTGAAGCGGACAACTCCGGCTGCTACGCTGCCAACGGTATGCTTTACAATCCAAACGGTGTCAGTCTGAACGTCTACAATTTGCAGGGCGTTTTGATCTACACGGGCAACGCCACCAAGATAGAAATGCCGGCAAAGGGTATCTACATCCTCATGACTCCGACAACCACCGAAAAGGTAGTGCTCTAATCCCGAACAGAAAAGGTCACATTCCAAACATGGATATGACTTTCCTCGATAATCTAAACGGCATTCCGGCTACAAGGCCGGGGTGTCGTTTTTTCTTGCAGTGGCGTGCCGGCCCTAATCTACGACATGATATTTTTTACCGGACAGTAATGACCGTTTGGGGTTTAAGCATTTATTCCTTTCTGAAAAGCGGCGGCGAAGCGTTCCTGTTCGCTTTTTGCAATGCCCATTCGTGTGGCCAATGTTTGCCATTCCTTGACGGCATTCAGCACTTCACGGATGATTTGTCCGGCTGTCTGTTTTGGGAGCATATATTCCTCACAGGAATTCAGTAATTCGTTCAAATCCGATTTATTGGTATAGCTGTTAATCAGCAAATTCTGATATCCGTTCAACGTGGGGTTCATGTCGTAAGCCGGCGACAAAGTCCAGCCTTTGGCAGTGAGCAGAAAACCATGATTGCGGAAATGGTCATCCGTATTGCCGATGCAGATATTGAATGCCACCCTGCGGTACAATTCTTTCAGATTATCCTCTACATGGGTGCAGTTCTGAAGAATGAAATCGACGATGTCCAGATAGCCGTTGCCGGTATTGGCATTGTCACCGTCGTTCAAACCCAAAAGAGTCATGGCTGAAGCAAAGTGTATGCGCTTGCCGTCCTCCCTTCGGTCAAATCGTCGGGAAAGCAGAGTGTGGTATTTGTCGTTTGTGGAGATTATTCTTGTTTCTGCGGCATTGATACCGGCTTTCTTAGCCAACAGATGTGAGAAATGCTCCCAAAGTCCAACATCATAATCATCTTTGCGTGACGGAAATTTTGCTACATACAGTGTCCTGTTTTCATCTATCACACTCGCCTTCGGCCGCGCTCCGCCAAGAGAAGAACCGGGCTGTAGCAGCTGAGCAATCCAGCGCATTTCAGGCAGTTGGTTTTCTTCTTCACTTTTCTCTATTTCGGAACTAGCTGCTATCAACTCACGAATATCTGTCAGCGGTGGTATGTGCAGGACTTCGCTTGCATTGATATACTCTCCATTCATTGATTCCTTGAATCGAAAAGCCCCCATGCGGGAAAAGTCCTCAATCCCGATAAGATAGTCGAATGAAGAAAGCCGACGTACCGTACGTTTCTCTTCCTTTGCCAGAATCTGTTCCCGACGATTTATCAATGTACGCCCCCATCTGTCGGGTAGAGCATCAGAGAAACATCCGAAAATATCCTTGCCGGGAGTCGTGTATTGCTGACCGGGATAGTTGTTCAAGTCATCACTAAGAAACAGACCTCCATAGTCCTTGAGCCATTCATCATTATAGCAAAATCCATAGCTGTCAGAGCCACGAAGGGATTCGTAACTCAGCTCTCCAATCAGCCTTGGTTCTTTCAGCCAATCGAAATCGGCAAACACATAGAGTCTTTTCATTCCTTATTCTTTTTTTGATGCCCTTTCCCGTTTTTTGAGATTCAAGTCCTGCAACGCCTTTCCCATGGCATCCTCCTTTGCAAGCAGAAGAATGTCGTCATCCAACTGAAGCGCATAAAGCACCCTGAGATAAATGCCTATCGCCACAGTTGGCACACCTTTCTCTATACGTGAAACCGTAAGAGGCGAACAGGTGGCGCGTTCGGCGACCTGGGCGACACTGAGGTTTCTACGCAGCCGTGCCAATTTAATCTGTTCGCCCACGATCTGCATCTTCTGTTCCAGTTTTCTTGGCAATTTGGTGCCCATTGTACTTTTTGTCATGACTCAACATATCATATAATATGCAAATATAGTCATTTTTATTTATTATATGATATGTTACGGAAATAAATTGGCCAAGTGCCATAAATTGGGAAGAAAAGCGGTGTTTAATGGATTGTGGAATCTCGTTGCTGCCCCGACAAAAAATATCGGGTATCTGAACATAAAATATTACTTTTGTACTATGTCAGGAATCTATGTACATATACCGTTCTGCAAGAGAAAATGTATCTATTGCGACTTTTATTCAGTGGCCGTTTCGGAAGAAAAGCTGGATGCCTATCTTGATGCACTCGTCAAGGAATATCGTGCGCGAAAGGCAGAACTTGGCGGTTCGGCGGTCCGGACCTTATATATAGGCGGCGGAACTCCTTCGCTGGTGCCGACAGAGAAACTGGGCGCACTGTTGCACGGACTGTGCGATGTGGCAGAACTCGACGAGGTGACCATTGAGGTGAATCCCGACGACGTCACGCCCGCCTATGCCCGTGCATTGACTGAAATCGGTGTCAACCGTGTCAGCATGGGAGTGCAGAGCTTCGACGACGGCCAGTTGGCTATGCTCAACCGCCGGCATTCGGGGGCGCAGGCCGAAGAGGCTGTGGCTACACTGCGGCAGACGGGTTTCAGCAATATCAGCATTGACCTGATTTACGGCATACCGGGCCAGACATCGGAATCATGGGCGCAGACAGTAGGCAAGGCGGTGGCTCTCGATGTTCCCCATATTTCCGCCTACAGCCTTACGTATGAAGAAGGAACACGGCTGACCCGCATGCGGGATGCCGGAAAATTGCAGGAATGCAGCGACGAGCAGACGGTGGAGATGTTCGACCTACTGGGAAGGGAACTGGCAAATGCAGGCTATGAACAGTATGAAATTTCTAACTTTGCCAAGCCGGGAATGTATTCCCGCCACAATTCTTCGTACTGGAACTTTACGTCCTATATCGGTCTGGGCGCTTCAGCCCATAGTTTTGACGGACAGATACGCCGCTATAACCCTTCCGACTTGCGGGGCTATATGGCAGCCGTCGGGGAAAGAGGCTACGCCTACGAAGAGGAACAGGAAACGGCCGACGAACTCTATAACGAATGGGTGATGACAAGATTGCGGACGGTGTGGGGACTTGACCTCGCCGACCTTCGCAGCCGCTTCGGCAGCCGTCGTGCCGATTATGCCGAAAAGGTATTGGCGCGTTTCGTTGAAAGCGGCGACGTAGTAGTCGAAAACGGTGTGGCCCGACTTTCCCATCGCGGCATTATGGTTTCCGACATGATTTTCCGCGACCTGTTTCTCGTGTAAAAAGTAGTGATTGGTGCGTTTTTCCAATTTTAAGATATCTAAAAAGGTGCGTTTTTCCATTGGAACAGCATCATGCAAGTATCACTCCGCAACCTATAAACCGTAAACCCATAAAGAATTTTCAGACAGAAGAACAGAAAGACATAATTTAGAGGGCATTCTTATCAGCTTTTTGCTCTTTTGTTCTTTTGTCAAAAAAATCGGACAAAAGATATAGTTTAGGTTAGAGTTGTTGAGGGATTGTTTATCGACAGACAGGTGAAATTTTGCTCTTTTATCAAAAATAAATTTTTCGGACAGAAGAACATAAAGACATAATTTAGAGAGCATTCTTATCCGTCTTTTTTGCTCTTTTGTTCTTTTGTCAAAAAAATAATATCAGAAAAAACTGTCCGTAGGTTTTTCTGCCTGAAAAAATTCCGTTCTGTTCTGATTAGAATATAAAAAAACAGAAGAAACCCCCAATGTGTGGAAGTTTCTTCTGTCTGTGTTTTATTTCGGAATGTCCGAATTAGCGCAATGCAAGGACTGCACCGTTGATGGCTTCCTGATAGGCGAGAACGCCTGCCTGTGAAAGCTCTACAATCTGGTAGTCGCCGTTGGCTGCCGGTACTTTCACGTGGTTGTCGTCAACGAATGTGAGGAAAGTTACTTCTCCTTCCGGAGTGGAAACCGACCATGAGTTGTCTTCTTCGTGGAAGTTGAGTTTCACTGTCGAAAGATCCTGTTCGTTGGTGATAGTGTATCCGTCCTTGTTCCATTCAACCAGGTAGCGGCCGTCCTGACCGTTCACCACCTTGCTGCCATCGGCAATCGGGTTGCTTCCTGACCAGAATTCTACGGAGTTGAGGATAACAGCGTCGGCCAGCATCGTGATTTCGTAAACCGGAAGAATCCAGAAACCGAAGAATACGATTTCGTTTACAAATTTATTGCCGATTTGTTGGTTCCAAGACAGTACTTTGTTTGACAGGGCAAAACTGCCGATACATGACGAGAAGAGGAATGCTCCCGCCAGCATAATTGCACAAACAGATAGTGTTAGTTTTTTCATAATAGTGGGTGTTAAGTATAATATGTAACAAATTTATGTAAAAAAAATAAGTTTTGCAAGCCAATGTCCGTTTTTGAATTGAAATTTCATGGCTTCAGTGAAGGATTGTTTTGTGAAATCATGGTTAAAAACTTCGTTTTGTTGCTACGTTTGGCTGTTCTATCTTTGTAGAAGATAGGATGCGCCTTGGCATAGCCAAATTTGAAAACTACGTTCTCAATTTGCCTCTGCTCTCGGCTTTCGCTATCTATTCTTATGGAAATTCCAATAGCAAATTGGAAAAAATAGGACTATTTTA
>URMA01000136.1 GCA_900548875.1 uncultured Porphyromonadaceae bacterium | reverse complement strand
ACCAAAAGCCGCTCGGAATCGGACGACATCACGCAGGAGGTGCTGCTCAAGCTCTGCCGCCCGGACAAACCGTTTGAGAGCATGGCCGCGCGGCTGGTGAACAACATCTTTAACGGCAGCGCCCAGCACCGCATCCAGCGCGCGCTGGAGCTGTGCCGCATGCAGCAGATCGACGGGGTGGTCTACTTCTGCCAATGGGGCTGCAAGCAGACGATGGGGGCCGCACAGCTGTTCAAGAGCGCACTGGAAGCCGAGGGCTACCCGGTGCTGCTGCTGGACGGCGATGGCTGCGACCGCGCCAACACGATGGACGGCCAGACCGCCACCCGGCTGGATGCTTTCCTGGAGATGCTGCACAGCAAACAGGAGGCGCTGGTATGAGCAAAACGATTTATTATGCCTGCAAATACGCCCCGCTGGAACTGTTTGCCGGGTATGGGGCCACCTTCTCGGCGCTGGATCCGCTGGCGGAAAGTTTTTCCTGCGCGGAGCGCTGCGCCCACGCCAACCTGTGCGGTTACGCCAAGGCTGTGCTGGAACAGGTGGAGCAATCCGGCATCCGGGCTTTGGTGCTGACCAACTGCTGCGATGCCATGCTGCGCGTTTACGATGTGCTGGCTGCCAGTGGTAAGATGGAATTTTTGCAGCTGCTGCCCGTCCCCCACCAGAGCACCCCGGCCACCCGCGCCCGCTTTGCGCGGGACCTGCGCAGGCTGGCGGATGCCCTGCAGCGGTACACCGGGCAGGAATTCGACGCTCAGCGCGCCCACGCCTTTTTTGTGCACAAACCCCACGCCGAGGGTCCGCATTTGACCCTGCTGGGTGCCCATGGCGGCAGCGTGCTGTATGATACCGTGCAGAAAGCCTTTGCCCTGCCCGTGGTGGATGCTACCTGCACCGGCAACCGTGAGCTTGCCGATGTTGCCCCCGCCGCACTGGAGGACTTTTTGCCCGGTTACGCCGCCGCCCTGCTGGGCCAGATACCCTGCATGCGGATGGATGCCCCGGTCAGTGAGCGCGCCGCCCTGGTGGACGGCCAGACCGTTGGCATTGTGTACCACACCGTGCAGTTCTGTGATTATTACGCCCCCGGCCTGACCGCGCCGGAGCAGTTCCATCTGCCGGTATTAAAAATTGAAACCGACTGTTCCCGCCAGACCTTTACCAGCGGCGGCGGGCAGCTGAGCACCCGCCTGGGCGCATTTGCCGAAAGCCTGAACGCCGTTCCCGATACCGAAAACAAGGAGGCCCCCGCCATGAACACCAACGCACAATATGCCGCCGGCATCGACAGCGGCTCTGCCAGCACCGATGCCGTGATCCTGGATCGCAGCGGAAAGATCTGCGGCTGGGCCATTGTGCCCACCGGCGCCGGGGCTGCAACCGGCGCCCGCCAGGCACTGGAACAGTCCGGCATAAAAATCTATGCCTATACCTCGCAGGTAGGCCACATAGCCCTCGACAGCGACTACACACGCTACAATCCGGAACTGATTGAATCGAACGACGTGCGCTGTCCCGACCCGGAAAAAGCGGCACAGATGTATGCGCTCATCGATCAGGTACGGAGCGACGGCGACACCATCGGCGGTGTCGTAACTTGCGTTGTGAAAGGTGTTCCCGTCGGACTGGGCGAACCCGTATTCGACAAGCTGCATGCCCGGCTTGCCTATGCCATGATGGGCATCAACGCCGCCAAGGGCTTTGAATACGGAATGGGATTTGCCGGTGTCGGTCACCGTGGAAGCGAAATGCTCGACGCATTCCGCACGGTCAACGGAAAAGTGACCACTGCATCCAACCACTCCGGTGGCATACAGGGAGGCATCTCCAACGGCGAGGACATCTACTTCCGCGTAGCTTTCAAGCCGGTAGCCACACTTCTAAAAGATGTAGAAACCATCGACGACAGCGGCAACGAAACCATACTGCGCGCCAAAGGCCGTCACGACCCGTGCGTACTGCCGCGTGCCGTGCCCATTGTGGAGGCAATGGCGGCCATCGTACTGTTCGACATGCTGCTCATCAACCGCACCAGCCGTTTCTGAACCTATGGGGGAACAAAAGCCATACTACGACTTCGGGGAGTTTCTGAAAAAGCATTTCTCCGAGAAAGTGCAGAAAATAGCCATCAATGCGGGTTTCACCTGCCCAAACCGCGACGGGCTGAAAGGAACGGGAGGCTGCACCTACTGCAACAACCAGACATTCAACCCGGACTACTGCCAGCCGGAACTGACCGTCACGCAACAGTTGGAAAAGGGCAAGCAGTTTTTTGCACGGAAATACCCGGAAATGAAGTATCTTGCATATTTCCAGGCGTATACAAACACCTACGCCGAATTGCCACGGCTGACGGCCATGTACGAAGAGGCGCTGGCTGTGCCCGATGTGGTAGGCATCATCATCGGCACGCGGCCCGACTGCATGCCCGACAGCCTGCTCGACTATCTGGAGGCGCTGTCGAAAAAGACTTTCGTACTGGTGGAATACGGAGCGGAAACTGCCAATAACGCCACACTGCTCACCATCAACCGCGGACATACATGGGAGGACACCGTCGACGCCGTACAGCGCACGGCCGAGAAAAACATCCTTTGCGGACTGCATCTCATTCTCGGACTGCCGGGAGAAGACGAAGCCACCATCATGCACACGGCCGATGCCGTATCGGCTCTGCCCATCGATACGCTGAAACTCCATCAGCTGCAACTCATCAAAGGCACACGGCTTGCCAACCAGGTAGCACGCGGCGAACTGACCGTTCCGTCGTGGACCGCCGAGGAATATATCGACCTCTGCCTGAAATTTCTGGTCCGCACGCGGCCCGACATTGCCGTAGAAAGGTTCGTATCGCAATCGCCCGACCACTTGCTTCTTTCACCGCGCTGGGGGCTGAAAAACTACGAATTTACCAACAAGCTCAATGCTGAAATACGCCGCCGGCACATCGTACAAGGACAATCGTACACCGGAAAACAAACTTTTTAGCTGATATATTGTTTTTATTAATGGATTATAACTCAAGTACAACCAATGAAAACGAAAATTGAAATCACAGAAGCCGACCTCAACTACCTGAAAATAGCCTCCGAAGCCTCGATGAAAAGCGTGGAAAACGGCGGAGGTCCTTTTGGTGCCGTCATTGTAAAGGACGGCAAAGTGGTAGTGACAGCTTCCAACTCGGTCACCATCGACAATGACCCGACAGCACATGCGGAAGTGAACGCCATCCGTGCCGCCTGCAAGAAGCTCGGCACATTCAAACTCGACGGATGCTACATTTACAGTTCCTGCGAGCCGTGCCCGATGTGTCTGAGTGCCCTCTATTGGGCAGGCGTGGCACGCATCTATTATGGAAACACCAAAGAAGATGCCGACGCCATCGACTTTAGCGACAAGTTCATCTACGACGAACTCGACAAACCAAAGGAAGAACGCTCCATCCCCTGTATCCATATCCCCAACACAGACGCCATCGAAGCCTTCCGTGCATGGGAAGCCAAAGAAGACAAAACGGAATATTAAACCACCACATAGTAACAGCGACGGCGGAATGAAGTCAACCAAGATTTCATTCCGCCGTTTTATCACAACAGTTTACAAAGCACATTATCCGTATTCCACAAAATCAAAAAAGGCACTTCCCATTTGCCGGGAAATGCCTTTCTAAATCGTGCTTGCCGTTTTCTTTTTACGAACGGGCAAAATACTGGAACGCATCGTCGAACATACGATACAGTTCCGTCTGCGAACCGAGTGTTGCAGCCACCCCATCCACATTCCGCCGGATTCTTTCTTCCAATAGTTCATCGTTGCTTTCTTGAGCCTGCGCCAATTCGTAGCCAAGACTTGCTCCGGCGTTTCCATAGTCGTAAAATTCCTTCAACGATTCAGCTTCCTGTTCGCTCCGTTGTTCCTTGTAGCGCCAGAATGTGGCATAAAATGCCGCATCTATATCAGCCAGCGTATTTAAGTCCTGTGTTTGCAGGGCAGCCTTCCGCACTTCAACAAATAAACGTGCGTCAGTCTCCGGATTCTGCAACTTCAGAACGGAATCCGAAAAAGTTTTCGACAATATGTTCATCTGACTTCCACTACGGTATTTGGACAACAATTCACCTAACTGCTCATAAAAAAGAGCAGCCGAATCCTCATTCCCTTCCTGCCGTGCCGCGTTGTACGATCGGCTCAGTTTTTCACCTTCAAAATGCAAACTGTCAAGTGACAAACCTTTGTTTACGTCAAATTCCTCACCACTGGCAGACATTGTACTTCCTGCCATGGCTGCAATAATGGCAATTGTTTTCAATGAGTCTTTCATAGTGAATTTCGTGGCAATATAAAAAATTAAACCTATCCTTCTCTGAGGCAAAACTTTGTTTGCCACGAGCAAATATAATATAAATCTTTTTAATTCACAAGTATTTACGACGATTTATTTTACTGGATTTTTTCACAAGATTTTCATCCGAAAAACAGGCTTTTCACTTGTTCCGTCCCAAACAACGTGCCTTTGGTATCCTCCCACAGACAACATCGGCTGACATTTCCAATAAACGAGCAAAAACTTCTTTTTACCTGACAATTATATGGATTGGCATGTTAAAATTTTATAATGCAAACAAGACTGACCTTTCGGTAAAAACATTGGTAGTATCTTTGAATTTATGAAACGTGCTGTTGTTATTGGAGCCACCTCCGGCATGGGAAAAGAAGTGGCACACCTGTTATGGGAAAAAGGCTGGACTGTCGGTATTGCCGGCCGGCGGCAGTCGCTATTGGAACAGTTTGCAAAGGATTGCGACGAACGGATTTACACGCAAGTCCTTGACGTGACCGACGAAAACGCCGGCAAACTCATGTTGGAACTGTTGGAACGCATGGGCGGAGCCGACCTCATATTCTTGTCGTCGGGCATCGGCAGCCAAAACCCGAATCTCGACCCTGAAATCGAATTACGTACCGTACAAACCAACTCCGTAGGCTTCGTGCGCATGATTACTGCCGCTTTCAACTATTTCAAGGCTAACGGCGGCGGAC
>URMA01000135.1 GCA_900548875.1 uncultured Porphyromonadaceae bacterium | reverse complement strand
TTGAAAACGGCTGCCACGACGAATATCGTTACGAGGATGAACAGAATCCATCCGCCGGTTTCTGCATGGTCGCCCATCCATTTGGTGAACCACGTGTAGTCGAGGTTGTTGCTCTTCACAAACGGGATGGTGGTGATGGGCCGTTTCTCGTCGCTCGACTTGTAGGTGACTTCAATCTCCGGGCTGTTTCCGTGCTGCACCTCAATGTTTTCGCGAACGACGATGTTCGGGCTGAGATACATGGTCAGACCTACGATAAGCCCGACGCCCACTTGTCCGACAATCTTGTATTTTCCGGCAAGGCCGTCCTTGTTGTGCTTCTGGATTTTCTTGAAGTCGTCGAGGAATCCGATGGCGCCCAGCAGGATGGTGGAGATGATCATCAGCTGCATGTAGATGTTTGTCAAGTCACCGAGCAGGAGACTTGGAACAAGTATGGAGATGATGATGATGATACCGCCCATGGTCGGCGTTCCCGTCTTTTTCATCTGTCCTTCCAGGTCAAGGTCGCGGACAATTTCGCCCACCTGCATTTTCTGCAGACGGTCGATGATGCGGCGTCCGATGACAGTAGCGATGAAAATTGACAGTATCAGGGCAACTCCCGAACGGAATGTCAGGTAATTGGCCAGACGTGCACCGGGGAAGTTGAACTGTTCCAGATATTGGAATAAGTGATACAGCATAATGTATGACAGTTTATCGGGTTAGCGTTCCTGTTTAAAAATTTCCAGTACCACTTCCTTGTCGTCGAAGTGGTGTTTTACACCGCAAATTTCCTGATAGTTCTCGTGGCCCTTGCCGGCAATGACAACCACGTCGCCCTTTTTGGCAAATTGAGTGGCTGTGCGGATGGCTTCCTTCCGGTCGGCAATGCGGAGCATGTGCGCTTTGTCGTCGGCATCAAGTCCGGCCACCATGTCGTCCAGAATGTCGTTCGGGTCTTCGAACCGCGGATTGTCGGAGGTAAGCACCAGCTTGTCGCTCCATTTTGAGGCTTCTTTAGCCATGATAGGGCGTTTTCCCTTGTCGCGGTTGCCTCCGGCTCCCACCACGGTGATGATGTGGCGGTTGGGGCCAATCACTTCACGGACGGTGCTGAGCACGTTGACCAGAGCGTCGGGAGTGTGGGCATAGTCGACAATGGCCGTGTAGCCCAGCGGTGATTCGAATGTCTGGAAACGTCCGGCAACCGGCACGAGCAGGCTCATTTTCACGAGCAGTTCCTCCTTGTCGAAGCCGAGCAGGCGCATGGCTCCGTAGACGGCGAGCAAGTTGTAGGCGTTGAATTTGCCGGTGAACATCGTTTCCACTTCGTGGCCGTCGATTTTCAGCAGCATGCCGTTGAGGCGGTCCTCAATGATGGCACAACGGAAGTCGGCTTCCGTGCGCAGCGAATAGGTGTGCTTGGAGGCCGCCGTGTTCTGGAGCATTACAGCTCCCGCCTTGTCGTCGGCGTTGACGAGCGCAAAAGCCGTAGCCGGCAGTATGTCGAAGAAGCGTTTTTTCGCTTTCATGTAGGCTTCCACCGTCTTGTGGTAGTCGAGGTGGTCGCGTGTGAGGTTGGAGAAAATGGCGCCGGCAAAATGCAGACCGTCAATGCGGTGCTGGTCGGCGGCATGGGAGCTGACTTCCATAAATATGTATTCGCATCCGTCTTCCACCATTTCGCTCATCAGGCGGTTGAGGGTGATTTGGTCGGGTGTCGTCTGTGTGGCCGGTACGGGCTTGCCGTCCACGTAGTTGCATACCGTGGAGAACAGTCCGGCCTTATGGCCCAACTTGCGGGTAAGTTCGTAGAGCAGAGTGGCGGTAGTGGTCTTTCCGTTCGTTCCGGTCACTCCCACAAGTTTCGCCTTATGCGATGGATTGTCGTACCACTCGGAGGCGATGAATCCCAGCGCGGAAGCCGAGCTTTTTACTTGGATGTAGGTCACTCCGTCGTCGAGCGTTTCCGGCAGATGTTCGCAAACGATAGCCGTAGCACCTGCCTTGATGACGTCGGGAATGTATTTGTGTCCGTCGGTCGTTACACCGGGTACGGCCACGAACAGCTTTCCTTCCGATACTTTACGGGAGTCGCTTTCCACTCCTGTTATGCTTTTATCCGTCTGTCCAGTGACAGAAATAATCTGTACGTCTGAGAGAACTTCTGACAAATTTTTCTTCATATCTTAATATTTTTTTAGTTGCAGTGATATGTTGCTGCCTCGTTTATAAGCTGTCCCGGGTTGGAGCGACTGTGCATAGACATATCCTTCCCCTTCGATTTTCCTGACATTCAGGCCTGCTTTTTCCAAGGTGCGGATAGCGTCGCGCGAACCCATTCCGATGACCGACGGGACACCTTTGTCCGTCGTCTGGTGGCGGATAACTGCTTTGGCATCCTTGAGGGTGGCCTGTAGTTCCCGGCGTGTCTGCGGACTGACATTATATAATGTGGCATACGTATGTTCCGGATTTTCTTCTTGCCGATAGTCGGAAATGTTGTCGAGCATCCCCCGCGCATACATTTTCAAGGCGGTGTTCATCAGCACCATGCCGCTTGAGCGGGCTGCTCCGGCGTTAATCGGGTGGGCAATCAGCACCATGCAGGTGTATTTCGGGTTGTCGGCCGGGAAGAAGCCGCAGAAAGCCATGCGCTTCTTGTTGGTATATTTACCCGTTTCTTCGTCTACCATGTAGCAGGTTCCCGTTTTTCCGGCAATCTTCACAAAGTTGTTGCGCAGTGATTTTCCCGTTCCGATGTTACTCCATACGACTGCTTTCAGCATTTCGCACATCAGTTTTGCCGTTTCCGGACTGCAAACGTGTTCGCGCACGTAGCTGACAGGAATGACCGAATCGCAGACATCGTTTTTCCACAGTTCCTTCACAAGACGCGGACGCACGAATTTCCCGCCGTTGGCCATGGCGTTATACATGGCAAGCGTGTAGATGGGCGGTATTTGCGTGCGGTAGCCGTAGCTGGTACGTGTCAGGTCGATGAGATCCCAGTTGCGGTTGCCCAGACTGTCGATGCGGGGAACGGTTTCGCCAGCAATGCCTATTTTGAGCCGGTCGAGCATGCCGATTTCCTTCATGCGGGTATAGAACCGTCCCGGATTGTCCTCAAAGCCGCGGATGGTGATTTTCGACATGCCGATGTTGCTCGAAGCGGCAATGATTTCCAACGGTGTCAGCGCCGTATGGGCGTGGGCGTCGGTAATCGGGTTTCCGCCGCGATAGGGGAACGAGCGTCCCGTAGCTATCTTTTCATTTGGATTGACGACTTTGTCCTCCAGCGCTATCATCATGGATATGGGCTTGATGACTGATCCCGGTTCGTAGCCGAGCACGGCATGGTTGACACCTTCGAAATAGGTGCTGTCGTTCTTTGCACGGTCGAAGTTGGAGATGGCCTTGATGTCGCCCGTAGCCACTTCCATCAGAATGGCCGTACCCCATTCGGCTTTGGTTTCGGTGAGCACGTTCAGCAGTTCGTTTTCGAGAATATCCTGCATCTGCACGTCGATGGTTGTCTTGATGTCGTAGCCTTTGACCGGCGACACTTCCGCCCAGTTGAGGAAACCGGTGGTCATCTGCACGCGTGTGCCTTTACCCATTGTACCGAACAGCAGGGAGTCGAGCGCACGCTCCAGTCCGTTGATGCCGTGGCGGAATCCGGCGGAATCTGTCGCTACTCGGCCGATACTGCGCGATGCCATCGAACCGTAGGGTTTCAGACGGGCTTCCTCCTTGTCGGTATACAGCGAGCGCACTCCCTTGATGTTGAAGTAAGGGAAATTCTTGATGCGCTTATAGTCGAAAATCGGCCGACGGGCAGCCAGCAGGATGCGCTTGCTGCGTTTTTTCGGCTCTTTCTTGATTTCTTCTTCAAACAGTTTTTTCCATTCGTCCTTCGTCTTGCTGTGGTTGATGAGCGCCAGACTGTCGCAGAGCGGGTCGAGCACGGCTTTCAGCGTGTCAACCTTGTTGGACGGGGCGTTCAGGTCCACGCAAATGTCGTAGAGCATGACGTCAACCGCCAGCATGCTTCCGTCGGCAGCCAGAATGGCTCCTCTTTCAGGTGGAATGGGCTTGGTGTCCTGCAACTCCTTTTTCGCCCTTTCGTTCCAGTGGGAAGCGTTGACAAGCGTCGTCTTCGCCAACGTGACGATGTTGATGAAGCAAAACACCAGAATCAGCGCCATAATCAGCTTATAGCGGTTGAGTATGTTTTTTTTGATTTTATTTGGACTTTTCTTGTTCATGATAGTCTAAATTGTAGGGTGGTTGATCGGGCACGCTCAACTTGAGGTTGCGCGAGTTGACAGATTCCTGGATTTCACTTTCTCGTATGAGGTTGCTGTATTCAGCCGAAACATTGACCATATCGGTACGCGCATCCACCAGTTCCTTGCGGAGCTGTACGATTTTTTCCAGTTTCACCTGCACTTCAAAGCGGATGGCGATGAAGCCCAGCAACACGGCTACCGTGAGCATGATGATTCCGGCATGCTTCGACATTTTGCTTGGCGAGAACCATCGTCCGTGAAGGATGTCGCTAAGCGTCCTTAAAATGAGCCCTGAGGTGGTTTGTTTGTTTCCTTTGTTTTCGTTTCTTGTCATATCAGTCTTAATTTCTCCGTGCTAAATTTTTTCTGCTACTCTCAGTTTGGCGCTTCTCGAACGTGGGTTGCGTTCCACTTCTTCCTCAGTCGGAACAATGACCTTGTTGTTGACAGGGCGTATGGGGGTTTGCGACCGTCCGAAAAAGTCGGTTTCCACTTTCCCGTCAATGTTGCCGCTCCGCATGAAGTTTTTCACCATCCGGTCCTCAATGCTGTGGTAGGTGATGATGGCAAGTCGTCCGCCCGGTTTCAGCACTTTCGCGCCTTCCCGTACCACGTCCTCCAGCGTACAGAGCACCTCGTGTCTGGAAATTGCCTTCACCTCCGTCGGATTCTTAAGCCCGTGGGAGTCATTCATATACGGTGGATTTGTCGTAACGACATCAAAGGAAGCCGCTCCGAAAATCCGGCTGGCTTCCTTGATATCTCCATGTACGATCTCGATTTTTTCTTCCAGATGGTTCAGTTTCACACTCCGCTCTGCCATCTCGGCGATCTCATCCTG
>URMA01000134.1 GCA_900548875.1 uncultured Porphyromonadaceae bacterium | reverse complement strand
TTGCGCTCGTGGAACGCTATAAAAAAGCCGCCGCAACCGACAAGGAGGAAATTGTCCGCTTCTATTTGAGCCATACCGCGTGCATCAACAACTGGGATTTGGTCGACTTGAGCGCACCCTACATTCTTGGAACGGAAATGCTGCGAACATCCGACATTACCCCCGCCCTTCGGCTTGCCGAAAGCACCGACATGTGGCAACAGCGCATTGCCATCGTTTCGATGCTGACCTTCATACGCGCCGGCCGCTTCGACACTCCCCTACAGATTGTCACACAACTGCTTCACACTCCCCATGACCTGCTCCGGAAAGCCAACGGCTGGGCACTCCGCGAACTCGGGAAACAGAACGAAGCACTGCTCTGTCAGTTTCTCGAACAACATGCTGCCACCATGCCGCGCACCACACTGCGCTATGCCATCGAACGCCTTGACCCTGCCAGGAAACGTCACTACATGACACTCAAAAACTGACACCCTGCGGCAAACAAACCTCTTCAAAAAATCGACTGAACCACCTAATCTTTGTTAATCAACCTTTTATCATCATTAAATTTAAAGAAATTTTTCGGTTATCAGAACATAATTCAAAAAAAATATATACATTTGCAGTGCAAAAAGAGAGGGGTCATCCCTACTGACAGAAAGTGACAAAAATGTCAGTCAGGCAATTTGGCACTTTTTTTGCACTGATAAGGTAAAAGGATATTTTTTAACAAACCCAATAATTTATACAGAAATGATTAAAGTAGGTATTAATGGTTTTGGCCGTATCGGACGTTTCGTTTTCCGTGCTGCTCAAACAAGAAATGACATTCAAATCGTAGGTATCAATGACCTTTGCCCGGTTGACTATTTGGCATACATGCTGAAATATGATACAATGCACGGCAAATTCGACGGTACTATCGAAGCTGACGTTGAAAACAGCAAACTTATCGTTAACGGTAAAGAAATCCGCGTAACTGCAGAACGTAACCCGGCTGACTTGAAATGGAACGAAGTTGGTGCTGAATACGTTGTTGAATCAACTGGTCTTTTCTTGACTAAAGAAAAAGCTCAGGCTCACATCCAGGCTGGTGCTAAATATGTAGTTATGTCAGCTCCTTCTAAGGACGACACTCCAATGTTCGTTTGCGGTGTAAACGAAAACACTTATGTTAAGGGTACTCAATTCGTTTCTAACGCTTCTTGTACTACTAACTGCTTGGCTCCTATCGCTAAGGTTTTGAACGACAAATGGGGTATCAAGGACGGTTTGATGACTACAGTTCACTCTACTACTGCTACTCAGAAGACAGTTGATGGTCCTTCTATGAAAGACTGGCGTGGTGGTCGTGCTGCTTCTGGCAACATTATCCCTTCTTCAACTGGTGCTGCTAAGGCTGTAGGTAAAGTAATTCCTGAATTGAACGGCAAATTGACTGGTATGTCAATGCGTGTTCCGACTTTGGATGTTTCTGTAGTTGACTTGACAGTTAACTTGGCTAAACCGGCTACTTACGCTGAAATCTGCGCTGCTATGAAGGAAGCTTCTGAAGGCGAATTGAAGGGTGTTCTTGATTACACTGAAGATGCAGTTGTTTCTTCTGACTTCTTGGGTAACACTCACACTTCTATCTTCGATGCTAAGGCTGGTATCGCTTTGACTGATACTTTCGTTAAGGTTGTATCTTGGTACGACAACGAAATCGGTTACTCTAACAAGGTTCTTGACCTTATCGCTCACATGGCTAAAGTTAACGGCTAATCGATTGATAAAATCAAAACCAAAATATGAGCGGGACGCTTCGGCGCCCCGCTTTTTTTATTGCAATAATTAGGGATTCTTTTCTTTTGCAAAGAATTAAATTATTTGATACATTTGCCGTGTATATACAACAATCGGACATATAATAAGATAAATTGTTGCGCCATACGACATTATTACCAAACATCAGTCCAATAAAGATTAGATGCGTTTATAGGGACATATCAAAACTACATAATTTAGACATTCTTCGATTTAACAGTTGCTCCCGACACAAAACAGGGATTTAGACATGAAACAATTTATTTTATTCGCAGCAGCTTTAACAGCGATGACTGCTTCGGCGCAAGGTGAAACATTAACTTTAGTAAATGAAATCAACTTTAGCAACTATAGAGCAATCGATTTCTGCAAAGATGGCAATGAATGTTTTTACCTAACAAATTCTGACGACTCTAATAAAAACATCTACACCATTTATGACAAGAACTTCAGCGAAATAACTACTGTACAAGATGATGCAATTTCCAACATGCAAATTAATTATGAGGGGGAATCGACAAAATTCACACAAACTCTATTCAATAGTGATGATGAATATGAATACATTGCAGCAAAACAGGAACATTTAAATGGATACTCAGTCATCACACGTGGTTTCAAAATCATGCAAACTAACGGAAATTGCATAGCAGATATCAATATACCAGAAACCTATAACAGTGTTTATTTTTACCTTTGGGTAATTGGAGACCAAAGATATTTGGATTTAAGAATTTCAGGTTCAGAATCAAATGAACAACATTACATTTACAAAATTGACAGCAACGCCTCTAACAAGGCCCTGACTCTGTTTAAAAGCACCAAGGCCTATCCTAACCCGGTTGAACAAGGCGAGCCATTCACCATTAGTAGTCTGAAAAACGCTTTAGGCGCAAATATCTTTGTCAACAATATGAATGGTACAACCGTACTGTCATCTGTCTGCAATGAAAATGACAAAGCCGTCATCAATACCGAAAAACTGACTTCAGGAAACTACCTGTATTCCATCATAAACAATGGCAACACTATTGCCTCAGGCAAATTGATTATCAAATAACAGTAACTGCCGCTCATACTGCATGACTCATAAATTTAGAGATCCAGGGGGGCGTTATTCATCATAATGTCCCCCTTGCTATATTATTACAAACCGCACTCCACGTCAACGGATTTAGCAAATTATCACTAAATAGGATAAAATCATTTCAGTAAGAAATAATTAATCCGTATATTTGCAAAAAAGGTAACTAAAGGACAAAAGATTGTTTCAACTCTATTGACAAAAAATGAAAATTCCAGACATACTGAAACGCAAAAAGACACTGTCTTTCGAAATTTTTCCGCCAAAACGCGAGGAGGAAAAATTCACGCTGATTGAAAAAACAATCTATGAGTTGGACGAATTCAAGCCCGACTTTATCAGTGTTACCTATGGTGCACTGGGCAACACGCTGAGCAACACGGTGGCAGTGGCAAAGCATATCAAGGAGCACACCTACTCCGAACCGCTCGCCCATCTCACCTGCGTTTCGTCGAACGAGGAAAAAATCGAAGCAATCTGCCATGAGCTGAAAGATGCGGGAATAGAGAATATCCTGACCCTCCGCGGCGATATTCCGAAGGACGCCAACGCCCCTGTTTTCAGCGATTTCGCGCATGCTTCCGACCTTTCGCGGTTTATCCATCGCAAATTCGGCAACGATTTCTCCTTTGCCGGCGCATGCTATCCGGAAAAGCATCCGGAAGCGGTTTCAATGAAGGAAGACATACTGAACCTGCGGAAAAAACAGGATGCAGGCATGTCGTTCTTCACCACCCAACTGTTTTTCGACAACAACGCCTTCTACCATTTTCTGCTGATGGCACGTCAGGCAGGCATCACCGTACCGATTATTCCGGGCATCATGCCGGTGTCGAACTACAACCAGCTCGACCGCATGATACAGATGACGGGCTGCCGCATACCGCTGGAACTGCGCAACTACTTCGACCGCTACCGCCACGACAAGGACGCATTGGAGGAAATCGGCATCATCTATACAAGCTATCAGATTCTCGACCTGATTTCCCACGACGTGGACGGCATCCACATCTACTCAATGAACAAAAGCGGATTCATCAAGAAGCTGATGGCGAACATTGAATACGTTGCAAATGACTACTTCGCTGCAAAATAACGCCCTGCACTATCTGGGATATTCCGGAGAGCCGGACGCCTCTACCCTTTCCCTGCTTGAAAATGCGGAACGCGAACTGGCTGCGGCCGTCAGTTTCCGCCACCTGCGGTGCAAGTTGGCCGATTTGCCCGCCCTGCCCGATTTTCTGAACAAGGAATGCTACGGCCTGCTCCGTTCCTACCTGCCCGAGGCTTCGCTCTACGTGGCAACGCTCGGACTGGCAACCGACCGCCTGATACGTCGCAAGTCGGCCAACCGTCTGGCAGAAGCCGTCACGCTCAACGCATTGGCCAATGCCTGGCTCGACATGGAGGTGGAACGCACGGCTGAAAACGGCGAAGTGCTGTTCTGTCCGGGATATTCGGGAACGGATTTCAGCGACAACATCGAGATACTGAAGGCTCTGAATGCCACAAAGCTGCTGGGCATCCACACCGCCCCGTCGGGAATCATGATACCGGAAAAGTCAGTAGCCGGAATCATGGTACGCAATTTCCAGTTTACCTGCAAAGGTTGCCTGATTCAGAGCAAATGCGAATACTTAAAACAAAAGAAAACATGCTACACGAACCGATAAAACATGTCCAAATCTTCGACGGTGCGGCCGGTACGGAACTCTCGGGCCTGCCCGAAGCCAAAGGCCGGTTCATCGAAGAACTGAACCTCCTGCATCCGGAACTGGTGGAAAATCTCCATGCACGCTACATCGAAAGTGGCGCCGACTACCTGACAACCAACACGTTTGGTGTTAATCCGGCAAAATGGAACGTGGCAGGAAGCGACTGGAAGGAAGTGGCGGATGCCGCCATAGCCATTGCCCGCCGCGCTGCCGGGAATACGGGAGTGAAAGTGATGTTCGACATCGGTCCGTCGGGAAAACTGATGGAACCCATCGGCGACTTCACGTTCGAACAGGCCTACGACAACATCCGCGAGGTGGTCGACTATACCAAAAACAAGGTGGACGGCTACATCATTGAAACCTATTCCGACCTCTACGAGGCAAAAGCAGCCGTTCTGGCGGCAAAAGAGGGTTCCGACCTGCCGGTGTTCGCCACCATGACTTTCGACGCAACAGGACGCACGCTAACGGGCTCTACGCCCGAAATCGTTGCGCTCACGCTGTCTTCGCTGAATGTCGACGCTCTGGGCATCAACTGTTCGACTTCGCCAGAACATTTCTACGATCTGGTGAAGCGGATGCGTCCGTTCACCAGTCTGCCGATACTCGTACAGCCGAACAAGGGACTGCCGATTATGGCCGGAGGCAAGGTGTTCTACAACTTTACGGACGAGCAGTTTGCCCATTGGACAGGCAAACTGATTGAAGCCGGAGCTTCCATCGTAGGCGGCTGCTGCGGCACATCGCCGTCGACAATACGCGCCATTGCCGTTTACAAAGGCCGTGAACTGCCTGAATACGCGCAACCCGAAGGTACATACATCTGCTCGCCGACACGCCTGCTAAAGCTCGAAAAGGGCATCATCTGCGG
>URMA01000133.1 GCA_900548875.1 uncultured Porphyromonadaceae bacterium | reverse complement strand
TAGATGACTCCGCCGTTGCCTTCACCTCCAATAACGGCTCCCGTGCGTTTCATTTCAGTAACTACATTCACTTCGCCTACTGCTGAAGCTGAGTAATTGCAGCCGTGCTTTACGGTGATGTCGCGCAGAGCCCGTGAAGAAGACAGGTTGGAAACCGTAGCGCCCGGTGTCTTTGACAGTACGTAGTCGGCAACCGCTACAAGGGTATATTCTTCCACAAACATTTCTCCGTTTTCCATAACGATGGCCAGACGGTCAACATCCGGGTCAACCACGAAGCCTACATCGGCACAGCCTGTTTTCAGTTTGTCGGAAATTTCCGTAAGGTTTTCCGGAATCGGTTCCGGCGTATGGGCGAACTGTCCTGTCGGTGTGCAGTTGAGTTCGATGATGTTCTTTACACCCAGGGCTTTCAGCAATTTCGGAATGACGATACCGCCAACAGAGTTGACTGCATCGATGGCTACCGTAAAGTTCGCTTTCTTGATGGCTTCAACATCCACTAAATCGAGGGTGAGAACGCTGTCGATGTGGCGACGGGTATATGTGTTGTTAATATATTCTTTTCCTAATTCGTCCACTTCTGCAAAAGTGAATGATTCATCTTCTGCAATGGCGAGTACGGCTTTACCTTCGGCGTCATTGAGAAATTCTCCTTTTTCGTTGAGCAGTTTCAGCGCGTTCCATTGTTTGGGGTTGTGGGATGCTGTCAGAATGATACCTCCGCAGGCATTTTCCCAGACAACGGTCAACTCTGTGGTCGGCGTTGTGGCGAGGCCAATATTGACAACGTCGAAGCCCATACCTTTCAATGTACCCACTACGACGTCATTTACCATGTCGCCTGAAATACGAGCGTCACGGCCTACAACGATGGTGTTAGATGTTTTGGTGGTAGATTTACGAATGAACGTGGCATAGGCGGCTGTAAATTTGACGATGTCAAGCGGACTAAGTCCATCGCCGGCTTTCCCTCCAATGGTACCACGAATTCCTGAAATAGATTTTATTAATGACATTGCTTTTGGATTTGATGGTTTTATATTTTGCTTTTGTAATATTTGATGTGATATTTATATGGAATTACATTCGATACTTCATTGTAGAATCCATATTGGCTTTTGACAACGAGGTTCACCTCGCAGTCAATTCCCAAGTAGTACAATGGCATTTGGATGCCATATCCGTAAGAGGATGATGACGAAAGCTGGAAGTTTTCGAATCGGAATGACAGGTAGTCGATGTCGTCGTAATTGCCGTCCGGCGTGTCATCGTTGCCTTTTTCGTAGGAAAGCAGGCTGATGCGTCCGTAACGGAAATAGATTGTCTGGTCGGATTGGGCACGATTGTTTTTGCGGTCACCGGCGCTGATTACCTGCATGTAGACGTTGCCGTCCGGCTCAATGCGGTAGTAGGGGGCATCTTCACCGGTTTCGAAAACCGTGTCGGCCGGAATTTCATTGATGACTCTTTGGTTGGCAAGGAATGAGTTCACGGCCTTGTCTTCATCTTGAAGCAGTTCAGAATAGCTTTTGCTTTCGTTACATGCAACGAGAGATAGTATTGCTAAGGGTAGTAGTAATAATGATTTCAGTTTCATAGTCAATATGTTTTTATTGATTGTTGGTTGTTTCTTTTAAATCTTCCAGTACTTTCAAGTAGGTTTGGATAGCCTCTTTCATTGTTCCGCGGAATTCTCCGCCGGCAGCATTGGCATGTCCGCCTCCGTTGAAATACTTGCTGCAAAGCGTGTTCACTTTGAAATCCTCTTCCGAACGCATGGACACTTTCACGTAGTCGGCTTCCTGGCGGAAAAATGTCGACCAGATGACTTCCGGAATGGCCAACGGCATGTTGGCAAGCATTTCCGTATCCCCACGTTGGTAGTGGAAGCGTTCGAGTTCTTCTTTTTCCAGTACGATCAGCGAGGCTCGATGCTCTGGATAAATTACCATTTTTTCTGACAGTGCATAGCCGTTAAGACGGATTCTGCTTTCGCTGTTGGTGCGCATGGCCAATTTGCAGATGCGGTCCTTGTCGATGCCTTTTCTGACAAGTTCGGCAACGATGAGATAGAGTTCTGCATGGTTTGAATTGTAGGAAAAGTTGCCCGTGTCGGTCATCATTCCCGTGTAAATGCAGGAAGCGGCGTCCGTATTGACTTTGTCCAACAAGTTCATTTGATAGAGTACGCGGAACAGCAGCTCGCAAGTAGAGGTCATGACAGGATAGGAAATCACCACATCGCAGAATTCGTCAGGGTGCAGATGATGGTCAATCATCACTTTCGGACATGTAGCGTTGGCCATGGGGGTTGCCATATCGGCAATGCGGTTCAGTCCGTTATAGTCAAGGCAAAAAATCAAGTCAGCATTAGCGATGGCTTTGTCAGCCTGTTCCTTTGACTCGGTATATGCGATTATTTTGTCGAATTCCGGAAGAAAACTCAAGTCAGCAGGAGCCTTGTCAGGGGTAATAACCAAAGGCTTTTTCCCCAGTTCCGACAGGAGAATAGCCATTCCCAATGTTGAGCCTATGGCATCTCCGTCGGGCGACATGTGGCAAGTGATTACGATATTCTGACTTTTGTCGAGAAATTGCTGGAGTGCTTCCAGTTGTTCGTTGTGAATGGTCTTTTCTAACATTTTTTCTTTTGCTGTAAATCAATATTAATTTACAAAGATAATGCAATATGCTGTGGAATCATTATTTTCCACTTAAATTTACCTGCATATTTTAATTATATCCGCAAAGTTACGAAAAATATTATGACTTGACTTTTTGGTAGAGATTTGTACGGTTGAAAACTTGTTAATAAATAGTAACGTATATAAAAACAGAAGGCGGGAATTGCCCGCCTTCGTGATTATTGGATAGTTGCCGTAAATTACATGTTCATGCCGCCGTCCACTTGGATAACTTGGCCGGAAACGTAAGATGACATGTCGGAAGCAAGGAATGTTGCAATGTTGGCAACATCTTCCGGTGTACCACCACGGCGCAAAGGAATTTTCTTGCACCATTCGTTTTTGATTTCGTCAGAAAGTTGGGCAGTCATGTCCGTGATGATGAATCCCGGAGCGATAGCGTTTGCACGGATGCCGCGGGAACCCAGTTCCTGAGCAATAGATTTAGCCAAGCCAATCATACCCGCTTTAGAAGCTGAATAGTTGCATTGGCCTGCATTGCCGTGTACGCCGACAACAGAAGCCATGTTGATAATGCTGCCTGAGCGTTGGCGCATCATGACCGGAGTTACGGCGTGTACGAAGTTGAAGGCAGACTTGAGGTTAACGTTGATTACAGCGTCCCATTGTGCTTCTGTCATTCTCATCATCAGGCCGTCCTTTGTAATACCGGCATTGTTAACGAGGATGTCAAGACGGCCGAAGTCTTTCACTACTTCAGCTACAACATTGTGACATGCTTCGAAGTCGGCAGCGTTAGAGGCATAGCCTTTTGCTTTTACGCCAAAAGCAGCGATTTCTTCTTCTGTCTTTTTACCGTTTTCGTCGATAACGAGGTCGGTGAAAGCGATGTTACAGCCTTCTTGTGCGTATTTGAGCGCGATGGCTTTACCAATTCCGCGTGCAGCACCTGTAATAAGTGCTACTTTTCCTTCTAATAATTTCATAGTCAAATATATTAAAAATGAATGTGTTAGATTTCAATTAAAAATGCTCCGCAAGAGTAGCCTCCGCCGAAGACGGTAAGACCGATTTTCTGTCCTTTTTTCAGCTTGTCGCGGTTTTGAGCCAGTACCAGTGCTGCGCTTGCCGAACCGGTGTTGCCTAATTCTTCTATGTTGTTGAGAAATCTCGAAGAGTCCAGTTTCAGCTGACGGGAAACATTGGCTACGATTCGCATGTTTGCCTGGTGGCAGATGATGTAGTCGAGGTCGTTGAGGCTTATTCCGTTAGGAGCGGTTACATTTTCGAGTGCGTGGATCATGAATTTGCAGGCGTGCATGAATACGTCTCTGCCGTCAGGCATCGTGATGCCGTCTTCGTGCGGACGCAGACGAACGCCATCCGGTCCTTTGCCTACATGGCCCAGTCCTTTCGTATAAATTGTTTTCAGTGTGATGTCGTTGTCCGAAACCTTGTCTTTTGAAACGAAGAATGCAACGGCTGCATCACCCCACAGGTGGCCGCACACTTTGTCGGTTTCGTTGGCGTAATATGTATTGTGTTCAGAGCAAACGATAAGTGCTTTTGTTGCTTTGCCCATGGCAAAGTATCCTTCGATGATTTCAAGCCCGTTGACAAACGACGAGCAAGCTGAAGAGGCGTAGACTGCTTTGGCGTTTTCGATATTGAATTCGCGTTGAGCGATGTGTGCCAGAGTAGCAACAGTGTCATAGGGTGAATAAGCGGCTGATACAATCAAATCGACATCTTTAATGTCATAGGGAAGTGTCTTGAGGGCATCTTTGATGGCGTTCAGTCCCATCGAGTTGTGGCCTTCACCTTCGCCAGCTTTTGAACGTGTGCGGATGCCTGTGCGTTGTACTATCCATTCACTGGTCAGACCGTTTAGTTCTAAAAAGTGTTCGTTTGGCACTCTGGTTGCTGGTACGTAGTATCCAGTTGCGTTAATAAACATAATGTTATTGTTTTATTCCGTATAGTATAAAATCGTGTAAGTAATCTCTCAGTTTGTTTTTTTCAATGCCGAATTCGGAAAAGTTGTCCCTGATATAGGGAACGTCCAGTCCTTGCAGCGACAAGAGCATGACCATTGCCGTTTTGTCGACGTGTTTGATTCGAAATACCCCATTGTCGACTCCTTCCTGAAGGATTTTTTGAAGAATGCTGATTTCTTTAGGGGTGGTGGCTTTGCGCGCGCGTTCCACCTTTCTTACATCTCTAAAAAAACCGGCTCTCAAAGAACCGTTACGGGATACCAAATCCTTCATCGCTTCGAATCGCTGGAATATGAACTCCATTAGCTTCTGGTCGGCAGGGATGGGCAGGGCGGCAATATCTTTCAATCGTTTCAGCACAATCTCACTTTCACTTTCAATGACAGCATTATAGATGTCGCGCTTATTCTTGAAATAGGTATATATGGTTCTTCTCCCTTTCTCTGCTGCTAAGGCTATGTCGTTCATTGTCGTGTTCTCAATACCTTTGTGGGCAAAGAGCTGGCGGGCAATGTCGATTAATTTGTCTCTCGTTTTTAGCATAGTTCGTTTTTTGATTGTTTGCACAAAAGGGCAATTTGTGTGCGAAATTAATCATATTATTTTATAAGGACAAAAAAGTAGTGCGAAAATTGTGAAAATTGCATTTATGACGCCATTTTTTTGAACGGGAAAGCCCGGCTTTTCGCGTCAATACTGTGAAATTCGCGATTAAATAAAAATTAACATTGCTGTATATATCTGTATATTAATTCGTTAATATACAATTCGGGGAAACGTGATAAAAATAATTCAAAAAACGCTTGCTTTTTCAGAAAAAGTCCGTACCTTTGCAACCGTAATCACATCGCGGGATGGAGCAGAGGTAGCTCGTTGGGCTCATAACCCAAAGGTCGTAGGTT
>URMA01000132.1 GCA_900548875.1 uncultured Porphyromonadaceae bacterium | reverse complement strand
AGATTGAGCGGACAGCACAGGGGCGTGTGGAAACCATGTTGCCTCACATGATGGAAGTTGCGGGTGTCACGGAGGAACTGAAAGCCTGTGACCCTATGCGCTGGGTGGGGCTGATGAACACGCTGAAGGCGCAAGCGGAGGAAATTGTTTTGTCAGAAATAATCTTCAACTAATTTGGAAAATTGGAAAAAGTAAAATGGCTGTGTTCGTTAAAAACGAAGAAACCATATCTTCTGCAATACATTTCTCCAACAAAAAAACTCCGGTACATCCCAAACGGTTGTATCGGAGTTTATGGATCAAGATGGTAATCGTCAAATAGCGGCGACTGGAAGAAGTCGCACAGGGTAATGCCCAGTCCCTGGCACATTTCATGGATGATCCGTAGCTTCACGGATTCATACGAACAGTTGATAACGTTCCCTATGGTTGATTTCGGAACCCCGCTTTTCATAAAAAGCTGGTACTGTGTCATGTTCCGTTCTGAAAGAAGTTCTGTCAGTCGTTTACTCACGGCTTCATTTAGCTGCATCCGCATCACCACCAATCCCTGTCACTGTACTAATTATTATATGGCGGTACGTTGAAAATTTAGTCCCTGTGCCTGTACTAATTGAATGTTTTGTAGTAGAATGTTTGTGTTGTCAGGAAGATGGTGATTATAAAACTTGTGCGTCATGGGAGCGGCAAGGGGCACATCATCCATCATAAACGAGTTGGTGTTCTGAACACACAAAACAGGGAGGCGTGGTATGAACAAAAAGAAAATAATCGGATTAGCCGGTGCTGTCGTGGTCTGTATTCTGGTCTTTGTATTTATCGTGATAAGAGGCAAATCACCAAATCCAGCAGAGAACCCGGAGGAAATGTTGGGACGGATTGAAAACGTTTTAGGAGATGAGTACAAGAAGCAATCCATGACGGAATTAGTTGCCACCCTCAAATATGGAGACGAGGAGGGCAATGAGATCAACTATTACATACTCAAAACCACCTATTATGAAGCCGATCCTGCGGAAATAACGGGACTAAACACAGAGGCAATCAAACGAATCGTTAATCCTGACCGGGCCGATTCCTGCCAGAAAATGAAAATTCAGGATTGGGACGCTGCCCTTTATGAAAGAGGGGAACTATCCTACCTGTGCTGGACATATTCGCCGGAGGTGAGCTATATCCTGGAATATAGCCCCTATGCGTTTGCGGATGAAGAAATCATAAAAATGGCGGAAAGCGGCAACGAAGCGAACGTGAACCTGCAAATCGGTGACATCTCCAACCGGCAGTTGCCCAATCTTCCGATGCACGCAACGGCCTCGCTGTTTGGGAAAGTGAGCGACAATGTGTCGCCCAACGACGTTGCCCTCGGCATTATCTACGCCATTCTGCAAACCATCGGCGTATCGGCCGTGCTTGCTGCCCTCAACAGTCCCATCCGTGACTTTGTTCTGATAGGCAATCTTGCCCGGTTGCCGCAATGCAAGCGCGTGTTCGACGAATTGGAACAGCTCTACGGTGTACGGTTCCATATCCCCGAATATGCCGAATTCAGTACAGCCATCGGCGCTGCACTCTCCTATTTTCATGACTAAAACTACGGAACAATGAAAAACAACCTGCTTTCCGAATCGCTCGTCTACTCCGGCAACAGCATAACGCCAACGCATTTTCACCTGTATACCTACAACCGGACGGACACCAAGGAAATGTCGACCGACGACACTCCTACACTGCTGTCGGCACTCGACAGCAACAGCATCAACTGGCTTCAGGTGCACGGACTGAAAGACACCGGGAAAATTGAAACCGTCTGCAACCATTTGGGCATTTCGTTCCTGACCATTCAGGATATTCTGAACGTACACCACCCGATGAAAGTGGAAGACTACGGGAGCTACATGGTGGCCATCCTGCGCTATTTCATTCCGTCCGAGGACCCCTATGAAGAACTGGAAGAGCAGAATATATCTCTGGTACTTGGGAAGAACTTCGTACTCGTATTTCTGGAAAACGAAACCGAATTTTTCTCCGACGTTAAAAAAGCGATTGCCAGCAACGTGCTGCGTGTACGCGAACGGCGCACCGACTATTTGTTCAGCGTACTGCTCAACGGCATCATCACCGACTACGTGTCGAAAGCCACCCTTATCGACGACCGTTTGGAGGACCTCGGTAGCGAACTCATGTCCGACCGAGCCACACGCGACATGGGCAACTCCCTGCAGTCATTGCGCCGGCAATACATCCAGCTGCGCCAGGGACTGGCACCGCTCCGCGACCAGTACAACATTCTTCTGCGCTCCGACAACCCGCTGCTTCACCGCGAAACCCGTCCGTTTTTCAACGACGTGCACGACCACCTTTCACTCACGTTCCAGACACTGGAAATATGCCGCGAAACATTCGCCTCATTGACCGACCTCTACATTTCGAACAACGACATGCGGATGAACGCCATCATGAAACGTCTCACCGTCGTGTCGACCATCTTCATTCCCCTGACCTTCCTCGTAGGCGTATGGGGTATGAACTTCAAGTTTATGCCGGAACTCGACTGGCGCTACGGCTACCTCTTTGCCTGGGTCATCATGGTTGTCACGGCCATCATCATCACCCTCTATTTCCGCGGCAAAAAGTGGAAATGACAAACAGGCGCAGGAACAGCGGTCCATCTCCCGCCATCCCCGCGCCTGAAAAAGTACATGTAAGAAGCGTTATCACAACTCATCTTTCCGCTGGAATCTCCTCAGACGTTCCAGATATGATTGTCTGTACATGCGTTTGGTCTTTCCGTCCAAGAAAGAATTTTCGATTAACTCATAGACCTTCGGTTGCTCAGTTGCAAACATCGTGACAATCGACATCATCTTTTTGGGCAGTACGCCTATACGCCTTCCAAATGTAATGAAATCGTCTTGACAAGGATGTCCTGTCCGTGCATAGACTTCCGAATATTCACTTTTTGGAATCAAGCCCTCCTGTAGGGCAAAATCACCATCTTCAATATGAATAGAAGTATTCATCAAGTCGTATGCCGGAGTCAACACATAATCACCACGGGAGGTTGCCTGAAGTGAAAAATTTTTCAGGTGGGCATCTCCATTACTGAACAAATAGTTAAACACAACCAACGTAAAATACTTTGCCATTTCAACCTTCCAGGCAGCTACATACTGTCTTAACAATCGGGCTATGTCCTCATAACTTCCTGTATATTTGAAATTTTTGCCATAATTATTCTCCGTTTTTCCGGCCAGCGAAGCAAAATCATCCTGCAATATCTTTGAGCCGTCAGGTGCATAATCAAAGCGCTTGGTAAGATAGGCGATTTCACCGTCGGCAAAAAACACAAGAGCATTTTCGGCTGTCCTGATTTTATATACCTGACTTGCAATCTGCATGGTCAAATGCTCGTTGGCAGGAATATTCTTTCTGAAACTCAAATACTTGTATCCGGGAGTAGGTTTGATAATGTATCGTCCGGACTCCCCTTCTGGAGTCAATTGTATTTTTCCATTTCTGACAATGGCGGAAAGTTTTTCCTGCACCCCGGATATGGAGATTCGATTGATAGCCGATGCTATTTCCGCTTGTGATTCTTCGTAATTAAAATCAAGCACAGGATTAACCTTTTTACCTCCAAACACTTTACGCAGACAGAGCGGACTATAAGTTTCAAATCCGACAGCAAGCGTACCCGGACATACATTTATTTTTTTCATAACGCACGGATTGTTATAGCACCTATGGTATCGTATCCTGCCGTAGCCAAGAGTAGCCCGAAAGCATCCTGCTCGTCAATCTTCAAAGTTCTACACTGAATGGCCTTATTAGCACCCTCGGAGAGCATATTGAAAAAGAACGGGAACAACTCATCCGAAACATATTCGTCCTTACGTTTCGGAAATGCCAAAGATATGGGAGAAAGTTCATTACTTGCAAGATAGGCATCATTATATCTGAATACAAAATGCCCATCATCCGTTTCCGTTAAGATTCCTGCCGCTATTTTATTCACCAACACTTCTGCCTGCCTCATTCGTTAACCCTCCTTACTCTCATTATCAGTTCAAGGCCAAGAACATCCGCGATTTTTTCAAGGGTAGACAAGGACGGATTCCCGCCTTCGGCCTCAACGCTCTTGATTATGCGGACACTCAACCCTGTATAATCAGACAAATCCTGCTGGGTAAGCCCCAGCAATGCCCTTCGTTCTTTAATTAAGCCTCCATATTTCATAGTGCAATATATTTCACATTTTAATGCAAATATAACAATTTACGCCCAAATAAGCAACAAATTATGCAATATATTGCACTTTCATTATGATTTTAACAATCCAATTTCCCAGAAGAAATTTTATCGGCAAGTGCGCTGCAGGCTGCGATAATCTGCTCGCACACGCGACGGTAGAGCGACTCCGTACCGAAATACGGGTCGGGCACGTCTTCGTCAATGCCGCAACAATAGTCAAGAAACAAGTGGATGCGGTCCCAATGGGAAGATTTCAATGTGGAAGTCACCCTGTTGTAATGGTTCCGACTCATAATCAGCACCACATCGGCTGAATTCAGTTCTTCTGGAGTCATATAGACAGCCATGCCACCCATTTGATAGCCATACTTTGCCGCCATCTCCACCATCATCGGGTCGCGCGGCGACTGCTCCAAATAGGACGTCCCCACCGACGACACTTCCACCCCTTCGATACCCCGCTCGTGGAGCATCTGCCGCAACACGCATTCAGCGAAAGGAGAACGCGACATATTTCCCGTACATACAAAAATGATTTTCATAGCAAATTCATGATTTACAAATTTTTCCCTATCTGTCAATCGGCATCCTCGTCGAGTGCTTCAATCAGAAAACTGACAGGACGGAAGCCGTCATTGCACGAAATCATGGCCGAACGGGGATTTTTCATCCAACCGTCGTAAAAGTTTTCAGCGCCATGCGACAGGGCCATCACAAAAGGAGACATCGTTTGCCATGCACTCTCGCACATTCCTTCAGGCTTTTCCCATCCGTTAGCCACAAACACCTGCCCTTCGCGCATATTGCAAGCGTGTTCCAACGGATTCTCATACCGCTCCATCAAATCACGGTAACAAGCCATCCGCACAACGGTAATTCTGCATTTTTTCATTACCTCGTTCCTGCTCTACATTGCTTCCGGAGCAATAAATCCATAACAACCCTTTTCCATGTCCACATAAAGCCACCGGCGGTCTTCGCCTTTGCTATATGCAGCATAATACTTACCGGCATATTCAATGCGATAAAAAATCCGATTAGCCAACGCTCTCACGTATAGATTTGCCTTAATATTGGTGCGTCCTATCAACTCAACTTCCCCAATTAGAATCCAGCCGGCAGCATCGTCGGATTTTTTCTCTACGGACTTATCGGTGTTAGCCACCGTTTTTTGCTGTGGAGCATAAGCTTCCATCGAATAGCTATTAACGGTTGAAGCCAATGCAAACCCTACAACCATAATCAATGTAATAAAACACTTTTTCATACGCCTTCAGTTTTTAGATAATGGTACTAACAAAAAAGACAGCTATACTGCCTTTTACAAAGATATATAAAAAAAGAGATTTTTTACGCTCGGTAAATAAGAAAGTCAAGACCTTAACTATCTTTATGGTAAAAATGAGGTCTAG
>URMA01000131.1 GCA_900548875.1 uncultured Porphyromonadaceae bacterium | reverse complement strand
GGCTGCCATTACGTTCCGGCGACATCCGCAGGCCGTGTTGCATCCGGAATCCGGCTTTTCGTTGCTGATGACTTTGGAGGCAAAGCTGGAGGCACTGGCGGAAACGGGTATCGACTATGCCATAGTGCTGGATTTCGATAAGCAGTTGTCGGAACTTTCTGCCCATGAATTCATCCGTCTTATACGCGACACTTACGGAGTCCGCCTGCTGCTGGTGGGCTACGACCACCGTTTCGGGCATAACCGCAGTGAAACGCTGGCCGACTATGTGGCCTACGGACACGAACTGGGGGTGGAAGTGGTGCAGACCCCGGAACTCGACACGCCTTTGGGGCATGTCAGCTCGTCGGTCATCCGACGGCTGGTGGCCGAGGGCAATGTGGAGCTGGCCGCACGGATGCTTACCCGTTCCTATCGTCTGGAGGGGACGGTCGTAGGGGGATTTAAGAACGGCCGCAAATTGGGCTTCCCTACCGCAAACATCGCGCTTGCCGACCGCTCGCTGCTTTTGCCGAAGAACGGAGTGTATGCCGTTCGTGTGCACGTTGGTGGAGCAACTTACGGCGGAATGCTCAATGTGGGTGTGCGTCCCACGTTCGACGGAAGCGGAAAAGTTTCGGTCGAGGTCAACATCTTTGATTTCGACCGCGACATATATGGCTCGCCGATAGCAGTCGATTTCGTGGCGCATGTCCGTGACGAACGGCGCATGGAGTCGCTCGACGAGCTGACGAAACAGCTTGCCGCCGACAAGAAGCAGATACAGGAAATATTAAAAACTAACTTACACATATGAAAATCATCAACTTTGCAGAAAGCCGCTCGCTCGTCAACCAGTTTATGATGGAGCTTCGCGACGTGAACATCCAAAAAGACATGATGCGCTTCCGCCGCAATATTGAACGTATCGGTGAGATTGCAGCCTATGAAATTTCAAAAACACTTGACTACGACAGCGAACTGACTACCACCTGTCTGGGGAAGGCACAAAGCCATACCGTAACGAACACACTGGTGCTTGCCACGATTCTCCGTGCCGGACTTCCGTTGCACCAGGGCCTGCACAACTATTTCGACCATGCTGAAAACGCTTTCGTTTCGGCCTACCGTAAATACATCAGCAAGGACGATTTCCGCATTCATATCGAATACATAGCCGCTCCGCTTATCGAAGGAAAGACGCTTGTGCTCTGCGACCCGATGCTTGCTACCGGCTCTTCGATGGAGCTTGCCTATGAGGCGCTGCTCACGAAGGGAACGCCCGCCAAGGTGCATCTGGTGTCAGTCATCGCTTCGCGCCAGGCCATCGAGTTCATCCGCGACAAGTTCCCTGCCGACACTACGTTGTGGGTAGCCGCCATCGACGACGAGGTTAACGAACACAAGTATATTGTGCCCGGTCTCGGCGATGCAGGCGACCTTGCTTTTGGAGAAAAAAAAGGATAAACAAATCGTAAATAATGTTATATGGTGATATTTTGTTATTAAAAAATATTAATAAAAATAGCTGCGCAAACCACTATATAATTAATGAGTTGTGGATTCGGCAATAAATCAGTATATTTGCACACGGAAATGGAGGGGGCGGAAGTTCTCTCCATTCTTTTATTGGTACATAGCGTTTTATTAACCACTAAATCAAAAAGAAGGAGGAAAAGATGATTGATAAAAGTGCCTTGATAGAAACGTTGACTAAAGGAATGACGGACACCGATCTCTTCCTCGTTGACGTGACAATCGGAAAGGACAACCGCATTGTGGTGGAGATCGACAGCGACACGTCGGTCGACATTGATGAATGTATCCGTCTGACACGTCTGGTGGAAAACGATTTCGACCGTGATGTGGAGGATTATGAACTGGAAATCGGCTCGGCCGGACTGACGTCACCTTTGAAGGTCGTGCGCCAATATGTGAAGAATATCGGAAACGAAGTGGAAGTGCTCACTGCCGACGGCAAAAAGCTGAAAGGCACGCTGGCCAATGCCGACGAAGCAGGCTTTACGCTGACCGTCAGCAAGAAGGTGAAGCCCGAAGGCGCCAAGCGTCCTGTGGTGGTGGAAGAGGAGCTTCCGTTCAAATATGATGAAATAAAATATACTAAATATTTAATACAGTTTTAATTAATACGATGGCAAAGAAAGAGGAACCCATAAGTATGGTTGACAGTTTTTCTGAGTTTAAAGAACTGAAAAACATTGACAAGACAACTATGATTAGTGTACTTGAGGAATCATTCCGCAACGTACTGGCTAAGATGTTCGGTTCGGACGAGAATTTCGTTGTAATTATGAACCCGGACAAGGGCGACTGTGAAATCTATCAAAACCTGGAGGTTGTGGCTGACGGTGAAGTGGAAAATCCGAGCATGCAGATTGGCTTGACCGAAGCCCGCGAAATCGACCCCGAATGTACGATTGGCGAGGAAGTGACAAAAGAAATCGTGTTTGCGAAGTTCGGCCGTCGCGCTATCCTTACCCTCCGTCAGACTTTGGCTTCAAAGATTCTCGACTTGCAGAAGGATGCCATTTACAACAAGTTCAAGGCCATGGAAGGCGAACTCGTTACTGGCGAAGTCTATCAGATTTGGAAACGTGAGGTGCTTCTCCTCGACGACGACCACAACGAGCTGATTCTTCCGAAAGAAGAGCAGATTCCTTCCGACCGCTATCGTAAAGGTGAAACTGTACGTGCTGTCATCAAGGAAGTGCAGAACACGAACAACAATCCGAAAGTTATCGTTTCGCGTACGAGCAACGAATTCCTCCGTCGTCTTTTCGAACTGGAAGTGCCGGAAATCCACGACGGTCTGATTCTGCTCAAGGCCATTGCACGTATTCCGGGCGAAAGAGCGAAAATCGCCGTTGAGTCGTACGACGAGCGAATCGACCCGGTGGGCGCCTGCGTCGGCGTGAAAGGCTCGCGCATCCACGGAATCGTTCGTGAACTGAAGAATGAAAATATCGACGTCATCAACTATACATCCAATCCGCAGCTCTTCATCGAGCGTGCATTGAGCCCGGCAAAGATTTCGTCCATCCGCATCAAGGAAGACGAAAAGTATGCCGAAGTGATGTTGCGTCCGGAAGAGGTTTCGCTGGCAATCGGTAAGGGCGGTCTGAACATCAAGCTTGCCACCATGCTGACAGGCTATGAAATCGATGTTTACCGTTTCACGGACGACAGCGACGATATTTATCTTGATGAATTTAGCGATGAAATCGACGGTTGGGTAATCGACGCGTTGAAGAAAATTGGCTGCACGACTGCCAAGAGCGTGCTCAATATGCCGCGCGAACAGCTGATCGACAAGGCAGACCTCGAAGAAGGAACTGTCGACTATGTAATTGATGTGCTGAAAGCTGAGTTTGAAGATTAAACAGCTTTCTTTCCAGCAGGATAAAGAGTTAGATTTTTATCGGGTGTGGAGCATGTGAGGTTTTAATCTTTCCATTTAAAAACCACTTATTAAAAAATATGGCAATAAAAATAAGTAAAGTAGCAAAAGACCTGAACGTGGGAATTTCGACGCTGGTGGAATTCCTTCAAAAAAACAACCAGAATGTTGAGGACAATCTCAACACTCGTATTACCGACGAACAGTATGAAATGCTGGTGCGCGCTTTCAAGAATGACAAGGATTTGAAGTCCAAGTCCGACAAATATTCATCGGACCGTCATAAGGAAAAGGCGAAACCGGCCCCGGCTCCTCATGTAGCGCCGAAGGAAGAAATCAAGACTGTTGTGGTACCGCAGCCAAAAGTGGTGGGTAAGATTAATCTCGACGAAATCAACAAGCCCAAGGTAGTGGCAACGCCGAAACCTCAGAAAACGGAGGAGAAGCCGGCCGAAAAACCGGTGGAGAAAACTCCGGCAAAACCGGCGGCCGAACCGGCACAGGTGAAGGCTGAACCGGCTGTAGCTCCTGCCGAAAAAGCCAAGGCCCCCAAGCCTGCTCCCGAAATCAATATAAACAAAGGATTGCAAGTGAACACCGAAACCAACGAAATAAAGACGGTTGTGGAAACGATTTCCGCTCCGAAAATTGTAGGTAAAATCAATCTCGACGAGCTGAATCAGCAGACGCGTCCGAAGAAAAAGACAAAAGAGGAAAAGCGTCGCGAACGTCTTGCAAACAAAGGGAACGGCGGTAACAACGGCAACAATGGAAATGCCGAAGGTTCCGACCAGAAAAAGAAGCGCAAGCGTATCGGCAAGGAAAAGGTGGATATCGAAAACAGCTCCAACCAGAACATGGTTCCGGGCGGCCGCGGGGACGACAACCAGAAACGCGGCGGCAAGAACAAGCAGGACCGCCAGCCGAAGGTGAAACGCCATATCAAGCCCGAGGTGAGCGAGGAAGACGTGCAGAAGCAGATCAAGGAAACTTTGGCGCGCCTGACCAACAAGCCGCAGAAGAAGAGCGCAAAATGGAGAAAGGAGAAGCGCGAAGCCTACGAAGAGCGTGAGCGCGAAGAAGCCGAACACGAACGCGAAGAAAGCAAGATTCTGCGCATCACGGAATTTGTGACTGCCAATGACCTTGCCCTGATGATGGATGTTCCTGTCAACAAGATTATTGCCACTTGTATGAACCTCGGTGTCATGGTTTCCATCAACCAGCGTCTGGATGCTGAAACCATCAACATCGTAGCGGAAGAATTCGGATTCAAGACAGAATATGTCAGTGCGGATGTGTCGGAAGCTATCGCCGAAGAAGAGGACGACGAGAAAGACCTGCAGCAGCGTCCGCCGATTGTAACGGTGATGGGCCACGTTGACCACGGTAAGACTTCGTTGCTCGACTATATCCGAAATGCCAATGTAATTGCCGGTGAAGCGGGCGGTATCACCCAGCACATCGGTGCCTACAACGTGAAGCTCGACGACGGCCGCCGTATCACATTCCTCGATACTCCGGGTCACGAAGCGTTTACGGCAATGCGTGCGCGCGGTGCGAAGATGACCGATATTGCCATCATCATCGTTGCCGCCGACGACAATGTGATGCCGCAGACCGTTGAGGCCATCAACCACGCTGCAGCTGCCGGCGTGCCTATCGTGTTTGCCATCAATAAAATCGATAAACCGAATGCCAACCCTGACAAGATTAAGGAAGAGTTGGCCAATATGAACTACCTGGTAGAAGACTGGGGCGGCAAATATCAGTCGCAGGAAATTTCTGCCAAGAAAGGTACCGGCGTGGCCGAACTGATGGAAAAGGTGCTGCTCGAAGCCGAACTGCTCGACTTGAAGGCAAATCCCAACCGCAAGGCTGTCGGTACGGTCATCGAATCGTCGCTTGACAAGGGCCGCGGCTATGTGGCAACCGTGCTCGTTCAGAACGGAACGCTGCATGTGGGCGACATCATGGTGGCCGGAACAAGCTACGGTAAGATTCGCGCCATGTTCAACGAACGTAACCAGCGTGTGACCGAAGCCGGTCCGTCGACTCCGGTGCTTGTGCTGGGCTTGAACGGTCCTACTACGGCCGGCGACACATTCAATATCCTCGATTCCGACCGTGAGGCACGCGAAATTGCCAACCGCCGCGAACAGTTGCAGCGTGAACTGAAGGAACGCACACGCCGTATGCCGGGTCTCGACGACATTGCCCGCCGTCGTGCCTTGGGCGAGTTCCACGAACTGAACCTGATTGTGAAGGGCGACGTGGACGGCTCTATCGAAGCGTTGAGCGACTCCTTGATTAAGCTGTCAACACCTGAAGTTCAGGTGAACGTAATCCATAAGGCTGTGGGTGCCATTTCCGAATCCGACGTTACGTTGGCTGCGGCATCCGATGCCGTTATCATCGGTTTCCAGGTCCGTCCGTCGGCAGCCGCCAA
>URMA01000130.1 GCA_900548875.1 uncultured Porphyromonadaceae bacterium | reverse complement strand
CCGCCTCTTTATTTTCGCACTTGAGGTAATCCGCGAGCGGCCGCTCCTGTATCTTTTTCTTTCCTGCCGTCCGCTGTGTCTGCAGTGCCGTGCCGTTGCCGGAGTCTGCCGCTTCCACCGGGTTGTTTTCGGTATCACCGTCACCCATCTCATCCTTTACGGACTGCAGTGCCCATTCTCCGATGCCGCCTTTCTCAATGGCGTCTTTCATGGCGAAATGTTCGTTCCAGTCCTCCTGCGTTCGGAAACCGTTCCTGATGGATACGTTTATTATCTGCTTGACGACAATGGAGCAGCCCATCCTTTCGGCGTTCCCAGCCTTGGGGTGCCCCGCCTGCCTGCTGACCATGTCAACCATCGCCTCGAAACTTTTGCCGTAGTACAGCCAGCTCAGCACGAGAGGGGCGGACAGGGTTACGAAGCGTTTTCTCAGACTCTGTCTGAAAATGTATTTCATCCTGCCCCATAAGGAGGACGGAGGAGCCGCATCCTCTTCCCTCTGTTTCCTGTAAAGTTCCACGATCTGCCCCGGCACTGCGTTCTCCTTGAAATGGAGGCCTATGTTCCTGAAGCTGTCCGTGCTGTCGTCACACCATGACTGTTGCCATTCCCGCCTGATTCCGGGCAGTTGTTTGAAGATGGCGCGGCAGACGGCAAGGTACTGCATCTCGTTCCCGTCCGCCATCATTTTCGCGAAGCGGCGGTATTCTTCCCTATGGCTGTCCTTCCACTGGAGGATGTCCGCCTTGAACTGTTCGTATGTCTGTTTCTGCCCGTCCATATTCATATTGTATTATTACAGGTTGATATCTAAAGATAAGTGGAAAAGGGAAACTGTCAGTCTAATAGGTTCACCAGTTCCTTCTTCATCTCGTCGTCAATCTTGCGGTACCGTGCGAAGGCCCGGCTCCCTTCCGAATGTCCCGACATGGAGGCTATCAGGTTCGGGTCCTTGACCTGTCTGTATAGATTGCCAATGAAGGTCTTGCGTGCCGTATGGGTAGATGCGACCTCGTATAAAGGTCTTGCCACATCCTCCCTTGTCTTGGGGTCGAGGACTATAACCGTGCGGTCGATGCCCACATACTTGAGAATCTCCTTTATCTTCTTGTTGTAGCCGAAGTGCGAGAAGCGGGGGAGCAGGGCGTTCTCTAGATCCTTGTAACGTTCCAGTATGTCCCGTGCCTTCTGGTTGAGCGGCACACGCACTGTATTGGCATGTTCCATCTTCGTCTTCTGCGGGATATACTCCACGAAGCCGTCCACGATATTTGCCTTGGTCAGCCTGTTCAGGTCGCTGACACGGCATCCTATCAGGCACTGGAACATGAAGATGTCACGGTAGACCGGATAGGTTGCCCCCATGCCGCTCAGGTCGGCGTAGTACACCTTGTCACGCTCCTCGAGCGTCAGGTAGAACGGGTCGCCGTACATCGGCCGGGCAATCTGGTACTGGTCAAAGGGATTGTTCCTTGTTAGCCCGCGCTTGATGCACCACTTGATGACGGTGCGGATGCGGTAGAGGGAGCCCGACATGCTGTTCTCGGAACGCTTCTGTCCGACATCGCGGAGTTTCTCGTTCCGATAGAATACGGGATACATGTCCACATACCTGTGTTCCTCCTGCATCCACAGCTTGAAGTCCCTGATGTCATCCGCCGTTACGGTGTCGATGCACAGGCGGAAGCCGCGCTGGTGCAGCACCTCGTGGCGGAAACGCTCGTAGCGCAGCACCTTGTTGAGATTGTCGAGGTGGTGTTTCCGGCTTTCATCCGCAAGCGGTGTTTCCTCGACGTATTTCCGTATCTGGAACGAGAGCAGGTACTCGTCGGCCTTGTTGCCGCCCCTGGCGTTGATGCCGGGATGGTGGTATTCCTCTATCAGCCCCTTGAGCCAGCTGCCGTCCACTCCCCGGTGGTACTCTTTTGTGATGAGATGGGTGATCTGCTGCACGTCCTTGTCGAAGCCCATCTTCTTCTCCTCCGACACCAGGGCCACGCGGGGCTTGTAGCCCTGCCGTTCCGGGCTCCAGTGGTTGGGGTTGATGGATAGCTCGCTCGCGGCCTTGATGTCCACGCCGCCGATGTCCCGGACACGGAAATAGACCCGAGCCTGGTCGGTGATATTGTTCTTGGCGGCGGTCTTCCGGATGAATGCGGTCACTTTCATATGTATGTCCTCCTTTCTGTCTAATCTATCATGTCCACAAGCCTGCGCTTCATGTCATCGTCTATCGTGCGGTAGCGGTTGAACGCCCTGCTGCCCTCCACGTGTCCCGACATGGAGGCTATCAGGTTTGGGTCGGGCACCCCCTGCCTGTACAGGTTGCCCACGAAGGTCTTGCGTGCCGTATGGCTGGTGGCCACCTCGTACAGGGGCTTCTGCATGGTGTTGTAGCCGTGCGTGTCGAGGATGGTCACCGTCCTGTCTATGCCGCAGCGCTTCAGCAGCTCTCGTATGCCGAGGTTGTAGGTGTGTATCTGCTTGAACGGGAACAGTCTGCCGGCATTGGCATCGTAACGTTCCAGTATCTTCAGTGCCTTCTCATGCAGCGGCACCCTGACGGTCTTCGCCTGGCATTTCTTCGTCTTCTGCGGCATGTATTCCAGAAAACCGTCCTTGATGTTGGCCCTCGTGAGCCTGTAGAGGTCACCCACTCGGCAGCCGACATAGCAGTGGAACACGAAGATGTCCCGTATGACGGCCAGTTTCGGGTTGTCGTTCAAGTCCGCATCGTAGAGGATGTTCCTCTCTTCCGAAGTGAGGAAGAACGGGTCGCCGTAGGTGGGCTCCTTGCAGCCGTAGAGGGCATAGACCTCATTGTCGGAATACTTCATCTTCTTGCACCAGTGCAGGAAGGTGCAGAACAGGTTCATGATGTTGATGACGGTCGTGCCGGAAAGCGGCCTCGGCCTGTGGTTGATGAGCATACGGGGAGCATAGAAGTCGGGGTGTTCCTGCCGCAGCCTGTACTCGTTCACGACATAATCCCTGAAACCGTTCATCTGCTCTAGCGTGACGGTCTCCACGAAGAGGGTGAAGTCCGTCTCGCCCAGTATCTCCCGCCGGTAGTCATGGTAGCGCGACATCCTGCGCTCGAAGCGTATGATATGTTCCTTGGTCCTTTCCGCACCATCGAACTTCTCCAGATACTCGTGGACGCGGGCGAGCAGGTTCGGGTGGTTCCGCTCGAAGGCGCGGGCCGGGTACAGCACATCCTCGATGACCTGCTTCATCCATTTGCTGTCCGCCTTGTCCGAGAAGGTCTTCTCCGCCCGCTCGATGATGGCGGCGATCTGTCCGGGCAGGCGTTTCTGCTCTACGGCTGGAACAGCCGTCGTGCGCCTGTAACTGAGGGTGTCGGAATCCCAATACCTGTCCTGCACCTCAAGGGGAGAGACCACCTTTATGTCCACGCTCTTCTCCCTGACCCGGAAACAGATGTTCGATGTCTCGGGGGAACACTTTTTCAGATAGACGGAAATTTTCATCAGCGTTGCTTTTTTCGGTTATGCGGCAAAGATATAATAAATTCCCGTAAATGTTCCCATATATCCCGAAGAAACTTGCAACGGATTAAGACAAATTAAAAAGTCGTTCCCGGATCTGATACCACATAAAATACAGTATATCAATGATTATATTTGCAATTGTTTAGCTCTTTTTTTCATTTTGGTCTTTATTCGACTTCCCGAATATCATATATTGCAGTTCCACTCTTCTTTCATGCTTCACCACGTCGAGCAATTGATCATAAGAGAGATTGGAACCTTCAGCATCTTCCACCTTCGGCATCATCACATCGGCACGCTGGCGCACCTGGTTCACCATTGACATAATTTCGTCTTTACCCGTATTTTGCTTAGCCAAAGCTTCAGCACGCATTAACAGTACATCAGCGTAGCGAATGACATACATATCCTGATTATCGGCAGCCCATGTAGTAGGCTGATTCTGATATTTACGCATAAACAACTGGAATGGACTGTTCCAGGACCACCATGCATCACTTACCTTGCCGTCATACGTATCACCATTTTTCGTCATCAGTGTATACGTCAGACGCGGGTCGCGAGTTGAATCATCATCCGGATCATAAATTCCCGAAGAGGTAATAGGTTTACCATCCTTGCAATAAAAATCGTTTGCTAAATTCGGATAAGGCAACTGCCATTCCATCGGATAACCGTAGTTATAAGCTAAGAAACCACCCTCACCATTTTGTTGGTCGGTATTTTTAAAGCGAATGGCAAATACTATTTCTTTGCTGGCACCACCAGCTTCCGTAAACAGGGTACTGTAATTCGGGTCTATTTCATATTGGCTCAGGTTAATAACCTGTAAAGCAGCATCGGCAGCCTCCTTATACATCTCATTGTACAGGTATACACGGGTCAGTAAGCCCAATGCGGCACCTCTGGTAGCACGGCCTCTATCAGCCGTAACAGGTAACATACCTTCGGCAGTAATGTCCTTCAGGTCCTTGATTATGTCAGCTACAATTTCTGATTTCTGCGACTTAGGTACCTGGCTCGTTTCAGTAGTCAACACATTAAACACCTTCGGAACATCACGGTACAGACTGGTCAGGTGATTATAAAACAACGCTCTGATGAACTTAGCCTCACAAACAATTCTTGTACCTGCTTCTTCACCTATTTTACCGTTCTCCAGCATTTGCGGTACTTTTTCAATAACATTATTGCATCGTGCAATACCTGCATAAGAAGCATTCCATACAGCCTTAGTAACAGCTGCTGTGGGGCTCATGGTATTGGTAGTGATCACATCGGGGCCCACCCACGGAATCCAGGCAAAATAGCCGTTATCCGTAGCAAATTCCAATTCACGCAAACTACAAGTATTTCCACCCGGCCAGCAAAATCCCAAGCTACCTTCACTTTGCAAAGCATCGTAGCAACCTACCAACGCTTTAGTCGCATCAGCCTCTGTATTCCAAAAATTACCGTTAGACAACTCTGACAAAGATTCACGATCCAGGAAGTCTGAACAAGAAAAGAGGGAAAAGGCTAATGACAAAATAACTGAATAATATATTTTTTTCATGATCTTCTTTATTTTAAATTATAATGTAATGTTTAAGCCCACAGAGAATGTCTTGGCATTGGGATAAGCATGACCGCGAGTATCGGTTCCATACTTTTCAGGATCGTAATCGTCAATGCCGGTAATAGTCAGGATATTCTGTGCAGAAACATATATTCTTAAGCGTTCCAGTTTCGCCTTGCGAATCCATTCTTGTTTGAAAGAGTATCCCAATTCAATATTCTTCAGACGCAGGTAAGAAGCATCTTTCAACCAGAATGAAGAGGGTTGGCTGTTATAGTCACCATTACCCAGACGCGGGAAGTTCCCGTTAGGGTTAGCGCTTTCAGAATAACGGTCCAGGAATGCCGTCGTAACATTACCCGAAACGGTAGGATAATCCATCACAATACGGTCTACACCAGCTACACCCTGGAAGAAAGCAGAGAAATCAAATCCTTTGTAAGCGGCATTCAAACCGAAACCGTAAGTAAAATCAGGGAACGGATTACCGATCACTGTACGGTCGTAAGTATCCACTACTCCATCCGGTTTACCTTCCGGACCGCTGACATCTTTGTAACGGACATCACCCAACTTCAAAGCACCACCGCCAACAGAATTCTTTTCATTAGCTTCATCCACTTCAGCCTGTGTGCGATACAATCCATCGGCTACATAACCATAATAAGAATTGATAGGATGTCCTTCCAGATTAATAGACCAGTCTGTAATCCATGAATCTTTACCGTGCAGGTCGAGAATTTCATTCTTCACCTTACTGAAGTTGACATTTGCACCGAATTTCCAGTCGCCCCATTGATCATTATAACCTAATGCGAATTCCCAACCTTCATTCTTTACTGATGCAGCATTCACATAAGGTTCAGTAGAAATACCCACAATTCCGG
>URMA01000129.1 GCA_900548875.1 uncultured Porphyromonadaceae bacterium | reverse complement strand
TAGTCTTTCCCTACCATCACTTAGCACCTTTGCTCCCAGTTTGGGATTGTCAGTGCTTCCTGCACTAATTATGTAAGTGTTATCAGCCCGAATACCTTTTTTTACAGCCATAGTTGTTTTCTTCTTTTGGTTTCCTATACTTACAAAGATATAAATTTATTTTGTCTCAGGTATAAATAGGGTATAAACTTTTTGCAAAACATTATCAGATTTATGAAATCAAGCGAAAAGACACGCAGCGTATACACACTATAAATCAATAACTTAAATAATACTTAAATTCCTTTGTTTTCTCTTTAAATATAGGTTTTGTACCCGCTCCGAGTACAGCAGAATCGCAGTCATTTGTATTCAATTGACTGCGATTTTTTTACTTTTTATCTTTGCAGAAAAAATTGGTTTGGAATGTATTCAAAGGATGAGATGAAGGCGTTGAAACGCGAGTTTTGGACTGCGTTTGCGGAATATTGCAATACGGACCCTGTGCTGTCGAAGCGCAGAACGAAGTTCATGCTCTACAATACGCGTGTCAAGGGAATTGAAATGAAATGGGTGGTGGAACCCAAGCTGGTAGAGGTGGTGATGGAATTCAACCACCCGAGCGAAGACAAACTCATCGAGCAATGGACGAAAATGGAAAGCTGCAAATCGCTGTTCGCTAAGGGATATGGCCGCGATGCCGACCTGTTGGTGTGGGACGACAGTTATGAGCTTGCCGGTGTCGACAAGAATGTGAAAAGGATTTATCTGAGCCACGAAGGGCTCAACTTTCACCGCCGTTCCGACTGGCCTCAGATCTTCGAATTCATGGGACAGAACATGCACAAACTGGAAAAGGCATGGAAAGGCGTAAAACCGTTTTTTGAGGAATAACACCTGCAATCTGAATTCTCATCCTTAACGCGAAGATTTAACACACTAAAACCATAAAAAACACGAACGGCTGCCACATTTTGGCACATGCATTCCTTACCTTTGCAATAAAAAAGCACATGTCAGCCAATCTATTCAAACGCTACTTCTGGCTCATGGACGTGATTTACCGCTCGAACGGAATTTCACGCGAAGAAATCAACCGGAAATGGGCCGCTTCCGAGCTGAACGAACGCAAGGAAAACGAACTGCCGGAACGCACATTCCACCGCTACCGTGAAGCCATTGAAAACATTTTCGACATCAACATCGTCTGCGAACGCCACGGCGACAAGCTCTACCGGATTGAGAATCTCGAGAATCTGGAAGTGACAAAGAAACGGCTGCTCGAAGCATTTGCCATCAGCAACCTTTCGGAAAAACATCTTCTGCTCGACCGCTATATCAGTATTGAGGAAGTGCCGTCGAGCGAAAAATATCTGATGCCGATCCTCAACGCCATGGAAGTCTGTCAACGGCTGCAAATGTCCTACCAGAACTTCTTTACCGATAAGGCAACAAGCTTTCCGGTAGAACCGTGGGGACTGAAACTTTTCCGACAACGGTGGTACATGGTCGGCTATTCGCCCGACCTGGATGAAGTGAGGGTTTACAGCCTCGACCGCATACAGTCGCTGGAAACCTTGCCGGAAAAATTTGAAATACCAGACGATTTTTCCGTCAAGGAATATTTCAACGACTCGTACGGAGTGTACCCCAATTCACAGGATTTCGACAAGGCAGTCACTGTCAGGCTGCGCGTGGATTCCGAGCAGATTGCCTATCTGCGCACCGTCCCACTCCATCATTCACAAACAGAAACGACAGACGCCGACGGCCGCCCTATTCTCACGCTGCACTTAATTCCGTCCTACGACTTCATTCAGGAACTGTTGAAATACGGGAAAGACATCGAAGTGCTTGATCCGCCTGAACTACGCCACAAAATAGCCGAACAGGCAAAAGAAATGTACAAAATTTATCACGGCTGACAGTTTCTGGCAGTTTCCGATGCGTACTTTGCAGCGTTACTCATAATAATTACTACGACAATGAAAAACTTTAAAGAATTGTATGAGAGTCACGCTGACGGCCTCGCATCGCTGTACGACGCCCTCTATAAGGAAAACCTTTTTGAAGAGAGTTCCTATCCCCTACTGCTTTCCACGTGGGAAGACGAACCGATGCCGAAAGTCATGTTTTTCGGACAGGAAACCAACGGATGGGGAGACGGCGAAGACATCGACACGCTTATGAAAGGCTATCGGGAATTTGACCTTGGGAAAAACTATCCGTCGCTGTTCTGGAAATACCTGTGGATGCTCAGTGAAAAATTAGAACTGAGAGGCAAGCACCCTTTCCTTTGGAACAACATCAACAAGCTCGGCAAACAAGCGTCGACCGGACACGCCGAACAACGTGCCACCGCACTTGAAAACGAGCATTTCAACGTGCTGCGCGAAGAGCTGGAATTAGTCAAGCCCGAAGTATGCGTATTCTTCTCGGGTCCGTACTACGACGAGGATTTGGCGGCCAAGCTGCCGGATCTGGAAATAATCCCGATGGACGGTTACAAGGAAAATGAATTCGTGCGCTTCAGCAGCCGGTATCTCCCGAAAAATTCCTTCCGGACCTATCATCCGGGATACGGCAACCGCTACTACAGCTGGTTTCAGGAAGTGCTCGATACGATTGTTGAAGAATGCCGGAATTCCGTTCTATAGCCAACCCAACCACTGAACTGCCATGAAACGAATCAGTTCTCCCGAAGGAATTGCCGGTCTGATGAAGGACCTTTGGCTACGGCACTTGTACGGACTTCCGCAGGAACGTGACAATGTTTTCCTTGTTGAACTGCCTCCGGCTGAAAATGGGAAACACCTTCCCCCGCCATCACGCCCTCATGAAATTACCGACGAAACCCTGCTGGACGCAGTAGCCCGGCTCGGCGGTTGGTGACACAGAAGACGACAAAACCGAAAACTGCACTCCGCCTCGCTATAAATATTCCACTGAAAAACCTTGTCAAAATAGTAACAAAAAACAATAGGAGTGCAGTTTTTTCCGCAATCCCAAATAACAACTCAATAGATACACCCCGCCGGAACCGCGATGGATTCCGACGAGGTGTTGTATGTTTTAATAAAGGATGTAGCCGGATATCTATACTCCCAACACGATATTTGCGTCAATATGCAGCGTCTTGCTGATTTCCCGTGCCACCTTCAGCGTCGGCTCACAACGTCCCGTCAGATAATCGCTGACACGTGACGGGCTGACACCAAGCATTTTCGACAACTTTGCCTGATTCAATCCCATTTCATACATCCGCAACTTTATCACATCTGTCAACGACGGAGTCTGTATCGGATAATGTTCATCCTCATATTCCGCAACCAATTCAGACAACAAATCCAGTTCAATCAGATTTTTGTCTGTCGAAGGCGTATTGTCATCCGTCAATGGCAACAATTCCTCTATTCTTTCCATTGCCGCCTTATAAGCCGTTTCATTCTGAATCTTTGCCATATCAAATATTTTTAGCGTCTATCAAATCATATTCCGCATGAGTCCCGATGAACCGAATCAATACGGTCTTTATCGTGAACTTAATCACTACTATCAGACGATGATTATTTCCTCTAATATTAAAGACATAATGCTGATTGCCAATACTGTCCACACTGTTGAACATCTTTTTTATATCTGCAAAACAAGTCCACTCAGCTTTTCTCACATTTTGAAACCAGTCCTCAAGAGCCGTTTTTGCATCCGGATGTATCGTGTAGTATTCAATCAATTTGCTTCGTGCTATAATTCTCATGCGCTACGTCTTTCTTGCAAAAATAAGTGTTTTATATTGAATTTCAAAATAATATTTCATAATTCAATACACGTTCTCTCTATCGAAGAAAACACCCCGCCGGAACCGCGATGGATTCCGACGGGGTGCTGTATTTTTCGAATTGCAATATCTTCTCCGTTAGAATATATTATAGCCGAGGGAAAGGCTGAACGTACGGTTGTACAACTGAGGGTCGTAGACGGAGGCAATGTGAGCAAGACCGAGCTGATAGCCTACGCCGAGACGAAACTTGCGGAAGGAAAGGTCGAGTCCGAACTGAAGACCACCGTCGCAACGGTTGAAGGGGCGATAACCCACCGGAAGCCGAGAATCCTTGAAAAAGTCAGATGTACCCATAAACGGCTGTCCGAACTGGTCGGAAGCTGCAACTTTGCCTTTAGCCTGAAGTCCTACAGCCAGATATCCGCCCACTTTGGGAGTCAGAGTCCAATCGTCGGCGAGGCGAATGCGATAGCCTGCGGTCACCGGCAGATGCAGATAATCCATCTTGTCAATATCCAGCAATCTCAAGCCGTTCAGTGCCATGTCGCCGGAAAGCGTTCCGCCTTTACGCTGATAGCTCAACCCAGATTCCAATACCCAATTCTGCGGGAATGTATAGCCGGCGGTCACACCTGCCATAAATCCATGATTCGGCTTTGCCGACAATTTTTCGACTGCCATCCGGCTGTTCAGATAACCGGCTTCTATCCCAAAATTCCAATGTTGCGCACTTGCGCCCATTGCCATTGCTGCACCAAGCAGCCATAACATCATTCTTTTCATTAGTATATGTTTTTATAATTCCAAACAAAGGAAACGAAAAGGCAAATACATAGACAAACGAAAACAAAGTTTTCAAGTTTGATTATGCCAAACCGCCTCCTATCTTATGCAAATATAGTGAAAGATTAATATTTGACAGAAGAACACAAGAACAAAATTTTCACGCCTGTCAATTTTAAATCTGTCCTTTTGTTCTTCTGTCTAAATATAAAGAAAGGTGAGCGGAGAAACAAACAAAGTTTTCAAGTTTGACTATGCCAAACCGCCTCCTATCTTATGCAAAGATAGCGAAAGGTTAATATTGGACAGAAGAACACAAGAACAAAATTTTCACGCCTGTCAATTTTAAATTTGTCCTTTTGTTCTTCTGTCAAAATATCAAAAGATAGCGAAAGTCGAAGGCAGAATTTGAGTTTTATGCTAAGACGCAGCCTATCAAAAAGATAACAAAAAACAGATATGCACCTTTGTGGAAAAAAGTGCATATCTGTAAATATTCAAACGATCGTTTGTTATTTCATCAGCGCTTCGTGCATGTGGGCTGCGGCACGACGTCCATCACCCATGGCAAGGATAACGGTTGCTCCGCCACGCACGATGTCGCCGCCGGCATAAATGTCGCCCAACGACGAGCGCATCGACTCTTCATCGACTACAATCGTACCGCGACGGCTCACTTCCAGTTGCGGAATAGCATGCGGAATCAACGGATTCGGCGATACACCGACACTGACAATCACCAGATCGACCGGCACATCGTAGATGCCGCCTTCCACCGGTATCGGCGAACGGCGCCCGCTTTCGTCAGGCTCGCCCAGTTGCATACGCTGCAAGCGCATTGTCGTAACATGGCCTTTTTCATTGCCGATATATTCTACAGGATTGTTGAGCGTCATGAAATTGACACCCTCTTCCTTTGCATGCTTCACTTCTTCCAGACGGGCAGGCATTTCCGCTTCCGAACGACGATAGACAAGCATCACGTTCTTTGCTCCCATACGGCGTGCCGTACGCACGGAGTCCATTGCCGTATTTCCACCGCCAATCACTGCCACGTTGTTGCCATGCAGCACCGGCGTGTCACTGTCCTTGCGTGCCGCTTCCATCAGGTTGACACGTGTCAGGTATTCGTTGCTCGACATGACACCGATAAGGTTCTCGCCCGGTATGTTCATAAAGCGCGGCAGTCCGGCACCGGAAGCCACAAAGATACCCTTGAAGCCCATTTCGTGCAAGTCGTCGTAGCTCAACGTCTTGCCTATGATGCAGTTGTTTACAAACTTCACGCCCATCTTGCGCAAACCGTCGATTTCCACATCCACGATGCTGTTCGGCAGACGAAATTCCGGGATTCCGTATTTCAGCACACCGCCAATCTCGTGCAATGCCTCGAACACAGTCACGTCGTAGCCATATTTTGCCATATCGCCGGCAAAAGCCAGTCCGGCAGGACCGCTGCCCACTACCGCCACCTTTATGC
>URMA01000128.1 GCA_900548875.1 uncultured Porphyromonadaceae bacterium | reverse complement strand
GTCCGTTGGGCGAATTCCGCCATCTGCCGTTGCCGCTGAGCATGAAGGCGGGCGGTTTTATCCGTGGAGCCGGCCATGGTTCTACGTTCCAGGACAAGTGGGGCAACTATTGGCATGTGAGCACGATGGCTGTCAGTGTGAAAAACAACTTTGAACGGCGTATCGGTTTCTGGCCTGCCGGTTTCGATGCCGACGGACAGATGTACTGCAACACGGCGTTCGGCGACTATCCTCATTACTTGCCCGACGGCGTGGAGAATCATTTGGAAAGCCGCTTTACGGGTTGGATGCTGTTGAACTACAACAAGCCGGTGACGGTTTCGTCAACTTACGGTAGCTACAATGCAAACTATCTGGTGGATGAGAATGTGAAAACCTACTGGTGTGCCGCCACTGCCGACAAGGGCGAGTGGATTGTTTCCGATTTGGGTGAAGTGTCGACGGTGCGTGCCGTGCAGATCAATTATGCCGACCAGGATGCCGAGATTGCCGGTCATGTCGACGGTTTGAGCCATCAGTATATTGTCTATGCCTCTACGGATGGAAAAAAGTGGGAGAAAATCATTGACAAGAGCCAGAATACGAAAGATGTTCCGCACGATTATGTGGAACTGGAAAAACCGGTCAAGGCACGTTATCTGAAAATGGAGAATGTGCATATGCCTACCGGGAAATTTGCCTTGTCGGGATTCCGTGTCTTCGGTAAGGGTGCCGGCGAGAAGCCCGGAAAGGTAGAGGATTTCATTGCGCTGCGAGGGGAGGAAGAACGTCGCAACGCCTGGCTGAAATGGAAGCCGGTCGACGATGCCTATGCCTACAACATCTATTTCGGCACGGAGAAAGACAAACTCTACAATTGTGTGATGGTTTGCGGTACCAATGAATATTATTTCAAGTTTATGGACAAGGATTTGAAATATTATTTTGCCATTGAGGCTATCAATGAGAACGGTACTTCGGAATGGGTATATACGGAAGTAAATTAAGTTGGATTTATGGCAAAGAAAGAAGAATACAGATTGAAAAATCAGCAGTTTTTGGAAGAAATTGCACGTGAGGAGGGGGTGGAACGCCTGCCTTCGGGCGTACTCTACAAGGTGATAACTCGGGGCGGGAGCGACAAGACTCCTACGGCGGGAAGCGTCGTGTCGGTGCACTATCGCGGCACGCTGATTAACGGACGCGAGTTCGACAATTCGTGGAAACGGGGCTGTCCGGAGGCGTTCCGCCTGCGGGATGTAATAGAAGGGTGGCAGCATGCCTTGATGGCGATGCACCCCGGCGACCGTTGGATGATTTACATTCCCTACGAACTGGGCTACGGGAGCCGTACGTCCGGACCGATTCCTGCCTATTCAACGCTGATTTTCGAAGTGGAACTTTTAATGATTGCCTGACGATGAGAAAAAGCATATTGGCATGTATGGCCGCACTGCTGTTGGCGGGCGGCGTAAGAGCAGCAAATCCGACAGCCGAAGCTGCAAAATATCCGAAACGCGAGTTTCGCGGAGCATGGTATCCGACAGTGACCAACACCACTTGGCGCAACATGACGACCGACGAAATAAAGGCCGACATCATCCGTGTGCTCGATGCGTTGGCTTCGGTACATGTGAATGCCGTATTGTTTCAGGTGAGGCCGCAGGCGGATGCGCTTTTCGTGTCCGACCTTGAACCTTGGAGCCGTTTTCTGACGGGCGAACAGGGGGTGGCTCCCGACCCGTTCTGGGACCCGACGGCTTTCGTGATAGAGGAATGCCACAAGCGCGGCATGGAGATGCACGCCTGGTTTAATCCCTATCGCGTGACTTCGAACGATAAGGAAAAATTGGCACCTGACCATCTGTATTTCAAAAAGCCGGAAATGTTTGTGAAGTATGGCAAGCAGCTGTATTTTGACCCTGGACTACCCGAGTCGCGCGAGCATATCTATCGTGTTATCAGGGACTTTGTTAGCCGTTATGATGTCGATGCCGTGCATTTCGACGATTATTTCTATCCGTATCGCATCGGTCGCGAGGAGTTTCCCGATGAGGCTTCGTTCCTGAAATATCATGAACAGGACGGATTCAGCCGTTGGGACAAGCTCAATTGGCGTCGCAACAACGTGAATGTGTTGGTGAAGAACTTGAATGATACGATCAAGAGCATCAAACCGTGGGTGAAGTTCGGTATCAGTCCGTTCGGCGTGTGGCGAAATGTTTCGGACGACAAGAACGGGTCGAACACCAGTTCCGTACAGACGAACTACGACGACCTCTTTGCCGACGTGCGCCTGTGGTGTCAGGAAGGGTGGATTGACTACAGTGCGCCGCAGGCCTATCAGCGTATCGGGCATAAGCGTGCCGACTACGACGCTGTGGTGCGCTGGTGGAGTGAAAACAAGTTCAAGCCCAATTTGTATATCGGACAGGATGTCAGTGCGATGCTGAAAGCGAAATTCCCTGACGGACATACTGAAAATCAACTGTATCGGAAAATGGCCTTGGAGCGTGAGTGCGGAAACATCGACGGTAATATCTGGTGGCCGGGAACCGGACTGGTAGAAGACAAGGCGCTGATGGACAGTCTGCGTGCCGACTATCAGGCACGCCCTGCACTGATGCCTGCCTATCCGGGTTTGGACACCGTGCCGCCTGCTGCTGTCAGGTCGCTGCGTTGTCAAGACGACGTTCTTACTTGGAAAGCTCCTTTGGCGGAAACTCCGCTCGACGAAGCACTGTTTTATGCTGTTTACCGTTTCAAAAAAGGCGAATCCGTGCAACTTGACGACGCTTCCCGGCTGGAGGCCATAGTAGGCGAAACCCGCTATGCGCTGCCTGACAGCGTGGAATCGGGCGCGTATGTCTATGTAGTAACCGCACTCGATCGTCTCTGGAACGAAAGCCGTCCCGCCAAAGTCAGCGTAAGAAAACGATAATACAAAATTGTATTTCATTTGTCTTTTCGTTAGCCTTTTCTTAAATTTGTAGAATATAGGATGCGCCTTGGCATAGCCAAATCTGAAAACTGCGTTCTCAATTTGTCTCTGCTCTCGGCTTTCACTATATTTGTAAATAGGTAGCTCGACAAAAAACGCTAACAAATATTTGTAAAAAAGTATGGGTAAAATTTATCCGGTTGGAATACAGAATTTTGAGGCAATCCGGAAAGGAAATTATGCCTATGTTGACAAAACAGCGTATGTATATATGTTGGTCAGCAGTGGAAAATATTATTTTCTGAGTCGTCCGCGACGATTCGGAAAGAGCCTGCTTATTTCAACACTTGAAGCCTATTTCCTTGGGAAGAAAGAACTTTTTGAGGGATTAGCAATGGAAAATCTTGAAAAAGAGTGGATAGAATATCCTGTACTGCATCTTGACTTGAACAATCAGAAATATGACAGAAATGAAAGTCTGGACAATATTCTGAACAATACTTTGTCCTATTGGGAAGATTTGTATGGCCGGAGGGAAACGGAAAACAGTTTGTCATTGCGTTTTCAAGGGGTGATACAGCGTGCGGCAGAAAAGACCGGAAGGAATGTTGTGGTGCTGATTGACGAATATGACAAGCCTATGCTTCAGGCGATAGGAAACGAATCGTTGCTTGACTATTATCGGAACACGCTGAAGGCGTTCTACGGAACGCTTAAAAGTAGTGACAGATATATTAAGTTCGCTATCCTGACAGGTGTAACCAAATTCAGTAAGGTAAGTGTGTTCAGCGACCTAAATAATTTGATGGATATCTCATTGTCACGTCGTTTTGCGAATATCTGTGGCATTACAGAACAGGAATTGCATCAATGTTTTGAAGAGGATATAAAAGTCTTGGCCGAAAAGAATGAACAGTCGGAAGAGGAAATGAAGGAAACTTTGAAGAAATGGTACGACGGATATCATTTTGCCGACAAAAGCGACGACATTTATAATCCTTTCAGTATATTGAATGCTTTTGCTGAAATGCAATTGGGCAGTTATTGGTTTGAGACGGGGACTCCTACATTCCTTGTAGAGTTGCTGAAGGAAAGCCGATATGACTTGCACCGCTTTACAAACGAAATGGCATCATCGGATTCTTTGGGAGGGATTGATTCCATGTCCGAAAATCCGGTTCCGATACTTTATCAAAGCGGATATCTTACCATTAAAAATTATGACAAGGAATTTCGGCTTTACTGTCTGGGATTTCCTAATCAGGAGGTGGAAGAAGGGTTTACACGATTCCTTTTGCCTTTCTATGCTACTTTAGAGAGTGGAAGCTCGTCGTTTGTAATCACTGCTTTTGTGAAGGATGTGCGCAATGGTAATATCGAGTCTTTTATGAGGCGTCTGCAAAGTTTCTTTGCGGATACTCCCTATGAACTGGTACGTGATTTGGAACTGCACTATCAGAATGTACTTTTCATTGTTTTCAAATTGTTGGGTTTTTATGCCGATGTGGAATATCACACATCAAACGGCAGAATCGACATGGTGGTGAAAACTGGCCGGTATATCTATGTTATGGAATTCAAGTTGGACGGAAGTGCTGATGATGCTCTCCGACAGATAAACGAAAAAGGCTATGTATCTCCCTTTGTTTCCGACTCGCGGAAGATATATAAGATTGGCGTGAATTTTAGCAATAAAATCAGAGGCATTGAGAAATGGGTTGTTGAAGAATAACCAACATTTAGCGGTCATGTAGCAATGCCATTTCCCGATGCCTCGGTATTTGTAATATGAAGTTTGGGTCTAAAAATCCAACAGGGATTTTTTGACGGGGGTATTGTCGAGACGGCCTATGGTTTTTGTTCCGTCGGTGGTGTCGACAATTTCAATGTTCAGCAGATATTTCCCTTTGTCGAGGTCCGCTTCCAGTTCCGTTTCAGGAATGAACAGTTTTATTTCCATTTCTTTCCCGAACTGTTCCGTAGGGGTAAATTCGGCAGAAACGGCTACTTGACCTTCGCTGTCACGGTATTTTCCGTTCTTGTCCATCACTTTGTGGCCCAACGCATCGAAAAGACGGGCGGTACAAACGGCTTTGCGGCCCTGCATGTTCATCACGTCGGCCTTGACCGAGATGGAAAGTCCGCGCACGCCGTTGTCGTTGTTCGTCACTTTTGTACGCACTTTATTGATAAGGGCCTTGCCGGGACTGGTGACCTGTGAAGGTTGCGAGATGGCGATTTCGGCAAGCACTTTCCCGTTGGCATCAGTCACTTTCATTGTTCCGCGGCGTTCTTTGCCTGTGCTGTTGGGGCGTGCCTTGAGGGTGAACGAAGCTGCATCTTTGGCGGCTTCCTTGCACCATTCGTTGGCTGCCACATTCCATGCGGTTGCATTGGTGGTCACTTGAATCGTCTGATAGTCGCCTTCGGCGGTAAATGCCACCTGTTGGCGGTCGGTGTTGAAATAGATGTTGCCGGTTGGAGCCGATGTAACAACGGCTATCGGGCAGGCGGCGAGCAGATGTCCGGCATAGCGTGCTTCCAGACGGGTTGCTCCGGAAGTCAGCGGCAGGCTGATGCCCGACTTATACTGGCGCAGGTTGCCGTTCGCATCGTTGCGCGGATTTTCGGCGAAGATGAAATCCTTGTTGGCCAGTGCTTTTCCGTTGTTGTCGGTCATGGTGAACGTAATACGGTCGTAAGTGTTGCCCGTCGTATGCTTTTCCTTCAGTTGGTTGTAGGTAAGCGCCACTTTCAGCAGATTGCCTTCCGCACCCGTCACCGTCATGTCGGTGATGAAAATCGGAGGAACCATTTCGGTCCATAGTTCGGACTGGCTGTTGCCGGTATTGGAGAAATGGGCGAAACGGACAGGAATGCCGTCGGTTTCCGTACGGATAAAATCGCTTGCCACATAACCCTGTTCGTTGACCGTAAGGGTGATGCCGTAGGTTTTCCAATTGCCCTCGTAGGTACATTGTAGTCCGTTGGCTGTCGGCGTGACGGAGGTTTTTTCCCAGTCAATATCCAGTGTCCCGGTATTGCCTGTAATTATGGTAGGATTCCCGGTTTTCAGTTCAATGCTTTTGGTAGCGGTAGCATTTTTCATCACCGTCGTGTCGGGGAGCAGGGTGATGTCCGTAGCCCCGCAAGGCATCAGGCAGAAACCTGCCATAAGAGTTGAAAGTAGAAAGTTGATATTCATTTTTCAGTCGATAAAAATATGTTGACAAAGATAGCGAAAGGTGAGTGGAGAGACAAACGAAAACGAAGTTTTCAAGTTTGGCTAT
>URMA01000127.1 GCA_900548875.1 uncultured Porphyromonadaceae bacterium | reverse complement strand
GGCTGAGTCGACAGCCGCATATGTCTGCAACGTGATTGCGGAAAGAATTGCATTTGAAATCATATTCTTTTGTTTTTTCTGTTTGAATAATTCTTTGTTTAAAGTTTTGTCCGGTTTGTATTGTCGTAAAGACAGCTACAAAGATAATCGGAATAATTTATTTCAAACAATTTTTATACTGTTTTATCGTTTCTTCCAGTCCCAGATACAAAGCGTCGGAAATCAGGGCATGTCCGATCGACACTTCGTTCAGATACGGCATCTTTTTGTAGAAGAACGCCAGATTCTCCAGACTCAGGTCGTGGCCGGCATTCACTCCCAGACCTACCTTGTGGGCGGCATTCGAAGCCGCTACATAGGGAGCAACGGCAGCTTCAGGGTCGGAGGGATACATTTCGGCAAACGGACCGGTATAGAGCTCCACGCGGTCGGCACCGGTACGTGCCGCCAGCTGAATGTTCTTTTCGTCGGTTCCGACAAAGATGCTGGTACGGATTCCGGCTTCCTTCAGCCGGTCGACTATCTGCGTAAGGAACTCCAGATTAGCCTCCACATCCCAACCGCAGTTGGAAGTCAGCACGTCGGGCGCATCGGGCACAAGAGTGACCTGTGCCGGTTTCACCTTCAGCACCATATCGATAAAAGTTTCCGACGGATAGCCTTCTATATTGAATTCGGTGCGCAGCAACGGACGTAGGCCGAACACATCCGCCTGACGGATATGGCGTTCATCCGGACGGGGATGAACGGTGATACCGTCGGCACCAAAACGCTCGCAGTCAAGGGCAACCCGCTCCACATCCGGAACATTTCCTCCACGGGCATTGCGGATGGTTGCAACCTTGTTGATATTCACACTTAAGTTTGTCATCTCAACCAAATAAATAGACTTATTCTCGATTCTTCCTGCTTAACCGCTCCGTTTCTTCTAAAATTCGTATCTTTGGATAAGATACGATGCGGTTCGGGATAAAAAATAATTGAAACAAGTTTCATTATTTCATTCTCCGCTCTCCTTTTCGTATCTTTGTCACATAGGAGAAGATTCCACGCGACAGACACTTTTTCGTGCAAGCCTCCAAGCAGGCATACCGATTGCAAAGGTAATACAAAATTGCAACAGATATTCGCAATTTCGCAGGAAATATATCGAAAAGTAGCCTCCAACGGGAAACTCCGAAACAAAAATCACTGTAAGTTGTGGGTTTAGTGGCAATTAGAAAGTTAGCCATCCGCGCTCGACAGCTTATTTACAAAATGAGACAGACATGAAAATAGCCATCTACGGAAATCTTCATCAGGACAAGCATATCGAAGCTCTCGACAAGATGTTTGCGACGCTTACGCAATACGGCATGAGGGCCTATATCGAGCAGAATTTTTACGAATACCTCGCCCGCAACATACAGTTGCCTGAGACAGTATCCATGCTGAAAACCAACGAGTTTGCAGCGGATGTGGCTCTCAGCATAGGCGGCGACGGCACGTTTTTGAGAACGGCCGCATGGATTGGCAACAAGAGCATTCCCATCATGGGAATCAACACGGGACACCTGGGCTATCTTGCCGACGTTTCGATGAACGATGCGGAACAGGCCATCAAGGACATCCGCAGCGGAAACTATCAGATTGAGTCGCGCTCGCTCATCGAAGTGACGACCGACTCTCCGAACGTATTGCCCAACCGGTTAGCCCTCAACGAAGTGGCCATTCTGAAAAACGACTCGGCATCCATGCTCTGCCTCGACACAAAGGTCAACGGCATTGAACTGACATCCTATCTCGGCGACGGCCTTGTCATTTCGACACCGACCGGTAGCACCGCCTACAATCTTTCCGTCGGCGGGCCGATACTACAGCCCAACTGCAACAATTGGGTAATCTCGCCCATTGCCGCCCACTCGCTGACCATGCGCCCGCTCGTCCTGCCCGACAATTCGCAGATCACGGTCACGACACGCTCAAGCCGCACACAGTCGTTCCGCGTCAGCATCGACGGCCAGTCGGTTTCGTTCCCCATCGGAACAACGCTGCTGCTGAAAAAGGCGCCTCATGAGATAAAGGTGATGCAGCGCACGGGCCACGATTTTGCCAAAACTCTCCGCTCCAAACTGATGTGGGGAGCCGATGCACGATAAGGAAACACACATAAACTTAGAATACTATGACACAACAGGAAAAATCCATTGGCGTATTTATTGACGGGGGATACTACGCAAAAATAAACGAGGCACTCCATGAAACCCTGAACCTCAACATTCACCTCAGCTCGCTGTTCGACTTCATTAGCGGATACCTCGCCGACAAAAACGGATTGAGAAAGGAAGACTGCTATATCACGGAAAGCCACTATTTCCGCGGTCGCTATCGTGTGGGCGACGCTTCGGACAAGCATCTGCTCTTTTCGGAACGCAAGTTTGAGGATTCGCTCATCGAAAACGATGTTATTTTCCACTACAAGCACCTGCGCGAGGTGGAAAAGGACGGCAAGACGACGGTTATCGAAAAAGGCGTGGACGTGTGGTTTGCCCTCGAAGCCTATGAACTGGCGTTGTTGCGGAAGTTCGACTTCGTAGTGCTGATAACGGGCGATGCCGACCACGAAATGCTTATCAAAAAGCTGAAATCACTGAAAATCCATGTCGTGCTGCTCACCTGGAAAATATCCGACCAGTCGTCATCGTCAAAAACACTCCGCGACGAAGCCTGCACGCACATCGAGCTCAGCCAGCTCATCAACCTCGACAAGTCGCTGATGTTCAAAATCTGCCGCTGATCTTCTTCAATCAGTACAATTCTAACATTAGAGCTTGCCTATTACCGGGCATAAGACAAAGTATACTCTGGGTTATGACTCAGGAGTTTGAGTTGTCCGCAGTTTCTTGTGACAAACAAAGGAATTTATGTTCTTCTGTTCTTTTGTCAAAAAAATAAATTTCTCAGACAGAAGAACAGAAAGACATAAAGTTTATGGGTTATAGGTTAGAGTTGTAAACCGATTTTTTGTGACAAATAGAGGAATTTATGTCCTTGTGTTCTTCTGTCAAAAACAAATTCTGTCATGAACACCAACATAGGGGTTAGGGGTTAAGGCGACTCTGCAAACCTGCAAATATAAAAAACGGACGGCAAGCCCTTTGCTTCGGGATTTCCGTCCGTTTTCGTTTTTTCTGGCTGTACCAATTATTCGGCAGGAGCCCATTTGCAGCGAACTGGAGAAACGATAGCTCCTTCTTCCTTCAACTGCTTCATGGCCTTGTCCACTTCCTTGCGGTCAAGTCCGCTGAGTTCTGCAATCTTGCCCGCGTTCAAGGGTTCTCCGACTTCTTTCATTGTAGCCAATACTTTTTCTTTTGCGTCCATAGTTTTTATTTTTAATAATGATTGTTTCTAATGTCGAACGTAATATCCATATACGACCGCTTACCCTCGATATAGTCGGCATACAGCACTTCGGCCACTCTGCCTCGCAAAATGCGGCACTTGCCACACGATTCGCAATCGTTCAGACACTTCCACGCGTCGGCCACAAATGTCCGCCGCTGTTCCCGAGTTGACTGTTCAATTGCCGGAGGTGTCATATCGTTACAGGGATATTTTTCCTTGTCTGATATAAGAAACAATCATTTTATGGATTTTGTTTAACAGTCAACGGTTGTTGCGTAAGCTCAAACGTGTATAAATAACCGACTTGTGTCGGGTCAACTTCTATCACTCGCTCTTTACCTGTAGTGTTGGGGGCTATATCCATGTTCAGATACTTGTCCTTGCACACGATTCTTCCCCATTCGCCTTCAGCAATATGCCGCTCTTCGTCAAGCGTAAGATTTTGTCCGTCAACCACTACATTCATAAGCACAATGCCACCCCAATTCACATCCGCATTGGTGCAGACCAGCGCATACGATGCACCTTCTGCCGGTACATCGATAGATCCCAATCCTACACTGAATTGAACACCAGCGCAGGGTTCCCACTCCAATACAGAATTTACAACTTCTTCTTCATCACAACCGGTAAAGCAAACAAGCAGCAAAACCGGCACTATCAGCCGCAAAAATGTTGTTTTCATATTTTATTAGTTTTTAGATAAATACCTAATTAATACACATCAAGTTAACAATTTGCCTATCTATTCGGTGTTATATTGCATAGATATTCCCGGTCATTAATATATGTTGGAGGCATATAATAATAACCATTATCTAAACCACCCCACCCCATATTCATGTAAAAATTATAGTAGGCAACCCTTTCGGGGTACATTCTATCAAACACAGCGAAAGAGTTTGAACGCATGAACGTCCAAACCTCAAAATACGTTTCCACATCTTCCAAATGATAGCCTGAAATGACCCAAGCATGTCCTTTGCCAGCGTTGGAAAACCCTATCGTAAACACAGGTTTACGCTGGTCACAACTCGTCATAATTGGATTAATAAAATCATCATTCTCCAATTGAAGAGAATAACCTAATTTTTCAAATGTTGATTTTATTTTTTTTATAGTTGTACCCGTTCCGTCCAGTTTATAATTTGCATCAGCCATCTCTGCTATATCATACAATAAACGCGCAGTTTCGGTAGTAGGAATATGCAGTTCCATTGCATCCCAATTATAAGTATTTGGATGCCTGAAATAATACATAATTTGTCCTGCCGCAACTGGACCACAACCTGCAAAAGCTCTCTTTCCATTGCTCAAGATGGGGAAAAACTGATTATATCCATCATTTTGGTCCCAAGTCGAGTATACAAAATTATCGACATTAGATCTAATAACCTTTTCCTTCTTAACAATTCTGGTAAATTCATTCCAATAGTCCATATATAGAGGATACATTCCTCCAATAATTACCTCCTTTAATTGTTCCTTTTGTGTTTCGTCTAAATACGGACAATCGGTTATGCCGTACACCTCATAACCTTTGGTCCACCATGCCATCACAGAATCCATGACGACTGCTTGTAATTCCAGAAATTCATCATGAGGAAGGCTACCCGACCTCGATTGTCTATAAGTTGTAGGGACGGTTTTTGGCTCGTACTCACCCCACTGCATCATATATTTTCTGACAGAATCCATAGGAAGCGTTTCGCTTTTCTCAATTTCCGAATTTATCGTATTTTCCCATTCCTTTAATGCTCCAATATTGTGTTCAATATTGAAATTCCCCGTTTCAGAATAAGCTAAAATAGGATAGTAACGTTTTGATGCACTTATTAGCACGTAGCCGCCATTGTTTTTAAAATTGACAACGTAGGCATACGGTTTCCCTGATTTACCATTTAAGGCTTGGATTGTGTAATCCTGTGAATACGCAGCTCTTGTTTTGGCATTTCCTCTCATCTTGGCAATAATGTTGTCAACATTTGTTTTTGTAACCACTGAACGGTCTTCACTCATTGCAGGAACAACAGATTCAACCTTGTCTTCATTGGACTGTGACACTTCCAATTCGGGATAATCCTCATTGCAGGCAGCAAGAAATAGTAACCCAACAACACCCATACTAAATAATGTTCTCAATTTCATAGTTGTTAAATTTTAATGATTAATATTAGGTTTCCGTAAAATTAAGAAACATTTTGCAAAAAAGCAACAAAAACTGCATAAATATGTTTGAAAATAGAAAAATTCGCAATTTCCACGGAAACAGCAAGCCTGTTTCTATATTTTTTACCGCTCGACTTTCATTATATTTATAGAATATAGGAGGCGGCTTAGCATAAAACTCAAACAAGTTTGGTTTTCTGCCTTCACCTTTCGCTATATTTGGATAAGTATGAAAATTTTGTTTTTCTGTATTGAATACAAATATAAGATAATCACCGCGTTAGTCTGTGCTCACCTAAGATAGGGGAGCTGTCGCTTGCGACTGAGGGGTATGAACACAGACAGGGGGTATGAACATTATCTAAGGATTTACAAACGCTACCCCCCTGTTGGCGTTCATACTCCTCCGGGCTTCGCCCACCTCCTCTTTCTAAGAGGAGGACGCCCCACGATAGCGTCCTCAAAACTATGTCTTTCTGTTCTTCTGTCTAATATTGACCTTCTGTTATCTTTGGATAATATATCGGCAGTGGCAAATCTGAAAACTCCGTTTTCGTTTGCCACTGCACTCGCCTTGCACTATCTTTGCAAACGAAATGGAACGGATGTTCCTGAATTTTCCAACTGCACATTATTTTTTATGATTTCAATCGACGCTC
>URMA01000126.1 GCA_900548875.1 uncultured Porphyromonadaceae bacterium | reverse complement strand
TCATTTTCACTCATAATGATAGTTAAGTTCTGGTTCTTTCTTAGAGGAAATGTACGGAAAAAGTTTGCCAATACAATAAATACCAACAACAAATCTGCGGAAAAGCACCACTTATTCAACGTTTTTTTGCTATGTTTGCAGTGAAAAAAGTCTAAATAAGCAATGAAATATATTTCGAAATTAGCCCAAATTGCTGCACTCTGCATTCTGTGTTCCGCAAACATTTTTGCCTCAGGCTCTTTCGACAAGGCCATCACCAAATTCTGCCAGTCGAATGCCATGAGAAAGGCCCAAGTGGGCATCTGCGTCATTGATCTCAAAAGCGGTGAGATTGTTGGGGAAAATGACATGAACGAAACCATCACCCCAGCTTCTGTCATGAAAATCGTCACGTCGGCAACTGCCCTCAAGACACTCTCGGAAGCCTACCATTTCCAGACAGATGTCAACTACGACGGATATATCGACCATAACGGGGTGCTGCATGGCAATCTTATCATCAAAGGCGGCGTCGACCCGACGATGGACTCCCGCCATTTCCCGGACCAGGAATCGTTCGTCACTGCGTGTATCAACGAAATAAAGCGCATCGGCCTCACCAAGATAGAAGGGAAAATAATCATTGACGAATCCATTGCTCCCGATCCGGCCGTACCGATGCAGTGGGACGATGCCGACGTGGTGGAATACTATGGAGCAGGAGTGCATGCCATCAACTATCTTGACAACGAATTTTCGCTGGTTGTCGACCTGTCAGGACGGACTGCAGCAGTTATCGACACCATCCCGCACTTAAGCGAGTTGAAAATCGTCAACAATGTCACCATCGGCGGCAAAGCCTATTCGCCTTCACTGTCGCGCAAGAAAAATTCAAATACCCTTTACATGGGCGGCAATGTACGCCGCCAGTCCGACCCCATAGAGCTGTGGACCACAATGCCCCATCCCGCCGATGCTCTCTACAATGACATGGTGGAAACGCTTACCTACGAAGGCATTACCGTCGAAAACAAGACCATCGACAACCGTGGTGTCAGCTATCCGCTCTATACCCACATGTCGCCGGCTCTGCCCGACATTATCAAATCACTGCTGACACGCAGCGACAACATGTATGCCGAAGCCGTCCTGAGAGCCCTTGCGCTGAACGACACCACCCTCGCCACCCGCGAAATGGCCGTCAACTGCGAACGGCGCATACTGGAGGACTGGGGAATTGACACGCAAGCCGTGACCATTTACGACGGTTCCGGCCTTTCGCGAGCCAACAGCATCACCCCTGTCTTTCTTGCCAAAGTGCTGGCACAGATGGCCAACGACAAGGCGTATGGCAATCTCTTTCCTTCGCTGTTCCCCGTTGCCGGAAAAGACGGTACCGTGAAAAAGCTGCTAAAGGGTTCCCCGCTTCAAGGAAAAATGGCGTTGAAATCGGGCAGCATGACCGGAGTACGGTGCTACGCCGGCTACTATCCTGCCGAACACCCCGAATATGCCGTCGTGCTGATGACCAACAAATTCCGTTGCACCTACGACGCAATGAAAAAGGCCATTGAAACGCTTTTTGAAGGAATGTTTGCCAACAAAGAAAGATAGTTCCGCAAAGAACGCCCGAATTTGAAAAAGTTTTTATATGTTTGTGAAACGTTATAGATTCTAATTGCAAAGATGTACGAAGATATCAAACGCATGCTTGCTGCCGCCTATGAACTGGAAGGCCTGCTGATGCTTGCCGACAGCCGCGGCGACAACACTCCGGAAATGGTGGTCACCGCTATCCGCGAGAAAATCGAATACTTGGCCAATGCTGCCGAAGGCTTGAACCTGCCGGCTTGTGACAACACGCCAGAACCAACCGCCGATATGCCGTCGGACGACGACAACCTTTCGGGTTACGCCGAAATCAACACCGACGACGCTGAAGAAACGACGGAAGGGCCACTCACTGAAAAGGAGGCTGAAGCGCTGATTGCGGCCTACAACGACACGATGGACCATCAGTCGGCGAAAGAAGAGCCGGAAGCTGCCGAATCGGCCGACAGGGAAGAACAGTCTGAGTTCCCAATAGAGGACGAAATGGAAGAAATGGCAACGGCCATGCACGAATATCTTGACAATCTGGCTCAAACGGAAGAAACTCCGACAAATGAAGAAGCCGCTCCAACAGCCGACAACGCCACGGTAGAAACGGAAACAACTGTGACGGAAACGCCTGCCGAAGAAGAACCGGCGGAAGACACTCCGGCGGCTGAAGAGACTGCTGACGAAGAACCGGAAACCGACAATACAGAGTACACCGCTACCGAAGAAACAGCTTGCAGCACCGATGACGAGCTGGCCGCTTCAAAGGAGGAAGCCGGCGAAACCGGGCCGGACGATCGCATTACCATCGATGAAGTCTTTATACGCAACAAGTCGAAGAATCTGCGCAACGCTTTCTCCATCAACGATTCCTTCCGATTCCGCCGCGAACTGTTCGGCAACAGTGCCGCAGAAATGGCCGATGCCATCAATCTGGCTGAAGCCATGCAGTCTTTCGACGAAGCCGAAGAATATTTCTACGGCGACCTCGGCTGGGACAAGGATTCGGAAGAGGTGAAAGAGTTCATGACAATCATCCGCAACCATTTCCTATAGCATATGGCACAAAAAGAAGCCGTTGAAGCCGGAAAACTTTATGTAGTACCGACCCCTGTGGGCAACCTCGACGACATGACGGTCAGAGCCGTGAACGTGCTGAAAGCCGTCGACACGATTCTGGCGGAGGATACCCGTACCAGTGCGGTACTGATGAAGCATTTCGGCATTGAAACGAAAATGCAAAGCCACCACAAGTTCAACGAACACGAAACGGCCGCCCCCATTGTGCAGCGACTGCTGGCAGGCGAAAAAATAGCGCTGGTGTCGGATGCAGGCACACCTGCCATCAGCGACCCCGGATTTCTGCTCGTCCGCGAATGCCGCCGGTGCGGCGTTACCGTCGAATGTCTGCCGGGAGCTACAGCCTTCGTTCCGGCACTTGTCGATTCCGGGCTACCTTGCGACAAATTCTGCTTTGAAGGATTTCTGCCGCAGAAAAAAGGCCGCGCCACACGACTGGCCGAACTGGCCGACGAACCGCGCACCATCGTCTTCTACGAATCGCCGATGCGCCTTGCCAAGACGCTCCAGCAACTGGCCGAAGCCTTCGGACCGGAACGCGAAGCCAGCGTGAGCCGGGAAATATCGAAACTGCACGAAACCACCCATTGGGGAACACTCGGAGAACTTGCCGGATATTTTTCCGAAAACGAGCCTCGGGGAGAAATCGTGCTGATTGTGGAAGGCAAAAAAGAGGACAAAAAAGCTGAAAAGAAAGATAAATACGCCCATTTCAAGACAAATAAAAATCCGATATTATGAAAAAAATAGGTCTATTATTTTGCTGCGCCGGTCTACTGACAGCCTGCAACAACGCTACAAGCAATCAGGAAAACGCCGAACATGCGACTGACTCCGTCACCATTACTCACCTGACGGATGAACGCGACAGCCTTATGAGCCTCATCGGCGAAATCAATCAAAGCATCCTGGACATCAACGAAATGGAGCATGTCATCGTTTCGCCGAATTTCCAGCAGGAAACCCCTGAACAGAAAACGCAAATCATGGAAAATATCAATGCCATGAAAATGGCACTCGAAAAGCGTCGGGTGGAACTGGAAAAACTGGAACGACGAATGAAGCAGGCCGGAAAAATGAGTGCAGAACTTCAGGAAACCATCGATTCCCAGAAACAGATGATGACAGAACAGGCGCAAAAGATTCTCGAACTGCAACGGGAACTGAACAGCGCGATGGCTACCATCGACAATCTGAACACAAGCGTCGATTCGCTCCACAATCAGGTAAACGACATCAACACCCAACGTGCAGCGGCAGAAAAACGCTCAGCCGACCTGGCCAACGAACTGAACACCTGCTATTACGTAGTGGGCAGCAACAAGGAGCTGAAAGAGCACTCAATTCTCGAAAAGAAATTCCTCAGCCACACAAAAGTGCTGGAAGGCGATTTCGACCGCAGCTATTTCACACGCGCCGACAAGCGTACGCTCCGCGAAATTGAAACTTTCTCCGAAAAAGCGAAAATTCTTACCAAGCAGCCGGTAAATTCCTACCGCATCGAAGAACGCAACGGCTCGAAAGTAATTGTCATCACCAATTCTACCCTCTTCTGGGAAAAATCCGATTACCTGGTTATCGAGGTTAAATAACGTCATACAGGCAGAAAACGCCTCTCGCCACGATACAACAAAATATGAAGCTCCTGCACCGACAGTCATCCTTTCTGCCGGTGCAGGAGTTCTCACTTAATAAACACCATTCTTTACAATACGTTTTCCAGAAGTTCGGGAACGTGAATGTCGGCACACTTGACTTTGCTCAGACACTCGTTGCCCGCATCCGTCAGCGTGAAATACATCTGACGCTTGTCGTGGTCGCCGGGAATCCGTTCGATATAGCCTTTCTCTTCTACGGAACGTATCACCTTCGACGTATTCGAACAAGTCAGCCCGAGCACTTCGGCAATATGTCCCGACGTCAGTTTCCCATTGTCTTTCAGACTGCACAACAGCATGCCTTCATTCAGACTCAAGCCAAACGTATGCTCAAACTCCGTTTCAAATTCCACAATCGAACGGTATATGTCTCTAATTCTGCACAATTTCTCCATAATGAATAGCTTTATGCCACCTTAACTACTGCCTTCATTGGGCAGGATTTTACACATTTTCCGCATTTGATACACTTTTCACTGTCGATCTGCGGCAATCCGAAGCCATCCTGAGAAATGGCTCCGACAGGACACATGGCCACCAACGGGCAACGATGGTTCTGCGGACAGCGGTTTTTGTCAACGGCCAACGGCATTTTCCTGCCCTCCGTCTACTTGCCAAGCAGTACGCTGTCGATGGCACTCTTCAGCTCGTTTTTAGGCATCAGCCCCTGGGCCATCTGAGGTTTGCCGTTCATCGGAATGAAAAGCAGCGTCGGCATCGCGCGGATTCCGAACACGGCCGCCAGTTCCTGTTCCTTGTCGACATCCACTTTATAGACCACAATCTGGTCGCCATATTCGGCCTGAAGCTCTTCCAACATCGGAGAAAGACGCTTGCACGGACCACACCAAGTGGCATAAAAGTCGATGATGGCAGGCTTGTTGCCAAGATATTTCCACTCTGTAGGATTTGTTTCGTAGTTAGCTACTCTCTTCAAAAATTCTGATTTTGTAAGTTCTATCGGTTTCATAACTTTTTTATTTTCTTGTTTGTTTACTTTGTCTACTTTCGCCGGAGCTGCCTGCTGGACTTGTGCGTTTCCACACGACAAAATTCCCAACATGGCCACTGCCAACAACACGATTTTCTTCATTTCTTTATAGGTTTATAGGTTTCTATTTCGTCTTTATACAATTCTTTCTTGCCCTCCACATCGCTGCCGCAGCTTCCTCCGCAGCAGCATGAGGCGTTCAACAGAGCCTGAATCAACACGAAAGCGGCAAGAACCAGCAGAAAACTGTCGCCTGAAACGACCGCATACACTCCGACGCCAATACCCAACAAGGCACGGAAAATGCGGAATCCATTCCAATCCTTTGTCAAGCGTTCCAACAACCGTTTCATTTTGCCTCCTCCTTTCTGAACGAACTGACCAGCAGCCCTCCTATCATCATACCCCACAGCACACTCATGTACGGCGAAGACGTAATCGGACAAGTGCCGCTCGCACAACCGACATAGTACCACCAGGCAAAACCTGCCACGCCTCCAACGACGGCTCCCGCCACAGTCAGCAAATTGTTTCGTTTCAATAATTGTTTCATCTCTCTGTTCCTCCTTTAATTTATTTTCCTATGGAAATTATATCGCAAATGTAAACCATATTTTCCATACTAACAAATTTTCCCAAGGAAAATATTTCACAAGTACAATATTTAACTTTTATTTTCAAAACTGACGGCAAAACAAAGCCATATTTCCGCAAAAACAAGAAATTCCCATAGATTCAGGTAACATTCAAGAATTTGCACGTTAAAATTTGCACATACCGGATAGAATCATTAACTTTGCCACGCTTTTTCACTAAAAGTGCCCTGCACGAAAATAGCGGCTCGGATGGTGGAATGGTAGACACGAAGGACTTAAAATCCTTTGGCCATTGCGGCTGTGCGGGTTCAAGTCCCGCTTCGAGTAC
>URMA01000125.1 GCA_900548875.1 uncultured Porphyromonadaceae bacterium | reverse complement strand
TGACGGTGGAGGAAGCGAGGGGCAACGTGCGCGGACGGGAGTATCACGGGCTGGTCTATTCCGTCACGGACGACAAGGGTAACAAGGTGGGCAACCCGTTCAAATCCTCGCTTTTCGGGAAGTCCGCAGGCTATGAAGCCGTACAGAAGAAGTTTGTCCGTTCCAAATCGGAAATCAAGGATAGGAAACTGGCAGACATGACGAAACGCACCGTCCTTTCCGTGCTGCAAGGCACTTATGACAAGGACAAATTTGTGTCCCAACTCAAAGAGAAGGGCATCGACACCGTGTTGCGCTACACGGAGGAAGGGCGCATCTACGGGGCTACCTTCATCGACCACCGCACAGGATGCGTGCTGAACGGTTCGCGTATGGGCAAGGAACTTTCGGCGAATACCTTGCAGGAACACTTCACCCTGCCATACGCCGGACAACCGCCGATACCGCTATCCATCCCTGTGGATGCTGCGGACAAGGCACACGGGCAGACCGCCTACGACAGTGAAGATATATCGGGCGGTATGGGCTTGCTCACTCCCGAAGGTCCGGCGGTAGATGCCGAGGAAGAGGCTTTCATCCGGGCGATGAAGCGCAAAAAGAAGAAAAAACGCAAGGGCTTGGGTATGTAATCAGAGTATCAACAATTAAAAATCAATGTATGTCACAACAAGAAGACGATTTGAGGGCATTGGCGAAAATCATGGATTTTCTGCGTGCCGTGAGTATCATTTTAGTGGTCATGAACGTGTACTGGTTCTGCTACGAAGCCATCCGGCTGTGGGGCGTGAACATCGGCGTGGTGGACAAAATCCTTCTGAACTTCGACCGCACGGCGGGGCTGTTCCATTCCATTCTCTACACGAAGCTGTTTTCCGTCCTTTTGCTTGCCTTGTCCTGTCTGGGTACGAAGGGTGTCAAGGGTGAGAAAATCACTTGGGGGAGAATCTGGACAGCATTTGCCGTCGGGTTCGTGCTGTTTTTCCTGAACTGGTGGATACTGGCTCTGCCGCTGCCGGTTGAAGCGGTGACGGGGCTGTATATCCTTACCATCGGTACGGGCTATGTCTGCCTTTTGATGGGCGGTCTGTGGATGAGCCGTCTGTTGAAACACAATCTGATGGAGGATGTTTTCAACAACGAGAACGAGAGTTTCATGCAGGAAACGAGGCTTATCGAAAGCGAGTATTCGGTCAATCTGCCGACACGTTTCTATTACAGGAAACGCTGGAACAACGGTTGGATCAATGTAGTTAATCCCTTCCGTGCGTCCATCGTGTTGGGTACGCCGGGCAGCGGCAAGTCCTATGCCGTGGTAAACAATTTTATCAAGCAACAGATTGAAAAGGGCTTTAGTCAATACATCTACGATTTCAAGTATCCCGACCTATCTACTATTGCCTACAACCATTTGCTGAACCACCCGGACGGCTACAAGGTAAAGCCGAAGTTCTATGTGATCAACTTCGACGACCCGCGACGCTCTCATCGGTGCAATCCCATTCACCCGGATTTTATGGAAGATATTACGGATGCCTATGAGAGTGCCTACACAATAATGCTCAACCTCAATAAAACGTGGGTGCAAAAGCAGGGCGACTTCTTCGTGGAGTCACCTATCATTCTGTTTGCCAGTATTATCTGGTATCTCAAAATCTATCAGAACGGGAAGTTTTGCACGTTTCCCCATGCTATCGAGTTTCTGAACCGCCGTTACGAGGATATATTTCCGATACTGACCTCTTATCCGGAGCTGGAGAACTACCTTTCGCCGTTCATGGATGCGTGGCTTGGAGGGGCTGCGGAGCAGCTCATGGGTCAGATAGCGTCGGCAAAAATCCCGCTTTCGAGGATGATTTCACCGCAGCTCTACTGGGTGATGTCAGACAGCGAGTTTACGCTGGACATCAACAATCCCGAAGAGCCGAAAATCCTCTGCGTGGGTAACAATCCCGACCGTCAGAATATCTACGGTGCGGCACTCGGTCTGTATAATTCCCGTATCGTGAAGCTCATCAACAAGAAGGGGATGCTGAAGTCATCGGTCATCATCGACGAGTTGCCCACAATATACTTCAAAGGGTTGGACAATCTTATAGCTACCGCCCGAAGCAACAAGGTTGCCGTGTGTCTGGGCTTTCAGGATTTCAGCCAGTTAGTGCGTGACTACGGGGACAAAGAGGCGAAAGTGGTGATGAACACTGTCGGCAATATTTTCTCCGGTCAGGTGGTGGGGGAAACAGCCAAGACGCTCTCCGAGCGGTTCGGTAAGGTGTTGCAGAAACGGCAGTCCATCTCCATCAACCGGCAGGATGTTTCCACCTCCATCAACACGCAGATGGACGCGCTCATTCCACCGAGTAAGATTTCCGGGCTTACGCAGGGAATGTTTGTCGGTTCTGTATCCGACAACTTCAACGAGCGTATCGAGCAGAAGATTTTTCATTGCGAGATTGTGGTGGATGCCGAAAAGGTGAAACGGGAAGAAAGTGCCTACAAGAAAATTCCCGTCATTACAAACTTCACGGACGAGGACGGCAACGACCGCATGAAGGAAACGGTGCAGGCGAACTACCGGCGCATCAAGGAAGAGGTGAAGCAGATTGTGCAGGAGGAACTGGAGCGTATCAAAAACGATCCGGTGCTGTGTAAACTGCTACCAGATAATGAGACTGTCTAACAAGTCCCCAAAATTGAAAATTATCCCTATCGAAGTTTGAAGTGACCCCCAAAAGTTGGATACAATTTTTTTGGGGGGCACTTCAGTTCTGACGGGTAAAATCGTAAAATTCGGACTTGTTAGACAAATACTTACGCGGTTTCAACCTCAGGTACTGAATCTATCGAATTGACAAATTTAACCAATTGCGGATCTGAATCTTTTTGTATGAGGTTTCGGAGACTCTTTTTCAATTCATAAGCATCATCCCCTGCTGTATTTATTAAATCCATATAAAAATCTTTGTTTTGCAGAATCAATGAACGGCATGCCCCATCGGAAATTACAGGTTTCACTATTTTATCAATAACGTCTCCAGCTTGACTTTTCAAATTACCATGCGATCTAAGCCATGTTTCGAAAAATTGAAACTTTATTGCATTGATAGTCTTTTTACCGATGCAGAAATCATTTCTTATATCGGTAACTGTCGATTTAATTTTTCGTTTATCCAATCTTTCAACTATATTCTTGAAACAATTAGGGAAAGGATTCAAACTTTGAGTTCCAGAAGCAATATCCATCAGAATCTTTTTGCCAAATTCAGTCAAGTTATCTGGCAAGGATTTGATTTTAGCCAGTAAATGTTTTATTGCGACAAACCAATAATATGATGTATGTGCTGTTCTTTGGGCGTATAATGTATCAACACTTATTTCAGACAACGCTTCGAACGCTATTTTATTGATATGATCGGTCAGGACATTGCTTATTTTAGTGGTCAAATCGTAAAAAGATGCGTCAGGAATTACATCTTTAATATTGTTCTTAGTGATATACTTATCCAAATCGGTATTCCACTCTGCTAAATGCTCGATAAATACCTCATCCGTTACACCTATTCTGTTCTTAATATCTTCAAATTGGGGCAATATGTCTGAGAGCAATAATTTATAGCCAAGTTTATGATTTACCATGTATTGTAGTGTTTCATTTAATAGCGGTATATTCCATCCCACACTATTTACTAATAAGTCTCCATGATCCACATAATAGTCCATGAGTTCTGCAACATATTTTATATCTCCACCCTCTATTAAGGAAACGGAATGACCATGTGCCAATTGCATGGCGACTAAATCGTAATATCCAGACTCTTTAATGTTTCGGCCATCAGTTTCTAATTCAGAATGCAACTGATTTATGTAGGTTGAATCTAACGTTACAGGTAAAGGTCTTTCTTCGTCAGATGCCAATAAACGATAGGTTGTAAATATAGCCCCTATATTATCTTTATTTACATTCTGTTCATCAATGCAATTCGTGATCGCTTGCAAAAGCGTTGGAAACGTATAGGTAGAATTATCTTTTAACGTTTTTACAATATCTGCATGGTCGAAATTATCGGGTAGTAAGTTTGCCAAATAATTATCGAGCGCCTCCGAATTTGTTGCTACTTGATAATATTTATATGCTTTAGTTGTCGCGTTATCCCGATAGGCAGCATCTGTTGCATTTGCAGCTTGAATATAATCGATAAATGTATTTGGCTTGACTGTTTTTGCTTCAATCAATGACGTAAAATCGCACGCCAACTTATTTTGCGCAATAAACCTGTCTATTGCATCTAACGTTTTGAAATAGTCGCCGCCATTGAAGTCATTGAACCGAACTATCTTCTTATATAATTGAGCAATCACATGGTTTTGGCTTTCCGTGTCTAAATGCAACAGCAGTTCTTGGTATTCGACAGGGAACACCTGCTTCTCTATGGATTCTTTTAATTTCAATTGTGCTATTCTTTGCCATACACGCAGAATAACATCGCTCTTTCGAGTTAATTTATGCAAACAATGTATAATCTTATCGATAAGCGCATTGTCCATACATTGTATAACTTCTTCTAATACAGTGTCAAATTGTTTATTAGTCTCTGCATATTGATTTATGTCGTGGTCTTCTTCTCCGTTGATGCAGCCTTCAATATATTTTTTCAATGGAATTTGTCGAGCATCTTCAACATCGACACCATATACCAAAGCTGCAATTTCGCGTTGTGTTTGCAGATCATTGTTAATTATTGTTTGAATGCCATTCAGATAGTCGCCGGACAATATTTGTTCTACTGGATTTGCCAGAATATCCGTCTTCTTCAAACAGAACAATGCTATGTTTATCATCAAAATTTCGTTACACCACTCTTGTTTAAGAGCGACCATCTCATTGATATATGATATAATTTCCCTAACATTGGCATTAGGATTTACCAATCTGAATATCCGATTTATAGTTTCTTTCGCTTCATTTTCTGTTTCTCCAAATGCTTCAACAAACAGTTTGTTGAATATACTTCGATAGTCGGTAATAACAGGAGGAGCAACACGATAAACAATAGGGAAAGTTTTATTGATAAAATACTTGGTCAGTTGTTTCGTTTGTTCGTCGGTCTCATCTCCGAATGCACAAGCTAAATGTGTTTCATCGAAAGGAATAACAGCCCAAACATTTTCAAAACCGCTATCGGCGAAGAACGTATGGATAGAAGACCATAATTCTTTTACTTTTTCAGCGGGGAGACGATCCATGTTGTCAAAAACAAGGACTAATTTACGTTGTCCTTTTTCCTTGATAAAATCAGAAATGTCTTGCATCCATGTTTTGAACTCGTAAACCGTTGGTTCGTCTTCGCTCAAAGTCTCATAGCAAACGTCCTTTTCGACTTTATCTTGATAAATAGCTAACATATAACTCCATCCATATTTATGATCTTTGCTATATGCCCATTTCCAAACGCACAATGCAATAAGAACTGGCAGTGCAGCTATGATAATAGACAATAAAGAAAACCACCATGTTGTGGGTGTAGGTTTTACTGCATACGCAATAAATGTAAATATCGGAGTTAAAACTGCAACCAAAAATGCCGCAACCATACCATTACTGATAAGGGGATATTTTTCGGTTACGGTCTCCGTTTTACGGGCTAATAAATATTTCAGCTTTTCAGACCATGATACGGTTTTCGTACCTCCACCTTTGACTTTTATTGTTGCATTTCCAGATAGGATACCATCATCAATAAGTTTGCTTGTAAGCAATTCCAATATAGAGCGGCGTTGCAAGTCCTCTTGATGTCCCCATGCGTCATACTCAAAAAAGTAATAGTCGTCTGATAATTCACGTTCCAACATTTTAACCACGTTGGATTTTCCAGATCCCCAAATACCTTCGATGCCGATAATTCGAGGTAAAGTACATTCCTCATCCAATGAATCATTCTGACAAAAATGGCGAGCAATAGTTTTTGCCAACCTTTCTTGCGAACCTCCATCGAATTTGTCAATACCACACGGTTTATTTTGGATAAACCGCGGATATTGCTGTTTGGATTGTAGTTTTGTTTCCATATACGTAATTTATTGATTATACGAACTCCAAATAATTCTCCCGATTTACCACATGAAACTCGGCATAGGGATAGGCTTCTTGGAAGGCTTTCGGTGCGGCCGGCATTTTATTTCCCCACTTGAACTCCAAGGCGGTAAGACTGTCGGCACTCTCCTCAATCAGGTCGATTTCCTGTTTGTCGTAGGTGCGCCAGAAATAGAACTCCCTGTGCAGTCCCTCATTGAAGTTCGCTTTGCGCCGCTCTCCGATGATGTAGTTCTCCCACAGCGCACCGACATCCTGCCGAATGGCCAGCGGTGAGAAAGCCCCGATAATGGCATTGCGAATGCCGTTGTCGTAGAAGTACCACTTGCCAGCTTTTGTAACCTCCTTGCGTAGGTTACGCGAATAAGCCCCCAGACGATAGATAACGAAGACCTTTTCCAATAGGTCGAGGTATTTTTCAACGGTCGTCTTGCTCATGCCGAG
>URMA01000124.1 GCA_900548875.1 uncultured Porphyromonadaceae bacterium | reverse complement strand
TCGCATATCTCCTTATAAATCCCAGCATCGGTCTTTCTGACTGCTGAATTGATAAAACAGCCTGCCGTCAGTTCATAACCCTTTGCAATCTGCTTTATAAGCCCTAATTGCTGGCATTCATTTAATAATGCAGTTGTTGTATTTCTCGATAACCCGATTGCCTCTGCAATTTTGGCATTACTTCATTGGACGGTATCCGTATTATTAAGACATATTGCCTTTAACAAGAACAGAAACCCTGCAATCTTGGCGGGATAGTTCCTCTTAAAGAAACTGTTATCCAAAAAGAAATAGTCTTTGTTTGCTGGCTTTATATAGTAGGAATTTCGCTTTATAAAACCTCTGTCTGCATCTTCTTTAACGGTAGTCTGCACGGTCAGACAACTTGCATCTTTCAGCCGTTTGATAACACGGCGGATTGTTCGTTCATCCAATCCCGTCAGTAAGGATAGCTTTTCTTCTGTTACATGGGAAATGTTCGTCTCGTGATTGGAACAACATTTAATGGTTGCTCACACGTAAATATCGACGGGTTTACTGTTGCCCGTCTGAAAGTTCACGATTGATTTGGGGATTACGGTATAATTCATCGTTGGCAATGGAATTTGGATTGTTCGTAAATATGATTTCTTTTAGATGCAACAATTTCCGAAAACAGGCAATGCCGTAATGGTCTTTGGCCTGCTTGCGATTGTCGAATCATTTATGGTCTTTGATATGGTAATACATGGTCTGAAAGACTTATTAGGTTATGTATAAGTAGGTAATGTATATATAGGACACTTTTGAGCAGTTTGCACAGGACAGTTTTGAGCAATACCTACTATCTCGTTATCTGCAATCTTCCATATTTTTTAATTCTGAAACTATACTTATAAAGGAAATCTTCATTTCGTACTCAAAAAATGTGGAAATAGGAAGCAAAGACAAGGACAGCAAATAATGCCGTCCTTATCCATTTGTAAGCCTATTTTCTATGGAAGAAGAATTTTCCTTTTCTCGGATTTGATATTACAAATATAATAAAAATCTTTAATAAATACAAGTTTAAGGGTTGGTTGTTCAGCGGAATTTCAGTCGAATTTTCCTATCTTTGTTTAACCGAACGTTACTGCTATGGACCCGCTTTACGATTATGTTTCCGAGATTGCCAACCGAATGTATCCTACATGGGAGTTCGACGATAGTTGTGGAGAGTATTTTCAAACCGATTCTTTCCGCGGATGGGATTTCGTGCATCAGTTGGAGGACGGGCGGTTGAAAAGCCCCTTTACGAAAGAGCAGTATTTGGAGAACGCTCCGATTATCCGTTCCCTGCGGGCCATGGGTATCGACACCGAGAAATTTTGGATGGCGATGCTCTTTGTCTATGATGTGGTACAGGAACGGACGGAAAATGTGCAGCAGGTTCCGACCTCGGTATTCGAGGAGTTTCGGACTTTCGCCAAGTACCTGCAAGAAAATCCCGATGCCAAAATCCGTGCATGGCGAGGGCGCGAACACGGCGCGACCCTTGAATCCGACCTTGCAAAGCGGATGTTGGGCAAGTTGCTCGCTGACAACGTGGCAGAACTCTATGCCAAGTTGTCAAACACCCGTTCTTTCGGATTGGACGGATTTTCGGTGAATCTCAAAAGTTGTTACAAGATAACGCTTGCCGTCAAATGTTTTTTGCCGCTTTTGGAAAAGTTCAAAGAGGAAGATAACCGCAGTACGAATCCTAATAAGGTTTCCTATAACAGAATGCTGTTGATTTCGCGCATCGTCTATTTCTTCGGCTATACGGACAATTCGAAATTCCTTGATAATGACGAGAGTATATCGGGAATCTGGACATCTTACAAGGATAAGGAGTGGACGACGGTAGGCGCGAATTTTAGATAAATCCAATTACATATCTGATGATAAGGGACGGCATAAGCCGTCCTTTTTTTATTCTGCCGATAAGGGGTAGTAAAAATCATGCACTTTTCTGCTATCCGCCAACTATTTATGCCATAATGAGTTATGTATGATTTTCGTAGTATTCAGCATTGAAAACGCAAACGCAGGTTCTTTGACATATACTCCGCTTCTCGGTAGGGAGAGAGAATCCGAACCGAAAGGCCGCAGGTCGAATCGCACGGCAGGACGATGACGGGAGTTTGCCCAAGCCATCACCCGACTGCCGCAAGAGCTGGCAAGAGCTCACCAGTCAGACCTAACGCCGAGAAAATGAGATAAATACCTATTTAATAATATTAGTTTAATTAAAACCTCGCGGGTGGTATGAGGTAAACCCGCACAATTAAAATGAAAAAAATGAGTGTTATTTCAGTCATTGTAAACCGTAGTTTCGCCTTTGTAAAAGGCAACCGCCCGACCAACTCCAAAGCGGTGATGGCAAAAATGAAGTCCATCGAGGAGTACGGGCTGTTGTCGCCGATTACGGTTGTGGACGGTGAGCAGGTAATCACGTCTGGCGGGCATTTGGTAGACCTGAACGGCAAGGACATTCCCGACAGCCAGTCGGTGAACTATTACGCCGTGCTGGACGGTCAGCACCGATTGATTGCCTATATTAAATTAGGTCTGAATCCGAACGACCTCGTAATTACCGAGCCGCTGAATGTGGATATGTCGATTGCGGCGTTGATTGCCGAAATGAATATCTGCACGACCACGTGGAAAGGAACGGACTATATGGCTGCACCTGCCATGACGCTCTCCAAGACGAACGACGTTTTTGAGTTTGCCGTACAACTCCGCAGCAAGGGGTTCCCGCTGGCAACCATATCCCAATGGTGTACGGGAACAAACTCGCTCAAGCCCAAAGACTTGGTGAACTGCGTGAAAAGCGGGGAACTGCCTAAAATCCTCCAGTCCGAAACATGGTATCGGCGGAGTATCAGATGGTATGAGGCCGCACAGGAAAAGTTTTCGGATTCGTTCCTGTCGAAAAAGTATCTGATTACCTATATCATCATGCAGTATAACAACGCCGCCGACCCCGTGGCCTACTGCCATCAGATAGAGCAGGCTTTGAAGAAACTCACACCTGCACAAGCGACGGAAATCATGGAAGCACGCAAGATAGGGTTAAAATCACGGGAGCAGGTAGTCGTTGAATTGCTGGAACAATACCTCGGATAGGATGGTCGGAAAGAAAAAGGAGGTCGGATGCCATCAAGGCCGCCGACCTCCCGATTCCTACAATAAGTGTTGCATTGCCGCGTCGATTTGGCTGTTTCCGAAACTGTCCAAGTAAATCTGTGTAGTCGATAGGTCGGAGTGTCCCAATGATTCGGAAATGATGGCAATATTCACTCCCGAACGCTTCAAAACCGTTGCGAACGTATGCCGAGCGACATAGGTAGTCAGATGTTCGATGCCGACCCGTTGTCCGATTTTGCGTAACCAGCGATTCGTATTCGTCAGCACCTTATGCGTTCGGTCATATCTCTGCTGCTCCGTCCTATGCACACGGCGGTCGAGTATCGGAAAAATATAATCTTCATCCGTCTGTCCTTGTTGCTGGTATTTGGCAATGATATTCCGCATTTCTTCCGTCAGCAGAAAATTGATAGGTTTGCCCGTTTTCTTGCGAACATATTGCACCCGACCGTCCCGTACATTTCCGTATTTCAGCAGGGCGATGTCTGCAAAGTTAATCCCTGCTCCAAAATAGCTGAACACGAAAATATCACGCGCCAATTGTTCGGAGGGATAGCCTTGCGACAAATCGAGTGCAATAACCTTGCGCACGTCCTCTTTCGTGATGGCCCGTTTCTTCGTCCGCGTATCGAATTTGCTGACTTTATAGGCATCGAACGGGTAATAGTCCCGTTTCACCAACTGCAATTCTACCGCCTTGTTGAACACGCTACGCAACGTTCGAAAGAGTTGGCTAATGGTCGTATCACCGCAACCGCTCGTCCGTAACCAATTCTCGTAACGACGCAACCACACGGCGTCAATGTCGCTGAACGGGATTTGCAACCGCTGCCCCGTGAATTTCAGCAACGATGTACGGGAGTATTTGTAAACGCCTGCATTGCCGAGTTTACCGCCGCGTTTCATGTCGTCAATCAGTTTATCGTACAATTCGACCACCGTAGCGCAACGGACTTGGTTATGAAAATGGGACACGAGCGTTTCCACCGTGTATTCACGTTGCTGGGCGGTCATTTCGACAATCAAATCGTTGTATTCCGCTGTTTTTGCGGCTATCAGCCGTTCGATTTGCTCCTTGTTGGGACAATTTCGTTTGGGCTTGCCTTTCTCGAAATCCCAAAACTTTTCTTGCAGGGAAAGGCCGAGCGAAACGTATTTGCGTTTGCGGTCTTTCGTAACTCGGAGCATTAAAGGAAGCGTTCCGTCTTTGAGAGGTTTGTACTTGTAACAAATGACCTCGATGTTTGCTTTCATGCGTCATTTCGGTTGACACATTGGTTAACACAAACGGGCAAAAAACGTGTAAACCGACCACGGAGGTATACAAAAGAAAAACGACCTACATTACTGTAAGTCGTTGATTTTCAGTTGTGGGAGCTGAGGGATTCGAACCCCCGACCCTCTGCTTGTAAGGCAGACGCTCTGAACCAGCTGAGCTAAGCTCCCGTTAAAAATGGCTTGGGACTGCAAAGGTAATTCAATTTTCAGGAACTCCAAATTTTTCAGCAAAATTTTTCATTCTCTTTTCATCACCTCTTTGCAGGCGTTTTTGAAAGAACCTTACGCAACCCTCGCGCATCTGCGCCTGAACAAGGACTTGAACCTAGGACCCCATGATTAACAGTCATGTGCTCTAACCAACTGAGCTATTCAGGCATTCGAAACTTGTTGTTTAACCGTTTCGGAGTGCAAATATATAGCAAAATTTCATTCCCGCAAAATTATTGCACGATTTTTTCACAAAAAATGTACCTTTGCAAAACCGACATCCATACGCACCATGACGATACGACGACATATCTCACTCATAATCTTGGCCCTTTGCGCCTTGGCGGCGCCGGCGCACGCCCAGTTGATTTTCACGCCCGATTCATGGGACTTCGGCACGATTTCCGAAACCGACGGCCGCGTAAGCCACACGTTCACGGGCGAGAACCGCTCCGACAAACCCGTCGTGATCCTCGACGTGGTGACCACCTGCGGCTGCACGGTCCCCGATTTCTCGAAGAAACCGATCCTTCCGGGCGAAAAGACGCAGATCACCGTCACCTACGACCCCGCCAACCGCCCCGGCTCATTCACCAAGGAGCTGTGGGTCTACTCTTCGGAGAAGCGGAAGATCGCCACGCTCACCGTGCAGGGGAGCGTCATCCCGCGGCAGAAAACCGTCGAGGAGCTATACCCCGTCGATGCCGGCGGAGGGCTGCGGCTGGCCTCGACGCTCAACGCCTTCTCCTATATTTATCCGGGGCGGCAGGTGCAGGCGGCGATCGGCTACGCGAAGTTCTCGGGCATCCCGTACGGCGTGGGTCTGATCAAGAACCGCTATATCGCCCGTACCTTTATCCAGCCCGGTCAGGACAAGCGCGAGCGCTCGGTGCGTCTCAAGCTGAACGCCCTGCGCACCGCAATCGAGGGCAAGCGCGTCATCATGGTCGACGACTCGATCGTTCGCGGCACGCCCTGCGGCCGTCTGGTCAAGCTGCTGCGCGACGCAGGCGCGGCCGAGGTCCATATGCGCATTTCTGCGCCCCCGTTCCGCCACCCCTGCTTCTTCGGCACCGACATCCCCGACCAGAAGCTTCTGGTCGCTACCGGCCGCACGGTGGACCAGATCAACGAGATCATTGGCGCCGACACGCTGGGCTACCTCTCCACGGAGCATGTCGTCCAGCTGACCCAGAATGCCAACTGCGGCTTCTGCACCGCCTGCTTCACCGGCAAATACGCTGTGAAGCCGGAAGAGGTGCTTTCCACCGATATTCATGAACGCCACCTGAATGACCGTCCCAAGGACGAGAAAAAGTTAGGAGAGTAACAATGGAAAAGAGCTATTCGGAAAGCTATGCAGCCGCAGGTGTGGACATCACCGCCGGCTATCGTTCGGTCGAACTCATGAAGCAGTATGTGGCCCGCACCATGAACGAGCACTGCATTGGTGGTCTGGGCGGCTTCGGTGGCCTGTTTGAGCTGGACTGCACCGGCTACAAGCACCCCGTCCTCATCTCCGGCACCGACGGCGTCGGCACCAAGCTGAAGATCGCCATGATTATGGACAAGCACGACACCATCGGCATCGACTGCGTGGCTATGTGCGTCAACGACGTCATCTGCGCCGGTGCAAAACCGCTGGTCTTCCTCGACTACATCGCCTGCGGCCGCAACATCCCCGAGAAGATCGCCGAGATCGTCAAGGGCGTGTCCGAGGGCTGCGTCCAGGCTGACTGCTCTCTGGTGGGCGGCGAGACCGCTGAGCACCCGGGCATGATGCCGGAGAACGAGTACGATCTGGCCGGTTTCACCGTGGGCGTTGTGGACAAGGAAAAGATCCTCAATAACGAGACCATGAAGCCCGGCGATGTCATCATCGCCCTGCCCTCCACCGGCGTCCATTCCAACGGTTTCTCGCTGGTGCGCAAAATTTTTGACATCGACGGCGACCCCGCCGTCCTGAAGACGGCCCCCGCAGAGCTGGGCGGCAAGACCCTCGGCGAGGCCCTGCTGGCCCCCACCAAGATCTACGTCAAGCCTGTGCTGAAAGTGCTGGAAGAAGTGGATGTCAAGGGCATCTCTCACATCACCGGCGGCGGCTTCTACGAGAATATCCCCCGCAGCCTGAAGAAGGGCTGCTGCGCCCGCATCAAGAAGGAGGATG
>URMA01000123.1 GCA_900548875.1 uncultured Porphyromonadaceae bacterium | reverse complement strand
TACATTACAATTCAGAGAAAGATTATTTATTCAACGTCCACTTCCAATCGTCGCCACTTTTCTTCAAATCCCAATTGTTCGATTCTTCGGAACCGTCGTTATAAGTAATTTTTACTTTTACGGATGCCGTAGTACCGTCTTCCGAAATTTCTTCCTTTTCAATCACGGCGTCCTTAATGCCACCCTTTTTTTCCACCTGTTTTGACATTTTATCCTGCAACATGGACTTGATTCCGGACTTGACTTCTGCCACCTGGTCGGCAGGAGCTCCCTCTTCTACATACATTTCATCCACCAATTTGTCATAGTCGGCATCCTTAATCATTTCAATGTAGCCCAACACGGTGTCGCCCGGAGTTTTGGGTGAAGAACATCCTACGAACATGAACAACGCAATTGCTGAAAACAGTGCAAAAAACAGTTTCTTCATAATGGTTAAATTTTAAGTTAGTATTAAAACGAGTAAATTAACTCTACATCTTCCCGGTTGTAAATGTCGGACGGCAAAATACACCGTTCGTCACGCCCCGGAATCGGCACTTTCTTTATGACAGCCGGAGCAAGGTCAAGTCCCGATTTTTTAAACACAAAAGTGATGAATTCCGTACAATACATCTTGGTCGTGTCCTCCAGATCATAATTATGGTCGAACAACGTACGACGGAGATAGAGCTCACGTGCTGCCGCCAATGTCGGCCTCAAATCGAGCGAATCGCACTTCAATCTTACGACGGCACCCGCCGATGCCCTTGACGGAGAAAAGAAATTGCGTATCGACTCCATTTTCACACGATCGGGGTCACCTTTATAATCCGGCTCCCCGGGTACGGCATGAATGACATACCATCCACCCTTGTCACGCACCACCAAACCAATGTGGGAATAAATACCACCCTTGTCAAGAAACAACACCGTTCGACTCACTACTCCCGGTCCACAACGGAACACAATGTCACCCTCCTTCAATTTCTCTTCCGGCACCTGATAGCAATAACTCTCATCAGAATCGGAGCAGGCCACTGCAATTACCGGCAACAGCAACAGAAAAAAGAGATTAAAACAAATGGTTCTTCGTATGTTTCTTGTGTGTTTCATTGTTGCAAATATAACGACAATTGCAGCCAGGCCCCTATCAATCCGTCAAAATCAGCCTTCCAATGCTACAATTATGAGCGATTCACATAGAAATGTCTATGCTTGTCTATGCCTTCTGCGAATGCCGTCGCTTATACTCCGCAAAAGTCATCCCGAACTCTTTCACAAAACAGCGGCGGAACGTAGACAGCGAATTGAAGCCGCACGACTCGGCAATTTCTGCCATCGTCATCTTTTCGCCGGGAGATTCAAGCCGGTCAACCACCTTACGGATGCGGTGGGAATTGACATAATCATAGAAATTCGTATGCAGTTCGTTGTTCAGATAAACGGAGAGGTAAGTACGGTTCGTCCCGAGCAATGCCGACAAGTCGGTCAGCGTAAGCCGTGAATTCAAAAACACTTCGTCGTTCACCATCGCCTTCTCCAACAAAGCGGGCAAATTGCTTTGAATGCCGGAGGCGTCATCATTATCATCGCCGTCGTCGGCCAGCGTCACGGCAACATCGGGCACGTTCCGCCGGAACAGATGCCGCAAGTTGATATTGCCGTAGAAAGGCACAGATTCCTGTATCTCTCCGAAATAGAGAATAAAGGTCCACAGGACAAGCGATGCCAGCAGATAAATCACATCCGACAGGTAAGAGTCGTTGACAACCGTCAACGACCAGACGACGAGACAAATGAAAAAAATCACCGTCGTATATTTCAGCCATTTGAAATTTTTCCGGGTAGTGTCGGAGTAATTGGCACGCAGATAGCTGTTGTAGCGGCGCACGGCAAAGTAGACAATCACGACAAACACCACGGAATAAATCAGAGAATAGACAAGCATGACATCCACCCACACGGCATTCCCGCTAAACACATAGGCAAGCGTAATGACAAGGTTGGCCGACCAGAGAAGCACCACGCGACGAAGGGTCAGCCACCCGGCCGACAGCAGTTCGAACAGGTAAAAGGAGCAGACCTGCACCGCCCACATATCAGTCAGTACAACCAGATTGTAAACATAGCCATAGCGTTCGACCGACGGACTATAGAGCGCAAAATCCTTCAGTTGCAGAAAAAGCCAGAACAGCAATGTGCCGGTCAGCACCCTTTGCGTGCGCTCCTTGTTTTTCTTCAGCAACATGCGAAGACTAAAAATCAGATAGTACATGCAGCATAGTCCGTGAGTGAAATAGTAGAATTTTTCAGCCATTATCCGTTTTGCAGTTATCGATTACGATGTTTTTCATTTGCGTTTCCACCTTCAAAATTAAAATAAAGTGAGCAGTGTTTCCACATTTTTTGTTTATATTGCATTGGAAACGGCTTTTTATCTATATTTGTCTATATTTATGGATCAACGAAAAATCATACATATCGACATGGACGCCTTTTTCGCGTCGGTGGAGCAGCGCGACAACCCGGAGTTGCGCGGCAAGCCCATTGCCGTGGGCCATGCGGAGGAAAGGGGCGTTGTGGCGGCGGCAAGCTACGAGGCTCGCCGCTACGGAGTGCGTTCAGCCATGGCTTCCACCAAGGCAAAACGGCTGTGTCCGGACTTGATTTTCGTTGAAGGGCGCATGGCCGTCTATAAGGAGGTGTCGCGCCAGATACACGCTATTTTCCACGACTATACGGACATTATCGAACCGATTTCACTCGACGAGGCGTTTCTCGACGTGACAGAAAACAAGCGGCACATGGAAATGGCGGTCGACATCGCCAAAGAGATAAAGCGACGCATCCGCGAAGAACTGGGACTGGTGGCATCGGCGGGAGTTTCCTACAACAAGTTTCTGGCAAAAGTGGCATCGGACTACCGCAAACCCGACGGACTGTGCACCATCCATCCCTCACAGGCGCTCGACTTTATTGCCCGCCTCCCCATCGAGGCGTTTTGGGGCGTAGGACCGGTAACGGCCCGGAAAATGAGGGCCATGGGCATCACCAACGGACTGCAACTGAGAGAACTGACATTGGAGGAGCTGACCGCACATTTCGGAAAGACGGGCGCCGTATACTACGACTTTTCGCGCGGCATCGACCTTCGGCCGGTGGAGCCGGTACGCATTCGGAAATCAGTAGGCTGCGAACACACACTGGAAAAGGACCTTTCGCAACGCTCGCTGGTAGCGGTAAGCCTCTATCAGGTGGTGCTGGAACTCGTCGAAAGGTTGCAACGAAGCGGATTCAAGGGCAACACGCTGACGCTGAAAGTGAAGTTCCACGACTTTACGCAAATCACCCGCAGCCGCACGGTCAGCGAAACGCTCACCACCAAAAAGAGCATACTCCCGCTGGCAAAGGAAATGCTGGAAGGCATCGACTATTCCGAACGTCCCATCAGGCTGCTCGGACTGTCGGTGTCAAACCCCTATGCCGGCAAGAAAACGGCCGACGGCGAACCGCTCGCCGTACAGCTTTCGTTTGACTTCGACCTCAACGAGTAGCGTGAACATTACGCCGCAGGATACGGGGAAACTGATAGGCAAAGATGGCCGTGCAGAGAATGGCGGCAAGAGCGTCGGAAACAGCTTCGGCAATAAACACGCCTTGTAGTCCGACAAAACGGGAAAGCAAGAGCACAAGCGGAATCAGCAGGATAACTTTACGCAACAACGCAATAAATACCGACAATTTTGCCTGACCAAGCGCAACAAACATGTTTTGGCAAGCGCGCTGCAACCCGAATATTGTCATACCGGAAAGGAACAGCGGCATGGATTCGCCCACGACGGCTATCAGACGGGCATCGTCGGTAAACACGCCCGCCACCAGTTCGGGGAACAATATCATGAACAGCACCAGCGACAGATTGAAAAAGAACATCACCTTCACCACAATGCGGAAACACTCCTTCACGCGGCCGTTGTCGCCGTGGCCGTAGTTGTAGCCCACCACCGGGACAAATCCCTGCGAGAATCCGACAAGCGGCACGCTGACAAAGAGCATGGCGCTCTGCATGATGGCAAGCGCACTGACATAGAGGTCGCCGAAACGCACCAGCGAACTGTTGAGCACAAACCCGACAAGGCTTTCCGTACTCGACATGATAAAGGGAGAGATTCCCAGTCCGAGAATGGCGAGCATCACGCGGCTGTCCGGACGAATATTTTTCCAATGCAGGCGCATAGTGGCCTTTTCCGACAACAGGAAACCCATCACCCACACGGCACAGACAGCCTGCGAAATGACCGTTGCCACAGCCGCTCCTTTGACGCCCATATTGAAGGTAAAAATAAACAGGGGGTCGAGCACAATGTTGAACACCGCCCCGATTACCACCGAAGCCATGGCAATACGAGGACGTCCCTGCGTGTTGATAAACGGATTAAGCCCCACGGCCAACTGTACGAACACCGTGCCCAAAAGATAGATGGAAAGATAGTCGACGGCATAGCCGATGGTCCGTTCCGAAGCGCCAATCAGATAGAGCAACGGCTCCATGTACAGATAGACACCCACGGAAAACAATACGGAAAAAATCAGCAACAGCGTAAAGCCGTTGCCCAACAGTTTCTCAGCCCGGTCGCGGTCGCCGCGCCCCAATGCAATCGCAGCCAGCGGAGCGCCACCGCCTCCGACAAAGGCGGAACACGCCGAAATAAGCATGATGATGGAGCCCGTCACGCCGATGCCGGCAAGGGCATCCGTTCCATAACCGGGAATATGGCCGATATAGATACGGTCCACGATATTGTAAAGCAGGTTGACTATCTGAGCGGCAACGGCCGGAAGCGCCATACGGAAAATCAATGGCAGCATACGGTCGGTGCCCAGCCGTTCTTCATAATTGTTCGCCATTCGTTTCCTTATTCAATATAAATCATTTTCTTCGTCATGCCACCGTCAATGGTAATGTTCTCACCGTTGATAAAGTCGTTTTCTTCCTGACAGAGAAACACGCACATGCGGGCAATGTCCTCGGGTTTGCCGACACGCTGTGAAGGATGCTGGCGGTGGTCCTCTTCGCGAAGACTGTCGTAGGCATAGTTTTCAATCCAGCCCGGAGAAATGCAGTTGACCGTGATATGCAGATCGGCCAACGAAAGGGCAAGCGCATGGGTCAGCGAATAGATGCCGCCTTTCGAAGCCGAATAGGCTTCCGTGCCGGGCTCGCTCATCAGGTAGCGGGTGGAGCAGAGATTGATGATGCGGCCATAGTCATTTGCCACGGGGAGCGACTGGCGATGAAGTGCCAACCGACGGGAAGTGACAAACACAGGGCGCAGGTTCGTGGCAAGCACACTGTCGAAATCCTCAACGGTCATTTCCGTCAGCGGCTTGAAGCCGCCCACGCCTACATTATTGACTATCACATCAATGTCGCCCCAGGCTTTCAAAATTCTGTCCATACATGCCTCGAGGGCTTCCGCACTGCGCACATCTACCGGGAAAAACTGCGCTCCGGTAGCTTCGGCGGTGCGCTGTCCGAGTTTCTCGTCTACATCGCAGAATGCCACCTGACAGCCGGCCTGACGGAACGCCTCAACGATAGCCCTTCCGATGCCTGCCGCACCTCCAGTGACAAACACACGCCGCCGCGGAAACCGCACCTGCAAATAGCCGGGCTTGGCACCTGCCAATGTCGACCTGCCCGATGATTTCTTTCCCGCAGCTTTCTGCGCCTGATATTCTTCGTATTTTCTTTCTAAATAATTGTCAGCCATACGTCTATGTCTTTTATCTTATTCCGCACACGCCCGCAGCCGAACGCACACGAAAATCGAGGGCAAAATTACTGAAAATTCGCCCGACATAAACAAAACCCCTCTCAACAAAAGTTAAACGGCCCCTATAATCGTTGCCTACGGCTCGGTTGCTACTCCTTATTTATCAGTAACAACACGCCAACCTGCCTCTTCGGAATAGCTGACTGTCAACGAAATATCGGTTTTCATTGTCCTAAATCTTGCATTTAGCACATTCTCAATCTCCTTTGCCAATTTGCCTCGCCACCGATTTTCAAGTTTTTCTTTTTCTTCCAACAAACAAGCAGGTATTTGGGCACCATACTTTTGAAAGATTTGAATTTCTTTTCCTATCTCTTCCAACCTTGCCATTTCCATATTTTCTATAATCTTATCACTATAAATTGTTCTGAAAATTGTTTCTTTTTCAGCATTAAGATCATTTTCAAGAAGAGCGTTATGTATAAAATTAGTTAGCTCGTCTGTATCGTAAGTTGTCTCTGCAGATACATTAATTTCATAGGTGTTTCGAATATCATCCCTTAGAAATTTTAATATATCATCTGCGGATCTATCCTTCATTGCTAAGTCTAATATTTTATTTTCTATTATTTCAAACGAATCATTTGTTAAACTACATTTATTCATTATATTAGAATTAATTTTATTATATTTTCACATTGGTTTTTATTATCTTACGATCTCCATAAAATAATACCTACACATATTAATCATCTATCCAATCTCCTCCATTATTCATTATATAATCTAATTCAGATTTGGCACCCCAAGGATCTGGGTCATCATCATAATAATCACAATCGTAAAAATCATCACTACTCCTAAAAATACCTTTAACTTTTACTTGAGCATGCTCAAGATTTTTCAACGAATCACAGTTTCTACAATCAAAATCGCCGCCGACTTCTTTTGATACCCCTTCCAGACTTTCCAAAGAACTACAATAGTTACAATCGAAATCGCCGCCAACAGACTTAGGGGCACCTTTCAGACTTTCCAAAGAACTACAATGGCTACAATCAAAATTGCCTCCTACTTTTTCTGGTGCATGTTCTAGACTTCCCAAAGAACTACAACCGCTACAATCAAAATTGCCTCCTACTTTTTCTGGTGCATGTT
>URMA01000122.1 GCA_900548875.1 uncultured Porphyromonadaceae bacterium | reverse complement strand
CCCGCCGTTACCGATATGGCAGGTGATCATGCGCTGTTTTTCGTAATTCAGGCCAAGGAATTCGCACGCACGGCGTGAAACGTAGCGGTGGCTTGTTCCGTGGAAGCCATAGCGGCGGACAGCGTATTTTTCATACATTTCGTAAGGCAGACCGTACATGTAGGCGTATGCCGGCATTGTCTGGTGGAAAGCTGTGTCGAACACGCCCACTTGCGGAACATCAGGCAGAATTTCGCTGATGGCATCGACACCGGCAATGTTTACCGGATTGTGGAGCGGAGCAAGGTCGTAGCATTCCTTTACATTGGCAATCACCTCGTCTGTAATCAGAACACTGGCATTGAACTTTTCGCCGCCGTGAACAAGACGGTGACCAACGGCTTCAATTTCGTTGAAGTTCTTGATGCAGCCGTATTTTTCGCTCGTAAGATTGTCGAGAATGATACGGATAGCCACATTGTGGTTCGGCATGGAAGTTTGGATGGTTACTTTCTCGCCTTTATATTTGAATTTGAGGAAAGAGTCGGGAAGTCCTACTTTTTCCACACCGCCTTCGGCAAGAATGTTCTGTTCGTTGCCCGAAAGTTCGATGAGTTTGTATTTTACGGAAGAACTTCCGCAGTTGAGCACTAATATTTTCATTTTGCGTTGATGCTTTGGTTACAAGTGATGATGACAGTTTTGTAGATGTCTTCCGGGCTGCAACCGCGTGAAAGGTCGTTCACCGGACGAGCCAGACCTTGGAGGATAGGACCTACGGCCTGTGCGCCGCTCAGACGCTGAACGAGCTTGTAAGTGATGTTGCCCACTTCGAGCGACGGGAATACCAGCACGTTGGCTGTTCCGGCAATGTCGCTGTTCGGAGCTTTGCTCTTGCCTACGGAAGGAACGATGGCTGCATCAGCCTGCAATTCGCCGTCGAGGGCCAGTTCCGGAGCCATTTCCTTTGCGATTTTTGTAGCTTCGATGACTTTATCCACCATTTCGTGTTTGGCGCTGCCCTTTGTGGAGAAACTGAGGATGGCCACGCGTGGGTCGAAACCTGCCAGATCTTTAGCGGTTTGAGCCGATGAAACGGCGATTTGTGCCAATTCTTCTGCGGTTGGGTTAGGCACCACTGCACAGTCGGCAAAAATCAGCATGCCGTTTTCGCCGTAAGGGCAGTTTTCAGGGAGCAGCATAAGGAATGCGCCTGAAACGACACTGATGCCTTTTTTCGGTTTGATTACCTGGAATGCGGCGCGAAGCACGTTCCCCGTCGTGTTCATTGCGCCTGCAACCTGACCGTCGGCTTCACCGTTCTTGATGATAAGACAGCCCAGATAGAGCGGGTTGAGAACCGTTTTGCGGGCATCTTCTATTGTGATGCCTTTTGATTTACGGAGTTCATAGAAAAGTTGTGCATACTTTTCTGTTGCTTCTGTGTCTGTCGGATCTACGATTGTAGCCTGGTCGATATGCTTGAGACCGAGTTCGGCTGCTTTAGCTTTTACTTCAGCTGGCTTTCCGATGAGAGTGATATAGGCAATTTCATCACGGAGAAGCATGTCGGCTGCTTGCAAAGTTCTTGGTTCAGTACCTTCTGCAAGGACTATACGTTGTCTGTTTTGTTTCGCTGTTTGGATCAGCTTGTCAAATAAAGCCATAGTTGTTATATTTTTTTGCTCTTTGCAAAATTATAGAATTAAAATGTAATGAACCATAAAATTCAGATGAATTTATGGAAATCCTGTATGAAAAAATATTAAACCTTGGAAAAGTGTCAATTCTGCAAGAAAAGTGCATTAAAGATTTGTTGGTTTATGAACTTTATGTTTATTTAGCACCCGGATTTTTTTATGGATTCAATAACTATGGCAAAAATAAAATATACACTGGAATTTGATATGAGAAGTACGCCCATTCCATTGCTTTGGTCGTATCTGGCTACGGCCAACGGGTTGAAGGAATGGTTTGCCGATAATGCCGAAATGCACGGGAAAGATGTTGTTTTTTCGTGGAATGGGACAGAGCAGCAGGCTACGATAATTGCCATGCGCACGGAAAAGTATGTGCGCTACCGCTGGAAGGACGAGGACGATAAGTCGTATTTCGAACTGCGCGTTGACGTGTCGGAAATGACCGACACCACGATGCTGACAGTGACGGACTTTGCCGAACCCGACGAGCTGGAAGAGTCGAAGAACTTATGGAATTATCAGGTGGAGGCATTGCAGCGGCTGTTGGGCTGCTGGTAGCAATGGCATTCCTGTAGCAGGAACGATATAAGGGCACATTTTTGACACTCCCGCGTGTCGGAATGCGCCCTTTTTTATTTATGGCTGTCCGATGGGTTAGGGGTTAGAGTTTCCGGCTGATTCTTTTGAGAGAAACGAGGATGTGCTCCCCTGAGCGGAGGACGCCTCGTGATAACGTCCTCAAAATTATGGTCTTCTGTTCTTCTGTCTGAAAATTCTTTATGGGTTTACGGTTTACAGTTTACAGTTTACGGAGCTTCGCTAACCCCTAACCCCTGCGGGTGGGGACAAAAAAACGGACACCTGCCTGGCAGATGCCCGTTTTCGCATATAGTATAGGATTTGAATGGTCGCTATTCTTCCTTGTTTTCTTCGGCGTATGCCTTGAGGAGTTTTTCCTGGATATCGCTCGGAACAAGTTCGTAGGAAGCGAACTTCATGGTGAAGGAAGAGCGTCCGCCAGTGATGGAGCTGAGGGCAGTAGAATAGGACGACATTTCCTTCAACGGCACGCGGGCAGTGATTTTCTCAAATCCCTTTTCGCTTTCCATACCCATAATGATGGCGCGGCGTCCTTGCAAGTCGCTCATTACGTCGCCCATCTTGTCGGACGGAACGAAAACGGTCACATCATAAACCGGCTCCAGAATCTTCGGGTTGGCATTGCGGAATGCTTCGCTGAAGGCGTTGCGTCCGGCAAGGCGGAATGAGATTTCATTGGAGTCAACCGGGTGCATCTTTCCGTCGTAGATACATACGCGAACGTCGCGTGCGTAAGAACCTGTCAGCGGACCTTGTTCCATGCGGTCCATCAAGCCCTTGACGATAGCCGGGATGAAGCGTGCATCGATGGCACCGCCCACGATACAGTTGTATACCACGAGCTTGCCGCCCCATTCCAATGGAATTTCCTGTTTGTCGCGGACGTTCATGCGGAATTCCTGTCCGTTGAATTTGTAAACGTCAGGTTCCGGCATGCCTTCCGTGTACGGCTCGATGATGAGGTGAACCTCGCCGAACTGTCCGGCGCCGCCCGACTGCTTCTTGTGGCGGTAGTCGGCACGTGCGGCCTTTGTGATGGTTTCGCGGTAAGGAATGCGCGGTTCAATGAAATTGACAGGTATTTTATCGTTGTTTTCGATACGCCATTTCAATGTGCGGAGGTGGAATTCACCCTGTCCGGAAACGATTGTCTGTTTCAGCTCTTTCGACTGTTCTACAATCCAGGTCGGATCTTCGAGGTGCATGCGGTTGAGCACTTCGTTGAGCTTTTCAGCGTCGGCTTCGTTCACCGGCTTGATGGCACGCTGGTATTTCGGTGCCGGATATTTGATGAAGTCAAACTTGTATTCGCAGTTCTTTTCGTTGAGCGTGTCGCCGGTGCTGACATCTTTCATCTTCACCGTCGCACCGATGTCGCCGGCATGGATTTCGTCGACAGCCGTACGGATCTGTCCGCATACGCAGAAAATCTGTGCGATGCGTTCCTTGTTGCCTGTGCGCATGTTGGTAAGGTCGTCGCCTGCTTTGAGCTTGCCCGACATTACTTTGAAATAGGAAACTTCTCCGATGTGCGGTTCAACGGATGTCTTGAACACGTATATGCTTGTCGGACCGTTGGAGTCGGCCGGAACTTCTTCTGCCTTGGTGTCGACCGGAACAGGCATGTCGCTGACGAAAGGAACGACATTGCCGAGGAATTCCATCATACGGCGAACGCCCATGTCTTTCAGTGCGCTCACGCAGAATACCGGCAGGATGCTGCGGTCGATAAGTCCCTTGCGGATACCTTCGCGCATCTCGTCTTCGGTAAGGATTCCCTGGTCGAAGAATTTTTCCATCAGGTTTTCGTCGTTTTCAGCGGCGGCTTCAACGAGAATCTTGTTCAGTTCTTTCGCTTTTTCCATTTGGTCCGCCGGAATTTCAGAAATGGTAGGAACACCCCCATCAGGACCCCAGCTGTACATCTTCATCAGCAGCACGTCAATCATGGCGTTGAAGCCTGTACCCGGGTTGATAGGATATTGAATCAGGACGATTTTATTGCCGAACACGTCCTTCATTTGTTGGATGACGTTGTCGAAATCCACTTTGTCACCGTCAAGCTGGTTAACAGCAAAGATGACAGGTTTTTTAATTTTTTCAGTGGTACGGAAAATGTTTTGCGTGCCGACTTCCACGCCGTATTGAGCGTCGACGAGCAATACGCCGGTGTCGGTGACGTTAAGGGCCGTAATCGCATTGCCTACAAAGTCGTCGCCGCCCGGGCAGTCGATTACGTTGAGCTTCTTGTTCAGAAATTCTGCATAGAATACCGTGGAGAATACCGTGTAGCCGTATTCCTTTTCCACCGGGAAATAGTCGCATACGGTATTGCCATTTTCAATGCTGCCTCTTCGTTTTATAACTCCACACTCGTAAAGCATCGCTTCTGCGAGTGTGGTTTTCCCCGAGCCCTTACTTCCAATGAGGGCAATGTTTTTAATTTCGTTGGTTTCGTAAACTTTCATTGTATTAGAGAATATTAAAAAGTTAGTAAATGATGTTTTTCCATTTGCGGTAAATAAAAAGATGCCCGGAAACGCTTCCCGGCTTGAGCGCCGGCTTCGTTTTCGGCATTTTTCTTTTCCTTTCGCAAAGTAGGAACTTATTTGTAAAATTCAAAGCGGAGCACGTATGTTTGATAACATATTTCATATATTTAACCCAAAACGGTTATTAAACTTTACGATAGATTCCGTACTTGGCATCTTGCTTCCCGCTTTTCCCGTTGTAGCCCTTCAGCAAATGCTATCATCGAGCCGTTTGACAGCCGTATGAAATCTGCCATGAAGTTGAATGACCTGTTTGGGTGTAAAAATTTCTTCGAAAAATAATGATAATATGTATTTGTCTATTGTGAATATCAGATATTTATATTACATTTGCCTCAAAGAGGACTTGTCTTAGCATAAAGCTCAATTCTGCTTTCAAATTCAGTGTATTTGTAGAATATATTAGGATATATCTTCTATCATAAAACACAATTCTGCTTTCGACTCTATATAGTTTTTAACCATAAACACATTGCCTTATGAAAAGAATATTATCCCTTCTGGCCTTTGTAGCGCTGTCCCTCACAACCTGGGCACAAAGTAGCGACTTTCAAGAGGGCCAATTCTACTATTCCATCAATCGTGACCGGCCTTCTGAAGTTTCGGTAGCCAATTACTCTGACTATTCCATTTCCGGCGAGGTCATTATTCCAAGTACTGTCACCCATGGGGAAAATACCTACACTGTGACAGGTATTAGAGGCTCAGCTTTTTTCAATTGTTCCGGAATCACTTCCGTCTCCATTCCCTCCAGCATTGTAGACATAGGTTGGAATGCGTTCGGAGGAACAGCCTTCTATGACGACCCCTCAAATTGGGTGGACAATGCATTGTATGTCGACAACTGCTTAATTGCAGTCAAACCCGAAGTGGCCGGAGCCTATGAAATTGCAGAAGGAACAAGGGTAATCGGAGATACTGCGTTTAGAGGTTGTACCTCTCTGACTTCTGTCACTATTCCTTCCAGTGTTATAAGTATAGGATATGCTGCGTTTAGTGGTTGTACCTCTCTGACTTCTGTCAATATTCCCTCCAGTGTCATGTACATTGGAAATAATCTGTTTGATGAAACTGCTTTTTATAACGACCCTTCAAATTGGGTGGACAATGTATTGTATGTCGACAACTGCTTAATCGAAACAAAACAGAATATAAGCGGAGCATACGACATAGCGGAAGGAACAAGAGTTATTGCTGAGTCTGCTTTTTATGGTTGTGAATCTCTTACTTCAGTTACTATTCCTTCGAGTGTTGTCAACATAGGTTCACGTGCATTTTATTTACTGTACGACCTTACTGATATCCAGGTAGAATCCGGCAATCCTGCTTATTTGTCAGAAAACGGAGTCCTGTACAATGCAGATAAAACTGTTATGTTGTGCTATCCGATAGAGAAAAAGGATAGAACCCTCACAATCCCTGCCAACTTGAAAAGTTTTGGGGATAATTCATTTGGTAATGAATATCTGAGTACAATTGAGTGGAATGCTGTCAATTTCACTGATTTCTCTTATAATATTTTTCCAGAATGGCCGTACGTTTCAACGCTTGTCATTGGAGAAGGTGTTGAACATATTCCGGCTTACCTATGTAATAACTTTTCTTCCTCTCTTCGCTCCCTCACTATCTCCTCGTCCACTGTCACCAGTGTAGGACAGGATGCGTTTGCCGGATGCGGGAACTTTACCGTATATAAGAATTATTCACTGCAATACTTGCCTGAGTCTTTTATAGAAAACTCTCCCAATTTGGAGGAACTGGTATACCCCGCTATAGGCTTTGCCTATCTTGGAACCGATCAGCTTGTAAGCACCAAATTAAAATCTTTAATAGTCCATACTCCGTTCACCGATAGCTCGATATATGACCGTTTAATTAAATTTTTGAGTATTCAGCAAAATACGTTAACTTATATCGATATAGAAATTCTCACTACCAATGACTATCAATATGTTCCGGACAACAACTTCCTTGATTTTGTGTTGTTGGAAACTGCCAAATTGCCAAACGGATTCACTCGTATCGGTTACAGAGCTTTTGAAAACTGCCGTATGCTTCAGGAATTCACTATCCCCGCATCGGTGACCGAGATTGATGACAGTGCCTTTGACAACTGCCGCAGCCTGAGTGCCGTACACTTTGGCGGGTCAACGG
>URMA01000121.1 GCA_900548875.1 uncultured Porphyromonadaceae bacterium | reverse complement strand
GGCAGGTGTACTGGTACCGAGCATCAACCGCTACGGTATCATTGAGGACCTCAGCGGAATGGCCGATGCCGTTCACGAACAGAAAGGCCTGCTGGTCGTTTATGCCGACCCGTCGGCTCTCGCCGTTGTCAAGACACCGGGAGAGTGGGGCGCAGACATCGCATGCGGCGATGGACAGCCATTGGGCATTCCTGTCAGCTACGGAGGTCCGTATGTAGGCTTCCTTGCCAGCCGTAAGGAACTCGTACGCAAGTTGCCGGGACGTATCGTTGGCGCAACTACCGACGTTGACGGCAAACGTGCGTTCGTGCTGACACTTCAGGCACGCGAACAGCATATCCGCCGCCAGAAGGCAAACAGCAACATCTGTTCGAACCAGTCGCTGATGGCGCTCTACGTTACAGTCTATCTGTCACTGATGGGCAAAGAAGGCTTGAAGAAAGTAAACGAAATGTCGTACGGCGGCGCACACTACTTCTACGACCGCCTGGTGGAAACAGGACTGTTCACTCCGGTGTTCAACCGTCCGTTCCTGAAGGAATTTGTAATGAGCACCTCACTGCCGGCCGAACGCCTGCAACAGGCACTGCTCGACAACGGATTCCTTGCCGCTATCCAAACGGAAGAAGGCTATGTGAGCTTCTGCGTGACCGAACAGCGCACACGCGAAGAAATTGACCGTATGATTGATGTGATTAAAAGCGTATAGAGCCATGAAATATTACGATAAACTGATTTTCGAACTTTCGAAACCGGGCAGATGCGGCTATTCGCTGCCTGCCAATCCGTGGGAAAAAGGCACGGAAGAAATGCCGGCGGCTCTACGACGCTCGGAAGAGGCAAATTTGCCGGAAGTGAGCGAACTCGATGTAGTACGCCACTACACGAACCTTTCCAACATGAATTTCGGTGTCGACACGGGATTCTATCCGCTCGGCAGCTGTACAATGAAATACAACCCGAAAATCAACGAGGAAATGGCGGCAATGCCGGGATTCAAGACGCTGCATCCGTTGCAGCCCGACTGCACCGTGCAGGGCGCTCTCGAACTCTACTATAACCTCAACCGCTCGCTGTCGGCCATCACGGGCATGGCGGAATTTACGCTGAATCCGTTTGCCGGCGCACATGGAGAGCTGACGGGATTGATGGTGATACGCCAGTACCACCTGCAACGCGGCGACCTGAAGCGCACGAAAATCATCGTGCCCGACAGCGCACACGGAACAAATCCGGCAAGTGCAGCCGTATGCGGCCTGGAAGTGGTGGAGGTAAAATCGACTCCGCAAGGAACCATCGACATCGAATCGCTCCGTCCGCTGCTCGACGACACCATTGCGGGTATCATGATGACCAACCCGAACACTCTCGGACTCTTTGAAACGGAAATTCTTGAAATAGCGAAACTCGTGCACGAATGCGGCGGCTTGCTCTACTACGACGGAGCCAACTTCAACCCGCTGCTGGGCAAGGTGCGTCCGGGCGACATGGGCTTCGACATTCTCCACCTGAATCTGCACAAGACGTTCTCCACGCCTCACGGCGGCGGCGGACCGGGTTCCGGACCGGTAGGCGTAGCAGCTCATCTGGTTGACTATCTGCCGAATCCGCGTGTGACACGCTCGGAAGACGGAATGTTCCACGTGACACGAAACGACAAGGCATGCGGCCAGGTATCGGGATTTATGGGCAATTTCGGCGTACTTATCCGCGCCTATACCTATATTCTCAGCCTCGGCAAACAGCATATCCGTCTCGCTGGACCGCTGGCAACACTCAACGCCAACTACATCAAGGAATCGCTGAAGGACTGCTACAAGCTGCCTATCGACACGCTCTGCAAGCACGAATTCGTGTTCGACGGACTGCTTGACAAGTCAACGGGCATCACCACGCTCGACGTGGCTAAACGCCTGCTCGACTATGGCTTCCATGCACCGACCATCTATTTCCCGCTGTTGTTCCATCAGGCAATCATGATTGAACCGACGGAAACGGAGTCGAAGGAAACCCTCGACGGATTCATTGAAATCATGCGTACCATCGCAAAAGAAGCTATCGAAGACCCCGAATCGCTGCACACGGCACCGCACACGACGCCGGTAAGACGACTCGACGAAACGACAGCTGCCAAGAATCCGATTCTGAACTACAAGGAGTTGCTACAAAACTAACGGCTCTCACGTATGGACCATAAACTGATTATCATAGGGGCAGGACCGGGCGGCTACGAAACCGCCCTCCTCGCTGCCCGCCGCGGCATCGACACCGTGCTGATTGAAGCCGGCGAAGTAGGGGGAACATGCCTCAACGAGGGATGTATTCCTACAAAAGCTTTCTGCCGGAACGCACAGCTGATAGAGGATTTGGCAAAGTCGGACACGTTTGGCGTGGAGGACGTTGTCTATTCGTTTGATTTCTCGGTAGCGGCACAACGGAAAAATGCCATCGTCGAACAACTGAAAAATGGTGTAAAAACGCTGCTTGCCAACCCTCGCATACAACTGGTGCAGGGCACGGCCCGCTTCGTAGACACGCATACGGTGGCCGTCGGTGAAGAAACATTTACGGCTGAAAACATAATCATTGCCACCGGTTCGACTGCGGCCATGCTTCCCATTCCGGGCAACGACCTGCCGGGCGTGATTACTTCACGCGAACTGCTGGACATCGACCATGTTCCCCACCGTCTCTGCATCATCGGAGCGGGTGTCATTGGTCTTGAATTTGCTTCGATATTCACCAGTTTCGGCAGCGAGGTGACTGTAGTGGAATATGCCAAGGAAATTCTTCCGCGCTTCGACAGCGACATGGCAAAACGCCTGCGCCAGTCGTTGGGCAAACGGGGCATTACGATTACCACCCAGGCAGCCGTGAGCGCCATTGCACAAAACGGCGACGAACTGACGGTGACCTACACCCGCAAGGGCAAGGAAGAAACCGTAGTGGCCGACAAGGTACTGATGGCCGTAGGACGACGTCCGAACCTGTCATCGCTGAACTTGGAGGATGTTGGCGTTGAGGCTACGCCACGCGGCGTTGTCGTGAACGAAAACATGCAGACCAGCATGCCACATATCTACGCCATCGGCGACATCATCGGCGGATATATGCTGGCTCATGCGGCTACGTTCCAGGGTATCCGTGCGTTGAACCACATCATGGGGATTCCCGACAAGCTGAATCTCAACGTGATGCCGGCAGCCGTATTCACCATGCCGGAAGCGGCAACCGTAGGGCTGACCGAAGACGAATGCAAGGAAAAGGGCATAGCCTGCACCTGTAAGAAATCGTTCTTCCGTGCCAACGGTAAGGCAGTGTGCCTCGACGAAACCGACGGCTTCTGCAAGCTCGTAGTGGGCGCAGACGGCAAACTGTTGGGCTGCCATCTGTTCGGTCCGCATGCGGCCGACCTCGTGCAGGAAGTGTGTGCGCTTATCAGCGTAGGCGCAACGCTCGACGATTTGCAGAACATCGTCCACACGCACCCGACCCTCGGCGAAGTCATCCAAACCGCCGCACACAGCTGAATCTGAAACAATCCCCAATACAAACTCCGGCCGTTAGAATTCGAATGGTTCTAACGGCCGGTTTAATTATAAATCTTCAGGTATTGGAATGACAAGAATAGTGTCACTGCACCGGATTCCGTAAAAAACGTCACGAACCCGCCCCTGCTGAGGAACCAACACACCTTTTTCCACCAAATCCTTTATATCGCGTGCTGCCGTGTCAAGTGATACTTTTACACGTTTTGCCCAGTTCTTAGCCGTCAGTTTGCCGGGATAACCGTCCAAATATAAATTCAAGACTTCACGTTGTCGTTCGGACAGGACTGTTTCGGCATGGGTTTGCCAGAATATGGCCTTGTTCAAAACCTTCGACAATGTTTCGTCGGATTGTTCGACGGAACGGAGCAAGCAGTCAAGATACCAGAGGATCCATTCAGTAATCTCGCAATCTCCCTTTTGTGTTTTCTCCAATATGTCGTAATACTGCTTTTTATCCTTGTTTATCTGATGGGAGATACTGAAGAAACGCATCTTGGAGTTTTCAGCCTGTAAAAGTGCCATATCAGCAATGGCTCGTCCGATTCGTCCGTTTCCGTCATCGAAAGGATGGATACAGACAAACCACAAATGGGCTATCGCCGATTTTACATAGCCGTTATGTGCATCTGAATTGAACCAGTCCAGAAACCGATTCATTTCTTCGTCTATTTTTTCAGGAGCAGGCGCTACATAATGCACCTTTTCCCGACCGAACATTCCAGATACAACTTTCATTTCGCCACTGCGGTATCGGGCTACATCAATTTTCGTTGGACCACTCCATCCGGTAGGAAACAGGCAGTTGTGCCAGCCGAAAAGTCGTTCATGGGTAAGCGGACTATTGAAATTGACGGTTGCATCAAGTGCCATTTCAACTACTCCGTCTATATAGCGGGAAGATGCAATAGGATTCTGTAACTGCACACCAAGCTTACGGGCTACCGATGAGCGTACCTGTTCACTGTTCAATTCCACTCCTTCAATTTCCGATGATGCAATGATATCATGAGAGATAGACTCAACGACGGCAGACATCTTGTCATTAAAACCGATTACACTAAGACGTCCCATCAAATAGCCCACAGCCTTGTTTACCTCGTTCAGTTTTTCTCCGACGAGTTCCTTATTCCACGAAAAAGAAGGCCATTCTTTATGTTCATGTATATACATAGGCATCACTGTTTTTGCAAATATACACTTTTGCGGATAATTAACCGCAAAATTTGCGGCTTATTATCCGCATGAGGGTATTATTAACTCATTATAAGGAAATTACCGAAGACTGTCAGCGGGTAAATTTCTTGCCGCAGTCGGCACACCGATAGTTGTAGGTTTTAATCATAAATGCCAATACGATGCCCACGATTGCCATAAATAAGGCTACGTAATCGGCCACGCTCGAACGCAAGCCCAACCCCTTCGGCAAACCAATATATACGGCCGGAACAACGACCAAAAGCACGGAAAGCACAATCAACCCCGCCACAGGACGACGGACAAGAGGAACCGTGTTTTCACTGCCGCATTTCGGACAGAACGGGCGCACGGCATTTTTCTCCTTCCATACGGACGCAACAAGCGTTTTAGCCTGCTCATAATCCCGTTCAAACACAAAGATGGAAATACCCGTCAGCGGGCCATAAGCACCGATTCGCGGGTCCTGGCTTTCATCGTGCTGCCTCGACACGATACCATGAGCGTGAAGCAACTCCACCACCTCATCGGCCACTATCGTATTCTCACACTTTATCAACAACCGTTCGTCCATACGCCTTACTATTTGGATTTATGCCTCTAAGTTAATCATTTCAACGCATTAATCAAACAGTTACAGCGTTTTTATTCCCCAAAACCGACACCTCGTACAAGACACTTTTTAGGGTTATACCCATAAAAACTTTCCATTCGTACAGACTTTTTCGGGGTATAGGCATAAAAAAAGCCCTTGCTTCGGGGAAACAAGGGCAGGAATATCTCAATAAAGATTGTTCTATTTAATGACGCGGTTTTTGCGCACTTCTACCACGTCACGCCAAATAAACAGTTTGTCGCTCGGGCGCACTTTTTCGTCAACACGGATAGAGAAACGCTCGCCACGTACGGTTTTTTCAACCGGCTTCAAGTCTACACGGATTTCTTCCACCTTCATGATGATGGCTCCCGTTGTCGGTCCGGTGATGACAATTTCGTCGCCAACATGAAGCTCGTCGTTTTCCATCTGGAATTCAGCCACATGGATATTCGAGAAATAGCGGATACCCTTGGCAGCATAGATTTTCACGCGCGTTGCCGACGAACCGTATTTCGATGTCCATTCACCCAGACGCTGGCCGAGATAATAGCCATTCCAGAATCCGCGGTTAAACACTTTCGACAGGCGTTCATCCCACTGCGCCACCTTTTCTTCGGAATAAGTTCCATCGATGCAGGCATTGATAGCCTCGTTGTAGCAAGAAACCACGGTACGGACATATTCAGCACCACGGGCACGACCTTCGATTTTGAACACACGCACACCGGCATCAATCATCTTGTTCATGAAGTGGATAGTCTTCAAGTCCTTCGGCGACATGATATATTTGTTTTCAATCGCCAACTGGTCGCCCGTGTCAAGGTCGGTCACTTCGTAGCCGCGACGGCAAATCTGCGTGCAGGCACCACGGTTGGCCGACGAATTCATTTCGTGCAGGCTCAAATAGCATTTGCCGGAAACCGCCATACACAAAGCTCCGTGACAGAACATTTCGATACGCACCTTTTCACCGTGAGGTCCTGTAATGTTTTCGCGCTGGATTGTGTCGTAGATACCGGCCACCTGTGTCAAATTCAACTCACGGGCAAGCACCACCACATCGGCAAACTGCGAATAGAAACGCACAGCTTCAGCATTCGACACATTGACCTGTGTGGAAATATGCACCTCAACCCCGATTTGGCGTGCATAGAGAATGGCAGCCATATCCGAAGCAATGATCGCCGAAATGCCGGCTTCCTTTGCCGCTTCAACGATACGGTGCATCAGTTCTATATCCTCATCATAAACAACTGTATTGACCGTGAGATAGCTTTTCAAACCGTGCTCGCTGCAAGTACGGGCAATGTTATGCAAGTCGTCAATCGTAAAATTGTTCGACGATTTAGCCCGCATATTCAAGCCTTCAATGCCGAAATACACTGCATCGGCACCGCCTTGTATAGCTGCATACAGCGATTCGTAGGAGCCGACAGGCGCCATTACTTCAAATTCTTTTCTTTCCATACGATAATTGTTCTTCGGACAGGACGCGTTTCCAATCCGTTTGCAAAGATAGTGAAAGGTGAGAGGAGAGACAAACGAAAACTTGTTTTCAAGTTTGGCTATCCCGAACTGCATCCTATCTTATCTAAAGATAGCGAAAGGCGAGGGGAGAATAAAATAATGAAACTTGTTTCAATTATTTTTTATCCCGAGCCGCATCATATCTTATCTAAAGATAATGAAAGTCGAAGGCAGAAAACCAAACTTGTTTGAGTTTCATGCCAAACCGCATCCTATCTTATCTAAAGATTTGAAAAGATTAATATTAGACAGAAGTTACTATGTTTGCAAATGGGAACGCTGACACGCGAAGAAAAGAGAGGCGACA
>URMA01000120.1 GCA_900548875.1 uncultured Porphyromonadaceae bacterium | reverse complement strand
CTCCCGCCGTTGTCAGCGGCAGGCGTTTCCTCCGGCTCTTCAATGCCTTTTGCCTTACGGCGTTTTTCTCCGATAGTATGGGTGATGTAAAGCACCAGCCCGAACACCACGGTAACCGCCAATATAATCAATGCACCTTTCATTATTCTTTTTCCTCCATGCTAAAACCGACTTCCGAAAGATGTTTCCAATAGTCGGGATAGGACTTGCTCACCACCCCGGCATCCAAAATCACCAGTCCCGGAAATTTCACGGCGACGGGAGCAAAAGCCATTGCCATGCGGTGGTCGTCGAAAGTCTCAATTTCGGGATTCTCCTGCGGTTCGGTTCTGCGGCCGTCCCAACGGAGCGAATAGTCAGGCTCCACTTCGAGCGGATAGCCCAGCTTCGCCAATTGCGAACGCAAAGCCTCTATGCGATCGGTTTCCTTGATTTTCAATGTCGACAGGCCGGTCATCCGGAAAGGAATGTCGGCCAAACAAGCCGTCACGACGAGTGTCTGCGCCAAATCGGGCTGTCCGGAAAGGTCGAAATCCACCCGTGCCGGCCGCTGTCCTGCCAAGCAGTTCAGTTGCACGCCGCAGTCGGTAAAAACCGTTTCCACCCCCAGGCAGGCAAAGAACTCCGCCACACGGCTGTCACCCTGCACGCTCCGCTGCTGGAGTCCGCTCAAACGCACCTTCAGCTGCGGAATCAGCGTCTGCATTTCGTACCAGTAGCTTGCCGCCGACCAGTCGCTCTCCACGGAAAAATCGGTCACCACATAGCGTTGCGGAGCAATACGCACCTCGCCGTCGGCAACCTCGACCTCACCGCCGAAACGACGCATCAGCGAAGCTGTCATTTCGATGTACGGACGCGATATCATGCCACCCTTCAGACGCAATGTCAGTCCTCCATCCATATATGGAGCCACCATCATCAGGGCTGAAATATATTGTGAGCTAACGTTTCCCGCCAGTTCCACCGGGCCGTCGGCATGCAACCGCTGCCCTTCAATGCGCAAAGGAGGAAAACCCGCCTCGCCTTCGTAACTGATTTTTGCGCCGCACTGACGCAAAGCGTCCACCAACACACCGATAGGCCGCTGTCGCATGCGTGCCGTGCCATCGAGCGTCACCGTCCTGCCCTCGCATCCGGCAAAATAAGCCGTAAGGAAGCGCATCGCCGTTCCAGCGGCACCGATATTCACATAGCCGCCCGTTTCACGCAGCGCCCGCTGCATGGCATCCGTATCGTCGCACACAGCGACATTCGATATACGGCCTCCGCCACCCGCCAAAGCGTTCATGACCAGCACACGGTTGCTGATGCTTTTCGACGCCGGCAACATCACCGTTGCCTCACGCGCAAAATCGAAAGTCACTTTCAAATTCCGTTTCATAACCACAAACTTACAGAAAATCTCTGGAATATCCACCGAATTGCAGCAGATTAACGCAACAGAATTTAATAATTAAAGAATAATGATAAAACCGCAAAAACTAAGCAGATTCTACAACTAAAGATTACCAACAAGACAGAAACTTTAAATTGTAATGTCCAAATAAAGCCCTTGATAATTAGTATCATATCACAACTTTTTGTATTTTTGTAATTAGATAGAGGCAACTCTTTCCAAAATGTATAAGAAAATAAAGAAGCGTTATGCTTATCTCTAAGCTTGGAACGTAGGAAATTCAATACTTATTCAGAGAGACGGCATAGTGGTTCTCATGCGAAGCGTGGGCAACTATTACCATATCCTGGACAAAGGTTATTCCAACGACCTCCGACTTAAGACATAGTAGCATTGCAGTTCCACGCTTCATTATTTAATAAGTAAAGCCAAGAAGGAACTGGTAGGCATGGAGGAAATAGCAATGATTTCAGATGTTGTTTTAAAAAACAAAATGTACTGTGTTCTGGATGAGTATGGTAAAGAGATTTCCCGTAATTGGGATAGTTCTCTTGGCGATTTAGTAGGTTTTAGCGGTACGTTTATGGTATTCCGTAAAAACAATATGTATTATTCTTATGATGAACGATGCAAAGAAATTGCTCGTAATTGGGTAAGTAGTTTGGGCGAATTTCGCAGTATTGCTGGGAATTCTGTAAATTTCAGAAAAAACAAAATGATATATACGATGGATAGATTCTTTAAAGAAATAAGTCGTCGTTGGGAATAACCGGTTTAATCTAATAACGAGAGTGTGCGTTGTTATTCACACGCACACTCTCATTAATTGCATTTTCTTATGAAACTAACACAGAGAAAAGCCATTTTTGTTGTAGCAATATTGGTTGTCATAGCGTGTTTCTTTGCCGTATATTTGAGATTGTTTACAGGTAAAGAACTTTGGTATGAAATGTTTGCGGCAGTTTTAGGTGTCATTATTACCGCAGTTATAACAATGATACTTCTAAAAGGTCAGAGCGATGATGATGTAGAACGTGCGAGAGATGCCAAAATTTTTGGGGAGAAACTTCTGATTTATCAAGACTACCTTCATACCTTATGTGATGTAATCAAAGACCATAGCCTTTCAGATGAAGAAAAAATCCGTCTCGAATTTCAGACTTCCTATGTGGCAATGCACTGTGATTCGAAATACATAGCGATAGTCAGCAATGCGGTCAAAGAGCTTATTGAATATTGCTGCCCTGATGAAGAAGGAGAAAACTTGGACCGTAAAAATAAGAGTGGTTCACCAGACCCTTTATTAGACAATCTTTTCTGTATTGTAGAAGCGTTCAGAAAAGACTTGTATCGTGACGATTTTATATTTGACGGCAAACATAAACGAAATACATTGGAAAATTTCTCAGATGCTTATCGTAATGCTAAAAGTAATAATCGTGATATAGAACAAGAACCACAACGTATATTGGTTGACTTAAATGTACTTTCTAATTTGCTAAACACAAATACAGGAACTTCTTCTGTTATTAAATCCAATGAAAAAGATACCGAACAGCAATCAAAAACAGTCAATATGGAAGATACAAGCGTATGGGATTGTTCCTTATCTAAATGGAATGAAGAGGGTTGGTATATTGAAGGAATGTCTGACCAATATGATGGTTTCCGTATGGAAAATAAAAATGGGAATCCCGGAGTTATTGATGTCGGATTTTGGCAAGGGCATTATTATATTCAAGCACAATATGATGGAGATTCTGATTTCTCTAAACCCTTGAAATGGGAAAAAGGAGGACGTAGAAGTTATGGTAAATGGTGGCAATACTTATCAGAACCGTATGACAATATCGCTGAAGGGAAATTTGTGGAGACGTTTAAGTCTGATAAAGAATTGCAACGATATATTATAGAAAATGTAGAGACACTGAAAAATAGAATTAGCCGTCATTATCGTACTGCGACATGGAAAAATGAAGTTGGTTCTCATGATAATTGGAATATATTTATTTGGTATTGGGACATATTAGCTTGTGAACTGAATTCAGAAGAAGAAGGAACTCCCTATATGGATATTATGGAAGATGGGACAAGTGGTAAAGTCCTGATACAGTTTGCCAATCGAAAAGACAATATGGATTTATTGAAGAGCACTTTAAAGCGTATTGGATGTCAAGACAAAGAGATAAATGCAGACGGATATGTTGTCTTGGATGTCGTGCCGTCTACTGATGCAAGTGTCATTTCTGAAAGAGTAAAATATTGGATTGAGAAAATAACCGGCTGACTGCCTAACATGACACAGGAAATCAAGATGAAAAGCTTTGTGGCAATTGACTTTGAAACTGCTAATCAGTGTCGATCAAGCGTATGCAGTGTTGGAGTCATTGTTGTAAGGGATAATGAGATTGTAAACAAGTTCTATAGTCTTATCCACCCAGTGCCCAATTATTACTCATATTGGAACACGCAAGTTCATGGCTTGACGATTGATTCCACTCAATCGGCTCCCAATTTCCCTGAGGTATGGGCAAAGATTAGTCCGCTAATAGGAGAACTGCCATTGGTCGCACACAATAGTCCATTTGATGAAAGTTGTCTGAAGGCAGTTTTTCACGCATATGGAATGCCATACCCAAATTATACATTCTACTGCACTTGCAGGGCTTCAAGAACTATTTTGGGCAATAAACTTCCAAATCACCAACTTCAAACCGTGGCACAATACTGTGGCTATGATTTGGAAAACCATCATCATGCGTTGGCGGATGCTGAAGCTTGCGCGCAAATAGCCATAAAAATATTGAATTTTTAATCTGTAATATTATGGTAGCTTTAACTTAGCATTAAAGTTGTATTATTTTTGCAGAACAAGAGTTACCCGAACAAACAAAACGATACAGACTACGGCAATCAGAACGGTTGCCTAATCATTACCCAATAACAAGGTTATTCTTCTAAATCGCTTAATTTCAAATAGCAATATTCCATATCCAGAGTTTCAGAAAATCGCCGGAATAATCGTAAAATCCGACTACGGAAATTTTCGAAACAGCACATCTCAAAACTTTCCCATAAAAAAGGCTGCCTTTCAGCAGCCTTTTCTAACCATGTCAACCACACTATTTCACCACTTTTATAACGTCACCATTGTTGAATACCAACAGATAAACACCGCGGGCAAAATCGGATGCCGGGACGAGGAATGTTCCGCTTTCTAACAATTGATAGTCGGCCAGTTTCAAACCTGACATATTGACTACGCTTACTGATTCGTATCCCTGCGGATAGCTGATTTGCCAACTGTCGCCGTTTCTGACAACACGGACAGCCTGCTGAGAAACGCTGGCAACACTGCTTTCAGAAGTCTGTACCACCTCCATTTTCAACGGGTCGGCACCCGGAACTGATACGTTGAATGCAAACCTGCGTTCCGTTTCGCCTGCCGGAAGAGGCGCAACCGTAGCTGTCAATTTCACCTTAGGCATATCCGTATCACTCACTTCAACGGATAGCCATTCCGGGAAAGGAACAGTATAATCATCAACTTCCACTAAAGCCGCTTCATACGGAACATCAATCAGGACATCCTTGCTGCCTCCTTCTTTATTTACATAAATCACCGATTCGTCAGCATGGATAAATGAATAGAAAGCATCGAAGTTAATCAAGAACGGACAATAGTAATTGACGAGCAAATCGGAAACATTGGTTCTGTATTTATAAACCGTTTGACCAAAAGTTTCCTTTTGGAGAACAAATGAACCGGTTTGTTTCACCGGACTGTTCTCTCCCTGATTTAACGGGCAATATTCTTTCACTCCTTCCTGATCAAAACCTTCCACTTCCACCATGATTTCGGAATCAATTTCCAGTTCGCTAAGAGCAAGTTCCATTCCTTCCATCTTAAAATCAGTGAATTCCATAATGTAAGGATCAATACCGGGCACAGATTCCTGCTTTACGTCGGCCATTTTGCATGTAGAAGTGGCCATCTTTTCCCAGTCACCGAATTCATCCTTCGTGTAAACGGAAAGAGTAAATTCCACATCGGGGTCTGCACTCAAGCGATAGAACGGAATCCAAACACTTTCAATGACATATTTTGAATACGGAGCTGAAACGACAGTACCCAAGCCATAGTTCGTCTTATAGAAAATATCATACGCTCCGCTGCCAAAGTAATAGGAACCTTCAGCTGCAGTCAATGCTGCCAATCCCAAATTAATGTCATATTCGCCGGCCCCCAGTTGCGTAGCACCGATATTCTGGAAATAAAACAGCGGACTTCCACCTGATAAAACATTTCCGTCAACGACATTTCCGTCACCATCCACACCCGAATATTTATAACTTGTCGTCTGTGAACCAACAGCCTTCGCCTGCAAGGTTGGAACAGAAACCAATCCAAACGGATAAGACACTTTCAAATCCCGTTCCGTAGTGGTTTCCACTTCGCCTTCTTCCGCGGTCTGATACTGCCATTCGAAATCCGTTGCATATTGGCTGGACTTGTTCTGCCAAGTAACTTCCGCAAAAGCCGGACCAAAAATCATCGGAATCGAAGCCGAATAGAAATCACGGCTGGTTCCAACAAGGAATGTTCCGTCGGGACGCTGATATAGAGCGTCGGTTGCAGGCGTTGCCACCTTAACGGCATCCAAACAAACAGAATTTCCACAGAAATCACCGCCCGTGCGGATATAGCGGAAAGCTATCTTTATCTTTTTGCCTACATACTTGTCAAGTTCCAGTTTAAAGTTCTCATAGCTGAACCCTTTGTCGAACACTTCCATATCGCTCATTTTTGAAGCATAGTCCTGCTCCATATTGAGGATGCTTTCCCATTCCGAACTGCCTTCCACCTGAACAAGAACTTCCATGTTGCAGACGGTCACACGTTGACTATAAATCATCGTGCTCCAATCCAGATATTGCGAATCGTAGCAGCTGGAATAGTCGTAAGCCATTGCAAAGTAGAGGTCCTGATATTCTTCCACGGAAATAAGCGGAGTAATCAGCCATTCGTCCTGATCCACAGCAGCAATGACTTTATCAGGATCGTTGGGGTCATCCCTGTTGTAAGAGAAGTGAATAAACGCTTCCTTCTCTCCGTCGGGCGTCATGGGAAGGAAACCCATACCTCCCGAATAATACACATACCACGTATTGTTTACATTATGATCCAAATCCGTTGTATTGTCCGGCGCATTGATTTCCTGCCAACCTTCCGGAATCCAATCAAGGCCGTAACTATCCTGCCAGGATTCAAAATCCTCGCTGAATGCAACGCCATCCTGCGAAGCCGATACTTGAGCCGATATCCGTTTGTCGGTTTTCTGCAAGTTACGATTATTTGCATCCAGCAGACGTTTGTAGCGGAAACCCTGTTTCGTCTCAACAATCTGCATCACATAGCCGCCACCTACAGATTTTGTTTTCAAAATCTTGTCAGGCGCAAGTCTTACGTTTCTGTCTTGGGGCAATACCACTTTTACAGGATTGCAAGTAACCATATTTGCTTCCAACGGCAAATCCACTGATTTTAATTGCCGTACTTCAGCCTGAACGGCGAAAGGAACTGAAAAAACCGCGAACATTGTCGCAAAAAGTAATCTGTTTCGCATAATATAAAAATTTAAGTTTACAAATAGAGCCACATAGAAACAATATCAACAAAACCATTATGTGCTTTTGAATGATATCTGTCGCAACAAATATACAAATATTTTTTAATTATTCAATTTTTTGCAATAAATTTATTATAATCATCGAAATATTCTTAATTTCTGACACATCCACCTGTTTCCCCTTTTCCCATGGAAACGGGCAGTGCGAGGCTTAATTTTGCGGAAAAGACACGACTATGGAAAACACTTTTCTGACAGCCGGCATGACGGAACGGCTGCTATGGATACTTGCCACGGTAGTGGCGGAATACTTTTTGGTGCTGGCGGCTG
>URMA01000119.1 GCA_900548875.1 uncultured Porphyromonadaceae bacterium | reverse complement strand
TTAGCCATGATGGCCTGTTCGCCATGAAGTTTTGTTACACCGTAGACACCTGTCGGGTTGGCCGGTTCATCCTCTTTGCAAGGAGTATTGTTTTTTGTTCCGCCGAATACGTAGTCAGTTGACACGTGAACGAGCAGACCGTTGTTCTTCTTTATTGCCACTGCCAGATTTTCGGCAGCCTTGGCGTTGAGGATTTCGGCAAATTCGCGGTCGTCCTCTGCCTTGTCGACGTTCGTATAGGCGGCACAGTTGACGATGACATTCACGTCATTGTCCTTAACCATCTTTTCCACTGCTGCGGCATTGGTGATGTCGAGTTCCGCTACGTCGGTAAAAATGTAGTTGTCGGCGCTGTTTTTTGCAACGATACGCATTTCGTTGCCGAGTTGTCCGTTGGCACCAGTTACGAGTATGTTCATTGTTTAATAGAGTTTTTCGTTATAGTCAAAAAGCCATTCAGCGTCCTTTAGACGGCTGTGGTGGCGGTCTTTTTCAGAGAGAATTACCTTTTCGGCAGGCAGACGCCAGTCGATGCCGAGGTCGGGGTCGTCCCACGCGAGTGCGCCTTCCGATTGCGGTGCATAGAAATTGTCGCACTTGTATTGGAAAATCACTTCATCGGTGAGCACGCTGAAGCCGTGGGCAAAGCCGCGCGGAATGAAGAACTGGCGGTGGTTGTCCTCTGTTAGTTCAACGGCCACATGCTGTCCGAATGTCGGAGAACCCTTGCGGATGTCGACAGCCACGTCGAGCACGGCACCTTTGATGACGCGCACCAGTTTTGACTGTGCATAAGGCGGTTTCTGGAAATGCAGACCACGAAGCACGCCATAGCTTGACTTGCTTTCATTGTCCTGTACGAACACCGTGTTGCACACTTTTTCCTGAAACTCGCGTTGCGAGAACGATTCGAAGAAATAGCCGCGGTCGTCGCGGAAAATGCGCGGTTCGATAATTACCACGCCTTCAATGTCAGTTTTTATTACTTCCATTTCGTTTATGTCAAAATTAATCGAGGTTGCTTTTTCCGTAGCGTTCCAATTCGTCGATGACTTTCAACAGATATTGGCCGTATTGGTTCTTTAGCATCGGCTGAGCGAGTTCGCGCATTTTGTCGACTGTAATCCAGCCCTTGCGGAAGGCAATGCCTTCAAGACAGGCAATTTTCAAACCCTGACGCTTTTCGATGACTTCCACATATGTGGATGCTTCGGCCAAAGAGTCGTGAGTACCTGTGTCAAGCCAAGCAAAGCCACGTTCCAAAGTCTGTACTTTCAATTCCTTGTCATCAAGGAAACGCTTGTTAACGGATGTAATTTCCAGTTCGCCGCGAGCTGACGGCTTGATGCTTTTTGCCACTTCAACCACCTTGTTCGGATAGAAATACAGGCCGACAACGGCATAGTTGGATTTTGGCTCTGCCGGTTTTTCTTCGATTGACAGACAGTTACCGTCATTATCGAATTCTGCTACACCATAGCGTTCCGGGTCACTTACCCAGTAGCCGAATACGGTTGCCTTGTTTTCAGCTTCAGCCGAGTAGACAGCTTCGCGGAGCAGTTTCGTCAGTCCGTTTCCATGGAAAATATTGTCGCCCAATACAAGGCATACAGAATCATTTCCGATAAACTCTTCACCAATCAGGAATGCTTGGGCCAATCCGTCGGGAGAAGGCTGTTCGGCATATTCGAAACGTACGCCAAAGTCAGAGCCGTCGCCCAAAAGACGTTTGAATCCCGGCAAATCGTTCGGAGTTGAGATGATGAGAATTTCGCGGATGCCCGCCATCATCAGTACCGAGATAGGGTAGTAGATCATCGGTTTGTCGAACACTGGTAGCATCTGTTTGCTGACGCCCTTGGTGATCGGATATAGTCTTGTTCCCGATCCGCCTGCTAAAACGATTCCTTTCATTTTGTATTCTATCTTTAAAAGTTTATTTTCAAATTATTCATCATCGGATGTATAGCCGTATCCGTAACCGTATCCGTACTGATATCCGTATTTATAGCCATATTTGTATCCGTAGCGGCTGTTGCTGCTGATGGTGCCGTTAAGGATTATAGCAAGGTTCTTGAAGCGTTTTTCCGTGTACATGTTTTCCAATTCCTGGAGCATGCTTCTTTCAAGAAGGCCTGCACGGACAATGAAAATGGTACGGTCGGCGTATTGCTCGATGATTTGTGTGTCAGCAACGATGTCGACAGGCGGACAGTCGATAAACACATAATCGTAGTTGTGTCGCACAGATTCAAGCAGTTCTTTTAATCTGTTTTCTTCCAGCAATTCCGTCGGGTTGGGAGGTATCGTTCCGATTGGAATGATGTCAACTCCTGAATATTTTGGAAGTGGAACTATGATTTTGCTGATATCATTTACGGCACCGTTCAAATAATCGGTCAAACCTTGTTTCGGTGAGTTGATGTAGGACGATGTTGAGCCGTGGCGCAGGTCGCCGTCAATTACAAGCACTTTCTTGTTTTTCAGAGACAAACTTGCTGCTATATTCATGGCGGAGAATGACTTGCCACTGCCAGGGTTGAAAGATGTTACGACAATTACATTCTCATCTTTCTTTTGTCCCATCATGAATTCAAGGTTGGTACGCAAAACGCGGAAAGCTTCGTTTGATATATTGCGGTTTCCTTGTTTTACCACTATCTTAAGTTCTGTATTTTTGTCTTTTTTGCTGAAAATGTTTTTAGGTTTCTTTTTGTTAGCCAAAGGAATCTCACCCAAGAATGGTATGGAGAGTTGTTCCAGATCTTTCCTTCCACGGAGTTTTGTATTCATTGTTTCGCGTAAGAAAATAATGATGGCTGGAACCAGCAAGCCGATGGCAATGGCCACTAAATAAATGTTTTTCTTCAGTGGAGCCGACGGGATCATACTACCGGTAGCCGCTTGAATAATGCGGGTATTATAGGCACTGAATGCCTGCGACAATTCGTTTTCTTCGCGTTTTTGCAATAGGAACAAGTAGAGCGATTCCTTAACTTTCTGTTGTCGCTCGACGCTTAACAGATATTTTGCCTGTGAAGGATTCTCGGCAATTTTTGTATTGGCTTGATTTTCACTCTTTTCGGTGCTCTTTATCTGAGCATTGAGAGTCACAATGTAGTTGTCAACCGATGATACGATGGCAGAGCGGAGTGCTTTTAGGTTGTTATCCATATTTTCAACCAACGGATTCTGTTCGCTGCTGTTTGCCACCAAATTGTTGCGTTCGATCAATGCTTTGTTATAGGCATCGATTTGATTTTCAATGGCGCCGTTCTCAATACCTGAATTAGCGGGAATCAATTGATTCCTGTTTTTATTTTCCGTTATATAATTGCGGATGAACTTGGCCATATACAAATGGTTGTTGAGCAGTTGCAGTTCGTTCGATGCATCATATGATTGTGACATATACATCGAAGAGGCAGCTGCAACATCCGGAACCAGGTTCTTGCTCTTGAACGATGAAATATCTTCATCTACATTTCCCAACTCTTGTTCAATAACAGCCAAACGGTCGTTTATAAATTCTGAAGTGCTGACTGCAATCTGATTTTTATCTTTTATCCAATTTTCATTATAGACTTCAATCAATGTATTCAGTACGTCTTCTGCTCTCTGTGTGGAAACATCAGAAAAAGAAAGATTAACGATTGTTGTTTTTTCTTCTCCTAAACTCACTGTCAGGCGTTCTTTGAAAGCCTTTGCTGTCGACATCGGGTCGGAATCAGTTACGATGATGGGCGTGTTCATGGCGCCGTTATAGTGAGCTGTCGGAACTACGGTTATTACGCCAAAGGCTGTTGAGATAGGCTGTGTAAGAATACCGGAAGCCTTCACGGCATCATCTTGCTCAACTCCGTTGACTATAAAATCCTTTAGCTCAACTTTGTTGTCATTGAGAATGTTGACGGAAAAATGTAAATTCTTGCTTGCGGCAATACTGTCGAATTTGACTTCAATGGGAAGAGTGGAACCGTAGAGCACAATGTCATGGAAACTTCCCTTTACAGAGTATTCGACATTAAGGTGCAAACGTTTTATTACATCCAACATCAATGAATTTGATTGTAATGTCACGATCTCATTGTTGATGTTGGTATTAGTTTGTACCAAGCCTAAATCTTCCAAACCACTGATGTCACCTGAGGAAGAAGATCCGTTGGAGTCTTCCTTTATCAGGATTGTTGCGGTGCGATTGTATGTAGGGGGGGTCTTTTTAATGTATAGGAACGCTACACTTAGTGTTATGATTAATGCTATGACGAACCAGTACCATCTGTTGGCACATAGATAGAACAGATCCTGTATGCGCATGAAATCGTCTGTCGATTTTAATTTGTTTGTCTGTGCAGTCATAATAGAGGTTTATTTGAAGATTAGGACTCCTAATGTCATTAAGAAAGAACCGATTGACATCCAGAAGGATATAGATCGAAGATTGTTGTCGTTTACAGTCGACTGACCGGCCTTTACTTTATTCGGTTCAACGTAAATGATGTCGTTCTGTTGCAAATAGTAGGCTGGGGAGTTCATTAATTCATTGTTGGAACAAAGGTTTACTACATAAACTTTTTGTTCACCGTTCTCGTTGCGTAACACTTTAATGTTTTCACGTTTGCCATATATGGTTAAATCGCCGGCTAAAGAGATAACGTCAACTAGTGTCATACAGTCTTTGTCCAAGTAATATTTACCTGGAGTTTTCACTTCTCCTAAAACTGAAACTGACAGGTTCATGTAGTCCACAGTGACAATTGGATCCTTAACTAAATTCTTTGAGATTAATTCATCTTTAATCAGTTTGGCTATCTCCTCACGGGTAAGGCCTTCAACTTTAATTTTTCCTAATACAGGGAAATCAATATATCCTTCAGAATCAACTGTGTAGCCTAATACATCACCTTGGCCATTGTTACTGGTTGATTTCATTCCGATAGTTTGATTGGCTTTCAGCAGGTTGAACAAACTGGCCAGTTGCGGATCTTTGCTGTTGACAATAATGGAAATTCTGTCTTCCGGCTGAATTGTTATTAGACGTTTGTCAGGTATTTGTGTAATCGTGTTTGCGGTCGTATCCTGGAAATAAGCAATTTCCTTTGGTGACTTGCATGAAACACAAAAGATGATTACTGCTAAAGAAATCAGTAAATGTTTGATATTCATAACACAGTGTGTAAAATATTATTGGACGTTTTTATTTTTCTTTTTTATCTGTTGCGACAACCAAATATTTGCAATTGTCCAGATCAATACATCAATGAGCAGCAGCAGATTGATGTTGATATATTTCGTGAGGAACAAGTTGCCGAATGTGAATACGATGGCAAAGCTTACGATGGTTACCATTGCCGGGCGCTGTTTCATTCCAATGGCCAGCAATTTGTGGTGGATATGGCTTTTGTCCGGCTTGAACGGGTTCATTTTCAGCCTTGTGCGGTGAATGAAAACACGGACAACATCGAAGCAAGGAATAATCAAAGGAGAGAAGGCCAATGCAAAGGGATCGTAATTGTCTATATACGTTTCATGGGAGTTGTAGAGCTTGATGGCCAGTATGCTGATTATTATGCCAATAGTCAAACTACCGGTATCGCCCATGAATATTTTCTTGCCCTTTTCAGCATTGCCGAAAACATTGTAATAGAAAAATGGGACAAGCACGCCGAATGTTGCGATGGCGAACATCGCAAATCCGTATTGCTGTGACAGGAAGAATGAGTATCCGTACGATAATAAAGCTACGCTGCTCAATCCCGATGCAAGACCGTCGATTCCGTCGATCAGGTTAATTGCGTTGATGATGAATACAACCACAAGTACAGTAAACGGATAGCCGATCCATTTCGGAAGTTCGTAGATACCGAATAATCCATGGAAATTGTCGATCCAAAGTCCTCCGGCAATCAATAGAATGCTGCATATAATTTGGATGACAAATTTTGCACGGTATTTAATTCCTATCAGGTCGTCGGCCATACCCACAAGATAGAGCATCATGATGGCACAGTATGAATAGGCCAGCATCTTTTTGTTGTTTTCCAGTTCGGTTATGATTTCAGTATGTCCCAATGACAATGAAATGCCTAATGTCAGGGCAATGGAAATGAAAATGACAGGCTTAAATGCAATACCTCCCAATCGGGGTACAGCACAAGTGTGAATTTTTCTTTCGTCGGGAATGTCAAAAAGCTTTTTTCGGAAAGCAACGAGTAAAATTTGTGGGATTAGAATTCCGGCCAGAAAGGCACTTACTACAAACACAAAAAGCACAATTGAAATCCAATGTAACATAGCGGGTTAAATGTAAAGTTAATTATTCCTACTTAATTATCTGTATGTAATCCGGATCAATTTCGGCAGTCGCTACAGCTGCTATCCCCGGAAGGCTGACGACAATACGTCGTTTTCGATAGCCTTTAATTTTAATAAATATTCCATCAACACCATCAAATGGACCTCCTATGATTCTGACACGAGTCCCTTTATGTAAGTTTATCTCCGTCGGTGACAAGTAGACTAAATTCTCGCTTTGACTTTTGCACACAGTGATAAACTGTTGCATTTGTCGTTCAGGAACGATGATTGGAACATTTTTGCCATTTTCCGGTTTCGTGAGATATTGTAAAATTGCGATTCTTTGTTTGGCCTCTTGTATAATAGTGCGTGTCGTCTTGACGAAAACGAGGTTGTGAATCGCTGGAACCAATCTTCGGACCTTGTGGCCATCTTTCTTTTCAACTATTTTATAGCATAGAGGTACGAAAGATTCGATGTTGTCACGCTGTAGAAATATTTGAGCCTCTAATTCTTTACAATAAGGGGCACTCATCGCAAACCAGACAACATCATTTTCGGTCATAAGTTTAAATTGCAATTATACGGCTCCCCAAGGCGATGCTATATTCGTATAAATCAATTAGTTACGCCGTGGGTTAATATAAATAGTCAAAAATCCTTTTTACACGCGGCAAAAGTAATGTTTATTTTTTATATGACAAAATTATATGAGAATTTAACATTTCCAGTAGCAAATTTTTGTTTTTTAATTTATTGTTTTGTGAGGGGGGCCGCATTCATTGTTTGCGCTATATTTTTTCGAAATACATCCAGGTAATCTGTGATTAGTTGCTTTTCGGCCGGTTGGTTTGGAATCCTGATAGCCCTAATGAAGCTGAAAAGTTGGCAGGGAATGCATTTCAGGCAATAATTGATGCCTTTGTGATACGATATGATGCTTATGGGCATCTTCATCAATATGCGAAACCAATGTGAGCGCGGAATCGGTTAATGCAAAAGTGAAAGCTTTTGGATGCCAATTCAGGTGGGCGGCTGGCATGTCTTTCTTCCTGTTTTGACTGTCTAAAATTTATGCTTGATTGAAAATCCCTCAGATTTTTACGTTGACCCATTTTTACGTTGACCTCAGGGTTTGAACTAACCTTTCCTTGGGCTCAAAACAAAAAGCGCAAACATCTTTCGACATTTGCGCATTTTGCGGAGAGAGAGGGATTCGAACCCCCGGAGGTGTTACCCTCAACGGTTTTCAAGA
>URMA01000118.1 GCA_900548875.1 uncultured Porphyromonadaceae bacterium | reverse complement strand
GCGAAAGCAGAATGCCAAACTTGTTTGAGCTTTATGCTGAGCCGCATCCTATCTTCTACAAAGATAACGAATGGTTAACATTAGACAGAAGAACAGAAGAACAAAATTTTTCCCGCCTATCAATTTTAAAATCTGTTCTTTTGTTCTTCTGTCAAAAGATAGCGAAAGGCGAAAGCAGAATGCCAAACTTGTTTGAGCTTTATGCTGAGCCGCATCCTATCTTATCCAAAGATAAAGAAAGGTGAGAGGAAAGACAAACGAAAACACAGTTTTCAAGTTTGGCCATCCAAAGCTATACCTCATAAATATAGATAAATATAGCAAGATTGTTTTTACGACGGTTCACCATAACAAAAAAAGGCACATTCCCGGCACCGTGAAAAGCCGCATCCGATTTTATCCGACAGAAAAGGGGCGGATGCCGCCCTGTGCTTCCGCCCCTTGTTCGTTTGTGGCCGCGCCACACATTCTTTATTTCTTTTCTTTGAGTTTAACCAGCTGACGGTCGAGAGCGTCAATTGTCAAGTCGACTGCTTCCTCAAATGTGTCAGCCACCTTTGAAGCAAACAGATCGTCGGCATTTGGCACAGTCAGTTTGATGGCTGCTTCCTTGTTCATGGATGTTTCCGGCTTCACGACCTTCAAAGTCACTTCAAATGTAGCGATTGCCTCATTGCGGCGTGCTAACTTTTGAGCTTTCTTGTTGATAAACTCTTCTAACTTGGTTGTCGCATCGAAATGGATGGCTTTAATTTTTACTTCCATATTACCCTCCTTTTTTTAGAGCTCTTGGATGAGCATGTTTGTAGTTATTTTTCAATTCACTATATGTGATATGGGTATACACCTGCGTTGCCGCGAGCGACCCATGTCCCAATAATTCCTTAACGCTGTTCAGTTCCGCCCCGTTGTTGAGCATGGCCGAGGCAAACGAATGTCGGAGCACGTGGGGCGAACGCTTTGCCTGAGTCACCTCCGAAAGCACCCCTGTCACCACATTGTACACAAGCGAAGGATACACTCTTCTTCCGGATGCCGTCACAAACAACTCCTCGGTCGAATATCCGGCCACCTCCGCACGCAACTTGCGGTACAGTTCTATCAGTCCGGCCAACTCTTTTCCGAAAGGAACTATCCTATCTTTATTACGCTTACCGTGCACCTTTAGTTCACCGGAAACGGTATTTACATCCGAATTTTTCAAAGAAATCAGTTCTGCCCGCCGGATACCGGTTTCGTAGAACATCGCCACCATCAGCCGGTTGCGCACTTCCGTAAAATCCGTTTCGTCAAACGGGCTGTCGAGTATCTGGTCCATACCCTTTTCCCTGACAAAAACCGGCAGCACCTGCGGCAGTTTGGCCATCGGAATATCGACGACCGGGCTGTCGGCCACCACTCCGCGTTTCAACAAGAACTTATAGAATGCACGAAGCGACTGCACCTTGCGCCGAACCGAACGCACCGAATAGCCGGCATTGTTCAGCGAATAGACCCACGCCCGCACATCGGCAACCGTAACGCTGGCAGCATCGAACGTCTCCTTGTCCGCCGACAGGAACGCTACAAACTGGCTCAAGTCCTTACTATAAGACAAAACGGTATGAACCGAATAATTCAGTTCATACCGTATATATTTTAAGAATGAGTCAATTTGCATAGTTTCCAGTGTTAATCAACACCTACGAATTTATGCAATATTTTTGACAATTCCAAATAAAGAAGGATTTTTATTCTTCTACTGAACGCAATTTCTGAACGTAGATAGCCTTCATCATCTTCTTGCGGTTAGTTACCGACGGTTTTTCATATGCCTGACGGTTACGAAGTTCTTTTACGATACCAGTCTTTTCAAATTTTCTTTTGAATTTCTTCAAAGCCTTTTCAATGTTTTCACCTTCTTTTACTTGTACAATAATCATTTTATTTTCAGTTTTTTATAGTTATCAATATAGTTTTTGGGTGCCCAACACTGAATCCTGCACGGGGACACCCGTCCGACAGGATTTTTTGTGAAGCCTTATGCGGCTCAACGTAATATTATAATATGTCTGTTTTCTGTTTCTTTCAGTAGATTGTTTACTTACAACCTCCTCTCTATTAATGCGGATGCAAAGATAGACATTATTTTTTGAATTTTTACCCCACTTTCGAGAAATATTTCATTTCCTTCGGAATTTTCCATTCAAAATTCACTTTTCGCCCGATATTCTGTATTTTTAACGCTCAAAAAAAAAAAAAAAAAAAAAAAAAAAAAATCGTACATTAGCGACAACTTACTCTCTAACCTTATAACAATATCTTAATCAAACAACATTATGAAAACATTTCGACTGTCATTATTGATTCTTTGCCTGTTGCCATTGCTGAGCAGTTGCGACAAGGAAGACGAAGGTACCATTCTTTGGGACTTCTCACCACAACATTTCGAATTCTTGATTGTTGACCAAAACGGAAACAACCGTTTGGATCCGGCAAACGAAAACGCCTGGAAGCCGGAAGACATCACGGCCACCTACAAAGACGAGAACTATCCCTGCGTCATTGTCGACGATCCGATCTTCCAACCCCATTCCGAAATTATAACCCGCCAGTTGCCTGCCTTCATGCGGGGATTACGCACATCTACTGAAGAACAGAACCGCGTTCTGTTTTTCGGAGACTTCAGTCCAGAGACGAATTACAAGAAAACGCCGCTGATTTTGAATTGGCCTGACGGGACACAAACAACGCTGACCTTCGACTGCTACATTATCTGGCATTCGAAAGAGAATCCCGAAGTTGTCATCAAGCTCTACCACGAAGACCAAGAAATGGAAATGAAGGATACCCGATTTGGCAAGCAAGTCACCATCCGCAAATAGCCGACCGACAATTTCTAAGAAATATTAAAAGCCACAAAACCTATTGCAGTTTGTGGCTTTTTTTCTACCTTTAGGCATTCGCGGATAAGATGAACAAAGCGGCAATATTCATACTGACAACTCTTGCTTTCGCCACAAGCGTTTCGGCACAGGAAAGCACAGACAACCCTTTCAAGGGCCGTCGGACTCTGGAATGGCCACAGGCCAACATCCAACCCTACTCACTCCATTTCGAAATGCCGAAATTCATCGAGCTGAAAGACACGGCTTCCACGGCAACCAATATCCGGCTCAGCAGTCCGACATTCGGAAACAACATGCAAATCGAACCCGGAGCTCCCAAATTCCGGTTCAACCAGAATCCCTACGCTTTCGACTTTGCCACCTCAGGGGCAATAGCCACATGGGACAACGGCGCACTGGTAGGCGCGGGCAACCGCTCCACTCTTCCGGGACTTTTCTCCAACCAGCAGGCAACGGTTACCGCCATTCAGCAATTCGGCAACCTTACGCTCTCGGCCGGAGTGTCGGCCGACCGCTACCAGATGTTTCAGGGACGCGACCGATTTCACACTCAGTTCGGCGTGCACGGCAATCTGTCCTACCGGTTTTCCGACAACCTGTCGCTTCATCTGTTCGGGTCCTACTATAACCAAAATCCATTCTATTCCGCCGGAGCACTCCCCTACATCAATTCAACCAACTTCGGAGGGTATTTCGACGTAGGCATGGGCGAACATTTCGGCATGATGCTCGGAGGCCAGGCCACATACGACACAATGACCCGGCGTATGCTGGCGGCTCCCATCGTGATGCCCTATGTGAAAATCAATGACGTGAAGCTCGGTGTGGATGTCGGCTGGCTTATCCGCGACCTGCTGATCGACGCATTTGCCCCCGACTATCAACGGCAAAATCCAACCATTGCTCCGCCCGTCGCACCCATGCCGCCTATCCGCTAAACGACAATAGACATTTTTCATTCATTAACATAAACCTAATCATTATGAAAACAAGATTTTTCACCTACTGGCTGATTCTCTGTCTATTGCCAATTTTGTCAAGTTGCGAAAAAGAAGAAGAAGGAGACCTAATTTGGGACTTTAGCACACGAAGCATCATGCTGAAAGTGGTCAATGCTTCCGGACAGAACATGCTGGACGAAAGCACCGCCAACGGATGGAAGGCGGAGGATATCTCTGCCACCTACAAAGACGAGAGCTACCCCTGCACCATAGTCGATGAGCCGCTCTATCAACCCCAGTCCGATATTCCGACCCGATATTTACCGGCCTTCATGCGCGGCTTGCGCACATCCACCGAGAAACAAAACCGCATTCTGTATTTTGGAGATTTCACGCCAACAAACAATTACAAGGACACGCCGATAACCTACCATTGGCCTGACGGCACTACCACCACCATCACCTTTGACTTCTATATTACATGGAAATCGAAAAAAGATCCGGTAGTAACATTCAAATGCTATCTCAACGGAAAGGAACTGCCTCAAGACAAAGGCGTGATTACCATTCAGAAATAAACGTCATTTCCGGCACACATCACAATGCGTCTACCCTAAACATGCTGTATCCTAAAGCCTGACACACAACTTTCGGATACAGCTTGTTTTTACTATATTTATCATACCGGACAACCGCTCCAAGACACATCATCGCCATCAAATATCGTTGACAACGACTGAAAATGAAAAGACCTACACTGGTTTCATTTACAAACTATCAATCTTCTATCCGCCATGCCAATCATTAAAACACGGGGCGACCCTCTTAAAACACTGTCCTAGAAATCAAAACACATTTATTTTAAACACTAAAAGAGACACTGAACTATGGAAATAATATGTATGAAAAAAAACACCTTTGACGAACTAATCGTCCGATTCTGCAGAATAGAGAACAAGTTTGCAAACGTATGCCGTCCGACACAAGATGTCGGTTTGAAAAAATGGATGGACAACCAGGATGTCTGTGAAACCCTCCGCATATCCAAACGTACACTTCAAGTATACCGTGACAAAGGGCTGATACCGTTTTCACGCATCAAGCATAAATTTTTCTATCGACCAGAAGATGTGCTCCGCTTATTGAAATCCAACTATCACCCGCAAACAAAGAAATTATGAGCTACGATCTTATAGATAAAAAAGACCCACGCATAGCCAACATTTTAAGCTCTATGGACAGGATGGAGAAATTGATAGATTCTATGGAAAAGGCTCCACGACCCGCATTTTTCGGCGACGCTTTCCTCACCGACGAAGAATTGTCCAAAATACTAAAAGTCAGTCGCCGAACACTTCAAGAATACAGGACACTCGGCGTAATCCCCTACTATTTGATTCAAGGGAAAGCGCTTTATAAAGAGTCTGATATCCAAAAGATTCTCGACGACGCTTACAGGAAGTGCCGGGAAGAGCTTAATTGGGTATAAATAAAAAAGGGGCTGTGTCAAAATTGAAGTGACCCCAAAAAGTTGGACAAGTTAAACATTATCCCGTAATAGAAAGAGTTCGGTATTGTACCGGACTCTTTCCATTTAACCGGGCTTTGATTCTTTTATTGTTATAATATTCAATATATTTATCCAAAGCCTTTATAAAGGCTTCAGGAGATTCAAAATTCTCGGCATACAGTAATTCAGACTTCATAATTCCAAAGAAATTTTCCGCCATAGCGTTGTCAAGGCAGTTACCCTTACGAGACATGCTTTGTACTATATGATGTTCTTCAAGACGTTTACGGTAGCCGTAATGTTGGTATTGCCATCCTTGATCAGAATGGAGTATAAGTCCGTCAAGACTGTCAAACCTTGTGAACGCTTTATCCAACATATCGTATATCTGTTCCATATCCGGTTTCCGGGAGATGTTGTATGATATGATCTCACCGTTGAACATATCCAATATCGGGGAAAGATAAAGCTTGACAGAACCAATTTTTATCTGTGTTACATCTGTCGCCCATTTGCGGTTGGGGGCTTCTGCCGTAAAATCCCTGTCTATTATGTTCGGGGCTATCTTGCCAACCTCACCTTTGTATGAGCGGTATCGTACCATGCGTATTTTACTTTTAAGCCCTAAGTCACCCATAAGCCTCTGGATGGTCTTATGGTTTAGCATAAAGCCGCGGTTATGCATCTCCGCTGTTACACGCCGATAGCCATATCGTCCCTTATGTTCATGAAAAATTAGTTTGATTGATTCCTTTTCATTGGAATACTTATCAATCGTTTTAAGGCGCTTCAGATGGTAATAGAACACAGAACGAGCCATCTTTCTTAACTTCAATAACAAGTCAAGAGGATAATCCGACCTTAGTTCGTCGATGGTTCGTGCCCATTCAGAAGTGCTTGGGCCTTCTTTGCCTCGACTAAGGCCTTCGCTTTTTTTAGCAGCGCGTTCTCTGCCCTCAGGCGGAGATTTTCAGCCTGAAGCCTCTCAAGTTCCGTTTGCGGTTCTTTCTTCTTTGGACGTCCCATAGGTTCTTTTAATGCTCTTCCTTGGCGTCTGGACGGCGAAAGAGCCTCGTAACCATACTTGCGTACTGTACTGACCCAGCGTTGTAGAGCCGTCTTGCCAATTCTATATTCTATTCTTACATGGGATAAAGGTACGCCTTTTTCCAATATTAAACGTACTACTTCTTCCTTTAATTTAACCGTAGGACGGCAATGTGGTTGCTGCTCCAGTCCAGAACGACCATATTTGTCCCACATTCTCACCCATGCCAATATCTGAGTCTTATTGATATGATACTCCTTTGACAAATGAGCTATTAACTCTCCTTGTTTTACCCGGCTAACGATAATAAGCCTTTGTTCGTAACTGTACTTCATAAAAAACACCCCAAAAGTTTTGTGTCTAACTTTTGGGGTGCACTTCAAAAATAGAGTTGATACGGCTTTTTTATAGTCAATGGAAGGAATCAAGTTTTAAATTGAAAGTTTCTCTTAAATTGGGTTTTGGTACATTTTCATATTTATTTTCAGTTGATAAAGTTATAATAAAAAAGGACTGTCTAAACAATAATAGTTAAGACAGTCCTTTGACATGTGTAGTTGTGTATTTGTGTGTGAATTGTATATCTTATTTTAGTTTCGTTCCGGCATTTTTTTTGTCAGGGGTATCTCTTTTCGTAACATTTGAGTCGCTTTACCGGTAAGCCATAGATAATGATCCGAAGGTTTTCCGTCCATTCCGATAAATTGAGATATTTTAGTTACAGGAGGTGTATCGGTACATTTAAATATTGCAGTACCTTCGTCTATTTCATCGAACATCGCCACATATATCATTTCTCCTCCGGCTTTCATGGCATTATACATTTGATCCCAGAAAAATTTTCCTCCTTGGCGCGGTATCGAACCTGATGGCTTTATATCATCGGGAAATTGAATCGTACTTAAATTGTGCCAACTAAATCCCGGAGTAACACAAGGTACATAATCTATTTTGTTCTTTTTACACATATCTGATTTGAAATATTCTCCCCTTTGAAACGCCGGAGGTTTTGTTGTTTCTCCGTCCCAGTTATGGTATACTTACTGGGTATCTATTATCTTGATGGTATTTATCATACATGCAAAAGGATGTGAACCCATGGACGCACTGGAACAGGCACGCGCCGAGATCGACACGGTGGACGCCCAGCTGGCTGCGCTGTTTGAGCGGC
>URMA01000117.1 GCA_900548875.1 uncultured Porphyromonadaceae bacterium | reverse complement strand
GATAAGGCTACAGGTAAAGAACAGGCAATCCGTATCGAAGCTTCCAGCGGTTTGACTGATGCTGAAATCCAACGTATGAAGGATGAAGCTGCTGCCAACGCTGCTGCCGATGCTAAGGAAAAGGAACGTATCGATAAAATCAACAAGGCTGATGCCGTAATCTTCCAGACTGAGAAACAGCTGAAGGAACTCGGTGACAAGTTTGCCGCTGACAAACGTGCTCCGATCGACGCTGCTTTGAACGAATTGAAGGAAGCTCACAAGGCACAGAACGTAGATGCTATCGATCCGGCTATCGATAAATTGAACGCCGCTATGCAGGCTGCTGCTCAGGATATCTACAATGCTCAGCAACAGGCCGGTGGTGCACAGAACGCTGGTTTCAACTCTAACGCAGGTGCAAACCAGAACACAGGTGCTAACAACAATGACGGCAACAATGTTACCGACGCCGACTTCGAAGAGGTCAAGTAAATGTAAGATTTAAACCACATAGTAAAAGCGTGTGACTCATTTGGGTTACACGCTTTTTTGTTTTGGGGAATTGTGGCGTGTTTGATGTTTTGATGAGAAGGCATCGGAATGTTATAAGTTCTAAAAGTAAGGGGATTTGTGGGTAATATGCTTGCAGGCAGTTCGGTTTTCGGCAAAAAACTATTATTTTTGCAATCAGTTTTGTAAATTAAGAAAAGAAGTGGACAAAAGAAAACATATAGCCATTTTGGGTAGTACCGGATCGATTGGTACGCAGACGCTCGATGTGATTTCGGAATATCCTGACAAGTTGTATCCTTCGTTGCTGACGGCAAACCGTAGTGTGGATTTGCTGATTGAGCAGGCTTTGAAATTCAAGCCGCAACGCGTGGTGATAGCATCGGAGGAGTGTTATGGAAAACTGAAAGATGCTCTTGCCGGGACGGGAATTGCCGTAGAGTGCGGTTCTAAAGCGATTGCCGAAGCCGTAACGGCTGAAGACATTGACATCGTGGTGACTGCTATGGTGGGTTACAGCGGATTGGAGCCTACGATCAGTGCCATCCGTGCGGGCAAGAAAATTGCTTTGGCCAATAAGGAGACGCTTGTCGTTGCCGGAGAACTGATTACCGATATGCTGAAAGATTCAGCATCGGAACTAATACCTGTCGATTCCGAACATTCTGCGATTTTTCAGTGCCTCGTAGGAGAGGATATCCAGTCGGTCGACAAACTGATACTGACAGCTTCCGGTGGTCCGTTCCGTACGAAGACATTGGAAGAAATGCAATTCGTGACAAAAGCCGATGCATTAAAACATCCGAATTGGCATATGGGGGCAAAGGTGACGATTGATTCGGCATCCATGATGAACAAGGGTTTCGAAATGATGGAAGCACGCTGGCTGTTCGGTATTCCTTCGGAACGCATTGAGATAGTAGTGCATCCGCAATCGATTGTTCACTCTATGGTGGCCTACAACGATGGGGCGGTGAAAGCCCAATTGGGGTTGCCTGACATGCGCCTGCCAATCCGATATGCTCTCAATTATCCAGAACGCTTGCCTTCGGCATGCGAGAAATTGAAAGTGTCGCAATATTCCACTTTGACTTTTGAAGCTCCTGACATGGCGAAATTCCCATTGCTCTCTATGGCATTTACTGCCATTCAAGCGGGTGGCAATGTACCGTGTGCGCTGAATGCCGCTAATGAAATAGCCGTAGCTGCATTTTTGGAGGAGAAAATCCGTTTTGTGGATATGCCGGTTCTTGTGGAAAAGGCATTGGAGCGAAATGTGTTCATCGCAAAACCGACTTACAATGATTTAGTGGAAACGAATAGAGAAATAAGAAATATAGCCTCGTCAATTGTTGAAAAATAAAACGTATATAAAATAAATGGATTCAACCTTTTTGATTAAAGCCGTACAGCTGATTCTGGCTTTCGGTTTGCTTGTGATTGTCCATGAGTTCGGACACTATATATTTGCGAGAATTTTCGGTATCCGAGTGGAGAAATTCTATATATTCTTTGACCCTTGGTTCAGTTTGTTTAAATATAAGCCCAAGAAGAAACCGGGTACGGAAGACAAGGCTTCATGGCGTGATACAGAATATGGTATCGGGTGGTTGCCGTTGGGCGGATACTGCAAAATTTCAGGTATGATTGACGAATCGATGGACCTGGAACAGATGAAACAGCCGGCCAAGCCATGGGAATTCCGTTCAAAGCCGGCATGGCAACGTTTGTTGGTTATGGTGGCAGGTGTGGTGTTCAATTTCATTCTTGCTATAGTCATTTATGCCGGAATTGCCTATACGTGGGGAGATAAATATATAGATTATACGGATGCTACCTATGGTATGCAGTATTGCGAACCGGCCCATCGCATTGGGTTTGTTGATGGTGACATACCATTGTTGATGGACGAACAGAAAATCGATGCCGCCAATTACGACTTGTTGAAAATGCTTGAATCGAAGCAAGTGACAGTTCTGCGTAACGGAACGGACACAGTTGTTATTAATATGCCGGAAAACGCTGTATTGAAACTCAACAGTGAGATGGAAAAAGAGGACAGCGGTTTTGGATTCATGGTTTATCGTATTCCTGTCGTTGTGAAAAAGCCCGTGGCGGGAGAAGCCGCCCAAAAAGCCGGTTTACAAGCCGGCGACCGGATTCTTGCCGTCGATAGCGTTCCGGCTGAAACGTACGATGTGTTCACTAAAGAATTGGCTGCTCACAAAGGCAAAATTGTCAAAATACAGTATGAACGTGGCAATGAATTGAAAACGGCTTCTTTGCAGATTTCCGATGCAGGTAAAATCGGTATTGAGTTGACGCCGATTACGGAATTGTATAAAACCAAGACGATAAAATATAACCTGTGGCAATCTGTTCCCCGTGGTATTGAAATCGGTGTCGACAAACTGGTGTCTTATGTAAGTCAGATGAAGTATATATTTACCAGTGAAGGCGCGAAGAGCCTTGGTGGTTTCGGTGCTATCGGAAATATGTTCCCCGATACATGGAGCTGGTATCAGTTCTGGGTGATTACTGCGTTTATCAGCCTGGCACTTGCGTTTATGAATATTCTTCCGATTCCTGCATTGGACGGTGGTCATATTCTTTTCTTGATTTATGAAATGATAACCGGTCGCGAGCCGAATCAAAAATTTATGGAATATGCCCAGATGATTGGTTTGGGACTGTTGGTGTTGTTGATGCTTTATGCCAATGCCAATGATATTTACAGATTTTTTATCAAATAGCGATAATGTAGTTTATGGAATATAAGAGAGTATTTTTAAAGAAAGGAAAAGAAGAATCGCTGAAGCGTTTCCATCCGTGGATCTTCTCCGGAGCGATTGCCAAGATGGACAACGGGGTGGAAGAAGGCGACATTGTTGCCGTGTATTCCTATTCCGGTGAGTTTATTGCGGTAGGACATTTCCAGATTGGAAGTATCACGGTGCGTATTCTTGACTTTGCGCAGCGTGACATCGATGCGGATTTTTTCTTCGACCGTCTTCAGAAGGCTTTCGAATTGCGTAAGAGTATCGGCTTGATACGTCCTGACAACAATGCCTTCCGTCTTGTACACGGTGAAGGAGATTTCCTTCCTGGGCTGGTAGTAGATATTTATGACCGTACGGCAGTAGTTCAGGCTCACTCGCCGGGTATGCACTTTGCACGAAACATTATCGCTGATGCATTGCTTCGTATTGCCGACGGATTGGTGAAAAACGTCTATTATAAGTCGGAAACGACATTGCCCTATAAAGCACAGCTTGATCCTCAGAACGATTATATCGTAGGCGGATTTGAAACAAATATCGCCATGGAAAATGGTTTGAAGTTCCATGTAGATTGGCTAAAGGGGCAGAAGACGGGATTTTTTGTCGATCAGCGAGACAACCGTTCACTTCTTGAACATTATGCAAATGGCCGTTCGGTGTTGAATATGTTTTGCTATACGGGCGGTTTTTCGTTCTATGCCATGCGTGGCCATGCCAAACTTGTCCACTCTGTAGACAGTTCGGCAAAAGCCATACAGCTGACCAACGAAAATGTGGAATTAAATTTCCCGGGCGATCCGCGCCATCAGGCATTTGCCGAAGATGCCTTTAAGTTTTTAAATAATATGGATAACAAGTATGATTTGATCATACTTGACCCACCTGCATTCGCCAAGCATAAAAGTGCATTGAAGAATGCGTTGATAGGCTATCGCAAGTTGAATGCCAAGGCATTTGAGAAAATCCTTCCGGGTGGAATTCTTTTTACGTTTTCCTGTTCGCAAGCCGTGTCGAAAGAACAGTTCCGTTTGGCAGTCTTCAGCGCGGCTGCCATGTCGGGGCGTCGCGTGCGCATTTTGCATCAGTTGACCCAGCCATCCGACCATCCTATAAATATCTATCATCCGGAAGGCGAGTATTTAAAAGGGTTGGTACTTTATGTTGAATAACCCTCAAACCATTAACATATGAAGAAATCATTTTTAGCGGCTGCAATGGCAGCGATGGCATTGGTTTCAGTATCTTGTTCTTCCGACAAGAAAACGGAAACCGCCGAATTTAATTACAAAGTGGACAGATTTGCAGACATTGAAATTCTTCGTTACAAGGTAACGGATTTCGAAAACTTGACTCCGAAACAGAAAGAACTGGTTTATTATCTGACAGAAGCTGCGCTGTATGGACGTGACATTCTGACAGATCAAAACGGTAAATATAACCTTGCTATCCGTACGACATTGGAAGAAATCTACAAGAATTATGATGGAGATAAGGAAAGCGCGGATTATAAGGGCTTTTTGGAATATTTAAAGCAAGTATGGTTTGCCAACGGTATTCACCATCATTATTCTACGGATAAGTTCGTACCTAAATTCTCTCAGGATTTCTTTAAGGCAGAAGTGGCAAAACTTGCTCCTGAATCATTGCCTTTGGCCGAGGGACAGACTGTCGATGTTTTTGTAGCAGAATTGGTTCCGGTGATTTTTGACCCGACAGTAATGGCGAAACGTGTCAATCAGACAGACGGACAGGATTTGATTCAGACTTCCGCCAATAATTACTACGATGGTGTAACTCAAGCTGAAGTGGAGCAATTTTACGCTGCCATGAAGGACCCGAAAGATACCACGCCGATTTCATACGGCTTGAACTCACGTTTGGTGAAAAAGGATGGTAAGGTACAGGAAGAAGTCTATAAAATCGGTGGCCGTTACAGCGCGGCAATCGAAAAGATTGTAGAAAATCTGAAAAAGGCAGAGGCTGTTGCTGAAAATGATCAGCAGAAAGCCTGTATCAATAAATTGATTGAATATTATACAACGGGAAATTTGAAGACCTTTGACGAGTATTCCATTCTTTGGGTGGAAGACGTTGTCAGCACTGTTGACTTTATTAACGGATTCATTGAAAATTATGGTGACCCGCTGGGCCTGAAAGGTGCATGGGAATCAATCGTAAACTTCAAGAACGAAAAGGCTTCCCATCGTACGGAAGTAATCAGTGCCAATGCCCAATGGTTTGAGGACCATTCTCCGATAGATGCCCGTTTCAAGAAGGACAGTGTTAAGGGTGTAACTGCAAAGGTTATTACTGCTGCAATTCTTGCCGGTGATGCTTATCCGTCTACGCCGATTGGTATAAATTTGCCGAATGCGAATTGGATTCGTGCTGCCCACGGTTCAAAATCGGTAACTATCGAAAATATTACAGAGGCATACGATCAGGCATCACATGGAAACGGTTTTAATGAAGAATTTGTAATAGATAAGGAAACCAGTGACCTGTTGGACAAATATCTGTTTATCGTTGACAATCTTCACACGGACTTGCACGAGTGTCTCGGTCACGGTTCTGGAAAATTGCTCCCAGGTGTACATGATGATGCCTTGAAAGAACATGGCTCAACGCTTGAAGAAACACGTGCCGACTTGTTTGCTTTGTATTATCTGGCTGACCCGAAACTTATGGAACTTGGATTGGTTGACAATAAAGACGCTTACAAGGCCGAATACTACAAGTATATCTTGAATGGCATGATGACTCAGCTGATGCGTATCGAGTATGGCAAAAACATTGAAGAGTCACACATGCGTAATCGTCAACTCATTTCCATGTGGGCGTATGAAAACGGTAAGGCTGAAAACGTAATCGAACTGGTGAAGAAGGATGGAAAGACTTTCATTAAGATAAACGACTACGAAAAGCTCCGTGGTTTGTTTGGCAAATTGCTGGCTGAAGTCCAGCGCATTAAGTCGGAAGGGGACTATGCAGCAGGAAAGAAGTTAGTGGAAGACTATGCCGTGAAGGTAAATCCTGAAATCCACAAGGAAGTTCTCGACCGCTATGCCAAACTTGACATTGCTCCTTACAAAGGTTTTGTAAACCCGGTATATACAGCGGTAAAAGATTCAAACGGTAATATTACGGACGTAAAAGTGGATTATTCGGAAAACTATGTTGACCAGATGCTCCGCTATTCCAAAGACTATTCACCGTTAACAAAATAATCTGATTTGATTAATGGATAAATGAGGCATCCTCTTGTTTGAGGGTGCCTATTTTTGTAGTTTTGCAATATGGAAAAGGAAACGCTTAGAAATATAAAAACTCAGTTTTTCGCTTTAAGAAACGGGGAGATTGCCGATCGTTTGCGAAAAGCAGGAAGTCCGTATAAAATTATATTCGGATTGCTTCTACCGCAAATAGAAATGGTGGCCGGTAGTGTTGAACCGTCAGTGGAGTTGGCTGAAACTTTATGGGCTAACACATCGACGCGTGAAAGCAGGCTAATGGCAACAATGGTGTATCCGTTGGACGCATTTACTGTGGAGAAAGCCAAAGAGTGGGCGGCAGATTGTGACACCGTGGAACTGGTCGATTTATTGTGTTTCCGTCTGGTGCGTCATTTGCCCGAGGCGGAAAATTTGCTGATGGAATATCTTATGGCCGATGCTGCTCCAATGATGCGTTATTTTGCCTTGCGATTGGCAATGAATCTTTTGGTAATCGGAAACCTTTTTGAAAAAGACAAAGTATATGCTTTTGCTTTAGACGAAGGAAACCGGGCCGACTGCAAGTCAAAGATGCTCTGCCGGCAGGTTCAAGAAGAAATTGAATGGCAAAAAGAAGAGGAAGGACTTTAATCCTTCCTCTTATTAGTTGAAATCCATGTAGTTGCTTGTTAGTCAAAGATTTTATCCCAGTCTTTCCAAACTACTTCATAACCAAGATTTTTTATCTCTTCAGCTACGTCTTTAGGGGTACGCTCATCGCTGACATGGAATTGCTCGAGGGCGTCAGGGGTACTTGTGTAGCCGCCTGGTTCAGTCTTGCTTCCGGCGCTCATGGAAGTGACGCCCAATTTCATCATATTGGCACGGAAAACGGGATTTTCACGTGTTGAATAGGATATATCGACATCGTGGTCAAAGATGCGGAATGCAAAAGTGAGCTGTGCCAATTCCTTGTCTGTCATGGTTACATTCGGCTGGAATCCGCTTTCCGATGGTCGCATGCGCGGGAAATTGACAGAATAGCGGGTTTTCCAATAATGCTTTTGCAGATAGCGTAGATGAATGGCCATCATTGTGACATCCGTTCTCCAGTCCTCAAGGCCAATCAGCACACCCATGCCTATTTTATGAACACCGGCTTGTCCC
>URMA01000116.1 GCA_900548875.1 uncultured Porphyromonadaceae bacterium | reverse complement strand
TTTTAGTTACTCTGCAGAGTGGACTGAATTGTGATTACTTTTTCAGTGCCCTCCTAAAGAGAGAACTTTTTTGTGGGAAAATGCTTTATTCAAAAGAAAGGAATGCACCGCCTCAGCATTCAAAATGTTGTCTTACTTGTCCTTTAGTGATTCCCAATAGGGTTGCAGTTGATCTTTTATTAATAATCCGACAGTCTGGAAATCTATGGATTCATGATATTTTATTTTCCGTAGAAAATTATTCCAGAGAAATTGACGATCTTTTGATGCAAAAAACTCGTTGGTGAATAACGGGTGATTCATCCGGTATTTGGTTTCTCTATTTTCAAAAGTAGATTTAATCGCATTTGACAGTATTTCTCTGTCGACCCTGTCTGTCGCTAAAATACGATAGACATCAAAGAAATCTTTCATACGGCTATTGGCGAGTGATAGCTCTATCATGGCATGAAACTTCTCCGCAACAACAGTCTCTAATGAATAAGCCTTTATCTCTGCTTGGGGTACGGTATCAATCAGTGCAGGAAATACCAGTTCTTGAGGCGTAGGAGTAACGACATCCCCAAAACCTATATCCATTGATATACGCTGACGAGCAGTATCAAGAAGGGCTACGACAGAAACTCGTACACCGTGATATTCTTTGTTTACCGTTATATCCACCGCTTCAACGGTATCAGCATCATAGTTGGCTCCGTCAGGAACACATTCTACAGTGCATATTTCTTTGATAATTCGTTTGATATTTTCTGTATCATTGTTGATATGAGTCGCCATAAAGTCTATATCTAAGGTCGGACGGGCTTCAAAGCGGTCGTGAGCGTAGAGCAACGCACCGCCCTTTAATATAAAATGCTCCCGATAGTTGCTGATGGACAGACGATAAAGTAACCGTTCCTGCATATAGCGGGAAATCATCATTTGCGGATTGTAGTGTTCCGCCTTTGCCTGATTAAGCAGTCGTTCCTTAACCGATTTACCTGAATTTGTGTACGTTTTGGAGGCCATTATAGAATGAATCGAATCAGTTCATCAATTTTTTTCCCCACGCGTAATTGTGATGCATATTCATAGAGACGGGTAATGTCACGATCTTTGCGTGACAAGTAATTATTAAATATTTCAGAACTTACATCCAAGCCAATTTTATTTCGGTACTTGATGGCATCGCAGACTGATTTTTCCAAATCATATACTTTCACTTTGAAACCGTCAATTTCCGCATCTATAACTCCAAGTTTATAAGCTTTTTGTGTCATAAAGCTAAGTTCAATAGGCGGGAATACAGGAAGTGAAACCCGACGTGTACGTTCTACTGCAATGTGGTATGCTTGTGGTATTTGAGTAGTGAGTTCATGGTACGCCCATGCGGAATAGAGACACAAAACACCACCGGGCACTAATGTTTCGACATCAATCATTTGTTTGCCCAGTTCGTTATTGAGTGCATACACGCCTTGTCGTACGCGTACAATTCGCCCGGTTTTGGTGCCAGACAATAGCTGGTCATAAAGCGATGCTTTTTTTGCTTCCGCTGACGATATGTAGCCGCCATTGCGAGCGATGTATTCCATTATATCCATTTCATTTCTTTTGATGCATACAAATTTACTGCATTTTTTAGAAAATGCAGTAAATTTGAGACAATAATTGAAAATGTAAATGCTTTATTCAAAAGAAAGGAAGGCAGGGGCGGGGAGGTGCATTCCTGCCATGATGAGTTTGTTGGTTTTGGCATATTCCAACAATTGATTTCTCGTCTGGATAGCCTTTTCCTTATCCATATCGTAGGCGGCACAAATTTCCGGATGTGGAATTTGCAGGGCTGCTCCGTGCATCAGGTCGCCCACTACAAGCAGTTTGCCGGTCATGTAGGCCGTGTGTCCCGGAGTGTGTCCTGCTGCATCGATGGTTAGGATTCCGCACGGCAGGGTGTCGCCGGGGTTGAACAGGTGCATGTGTCCGGCGTATGCTTTGTCCATTTTCCGCTGCATTGCGTTCTTGTCGGCGGACATTTTCTTCAGCCATGCGTCGTATTCAGTCTGTGAGGCATAGACTTCGGCCTTTGTGAATACGGCAGAGTCGCCCTTCAGCATGCCGCCGATATGGTCGCCGTGGAAGTGGGTCAGGTAGATGTAGTTGATGTCGTCGGCGGTCAGATTGATTGCTTTCAAACCTGCCATCAGTCGGCTGTCGTCTTTTCCGTTACCCGTGTCGAACAGAATGTTTTTACCGTCTTTTTCCAATACGAACACGCTTATTGTGGCCGGTACGCCGTTTTGCAGGCCCAGGCTGTCAATCAATGCGTCGCTGGCATCGGCAAATAGGGTTCTTTCCATGAGGCGTTCCTGCGCGTTGTCCTGAATCCACGTCACTTTCATGCCGTCGGTTTCAATCGTTTTCACTCCTTCCTTAGTTGTTTCTTTGTTTTCACTCATTTCTGCTTTTTTTGATGCGTTTCCGCTGCATCCTGTCATTACAGTGAGAGCAACAGCCGCCACTGCAATAGCCTGTTTCATTATTTTCATAGTCATTTCGTGTTAGGGTTCAATGCAAATTTATATTTTTTCTGTTTTACAGGCACAATGGATGCCAACAAAAAAGTTCTCCGGCGGGGAGAACTTTTTGCGTTATTCTGTTGTCGTGATTGTGTCAGTCGGTGCGGCTTCGGGTTGAGGCGTGGCTATTGCCGTAGAGTCGGCCGGCACGTTCGGCTTCCATTCGCCGGGAGGAGTTGAGGATTCCGTGCCGTCTTCCAACACATTTTTCGGCTCTTCACGCTTGCCGAGCGGCAGGGTGTAGATGGCCGACAGTCCGATGTTGATAGGCATTTTCCGTGTGCCGTAGCCCGGAATGTACCACGGGTCGGAATTGGGTGTTCCCTTGACACGGAGCGGGAAGTTGTAGCGGAGTGTCCAGCCCATCGAGAAATTTTTCACCAGTTCCACCTGAATGCCTGCCACCACTTCCATCCACATGGCCGAACCTTTTTGGTTGAGGATGTCGAAGGTGGTCTGATTACCCCAATAGCCGTTGTTGTAGCTGATGTTGGTGATGTCGTACTTGAACGACGAGGCGCCAAAGCGCAGACCTCCGAAGAGCAGGTATTTCGGGTCGCTTTTGAACATGAAATTGTAGTTCATACCCACGCGTCCGTAAAGCGACAGCTTGTTTTTGTAGGTGTAGTTTCCGTTGTCGGGAGTAGAGTTGGCCGTTCCCATACCCACTTCCACAATCGGGATAAAGCGGTTGCGCAGATTGAGCGCCGCCCATACTTCCACTTCTCCGTACGACTGTCCGAGCGCCATGGCAATCGGGTCCCAAAAGTTTACGCCGACTGAGGTGGAGTAGAAGAGCGGATATTTCAACTGTTTGCTTGCCTTTTCGATGGAGTCGCGTCGCAGGGAGTCCTGCAGGACGGAGTCGGAAAGCATTTGTTCCGATTTGGCACGCTGGCGCAGGATTTTCAGTTCTTCCTTCGTCACGATTTTCAGTTCGTCGGACGATTCAACCGGCGTCACTTTCCGCTGTGCAAAAGCGCAGGTGAGGCAGAACAGAGCCACCAGGGCGAGGGTTATCTTGCGGGTTCTCATTGCTGTGCGTCGGCCCCCGTCCGGAAATAGATTTTGATGGTTTCAGCCGTCGTGTTGTCGAACACGGGTGTGATGATTTGCATCGAGTCGATAAGCACGTTCGTGGTGCGGTAGCCTTTCACGTCGAAATAGTACATTGCGCCGCATTCTTCCGAGTGGAAATAAGGGCGCGGGCTGTAGTCAATCGTGATGGTGTCGGCAAGTTTGAGCGCTGCCAGCTGTTGCTGGTCGTAGCGGATGACGAAGCGTGCCTGTGTCTTTTCAATGTCGAGCGGTAAATAGGTTTGCGAAGCCCGTGCTGTGTCGAGCAGCAGCGAGTCGTTGGGCACGCCTACGCCAAACACGGTAAGCGAGTCGATGGTGATGGCTTTCTTCGTTTGCGACGAATAGAAGCCCGCGAGCGGCATGCTGCTGGTGTTGCCTTCGCAGCCCTCGTCGGAGTTGCACGCTGCAACGCCGACAAGCAGAATCACGGCCAACAGGAGTATGCTATGTTTTAGAATGCGCCCCATTGGATGATTTCGTCGACGGGTTTGCGTTTCTTTTCCGGAATAAGGCTTTCAGCCGGATAGCCGATGGGAATGATAGCTATGGGTTCGGCCGATTCGGGCAGGTGAAGCTGTTCGGCACACTTTTTGGCGTCGAAGTTGCACACCCAGCAGGTGCCGAGGCCGAGCGAAGTGGCGGCAAGGCAGAGATGCTCGATGGCAATGGCCAGGTCGATGTCCGTATAGTCCTTTCCATCGGCAGGACGGTGCCATGATTCCGTGTGATTTCCAACAGCCACGATGAAGGCCGGGGCGGTCTTTATCCATTCGCGCGGATAGCATTCCGCCATGGCCTGACGCATTTCCGGAGTGTCGAGCACTACGAACATCCACGGCTGGCGGTTGACAGCCGACGGAGCCAACGACGCGGCCTCGATAACTTTCTTCAGCGTTTCGCGTGACACGGTGCGCGCCGCATAGTTGCGGCAGGCGTAGCGTGCGGCCGAAAGAGTCATAAAATCACTATATGCTGACATTGCTTTGAGTTTTGGTGTAACGATTAAATTTCTTCTCTAATCTGATACTTGTTGCGTTCGGCAGCGTTGCGGGCCACCAGCTCACCGATGAATCCGGCCAGGAAGAACTGCGAACCGAGCAGCATCATGGTCAGTGCGATGAAGAAGTAGGGCGAGTCGGTCACCAGGCGGTAGGGCATGCCGTTGTAGAGGGCATAGAGTTTCGATGCGCCCACCACGATGGCGGCAATGAAGCCGATAAAGAACATGATGGAACCGAGGAAGCCGAAAATGTGCATCGGTTTGCCTCCGAAAGTGGAAATGAACCAAAGGCTGAGCAGGTCGAGGTAGCCGTTCACGAAGCGGTTCAAGCCGAATTTCGTCTTGCCGTACTTACGTGCCTGATGGTGTACCACCTTTTCGCCGATGCGGGAGAAGCCGGCATTCTTGGCGAGATAAGGAATGTAGCGGTGCATTTCGCCGTAGACTTCAATGTTTTTCACCACGTCACGGCGGTAGGCTTTCAGTCCGCAGTTGAAGTCGTGGAGATTCTTGATGCCGCTCACCTTGCGTGCCGTTGCGTTGAACAGTTTCGTCGGGATGGTTTTCGACAGCGGGTCGTAGCGTTTCTGCTTCCAGCCCGAAACCAGGTCGTAGCCTTCGACGGTTATCATTCGGTAGAGTTCCGGTATTTCGTCAGGGCTGTCCTGAAGGTCGGCATCCATGGTGATGACCACGTCGCCCTGGGCGCGTTCGAAACCAACGTTCAGCGCCGGCGACTTGCCATAGTTGCGACGGAAACAAACGCCCTTCACGCACGGATTTTTCTTTTGAAGCCCCTGAATGACTTGCCACGACTTGTCGGTGGAGCCGTCGTTCACGAAAATAATTTCATAGCTGAAATTGTTGGCTTTCATCACCCGTTCAATCCACGCTTCCAATTCCGGCAGCGATTCGTCCTCGTTATATAGCGGAACTATTACTGATATGTCCATATTGTTTTTTCTGATTGTGTACGTACAAAGTGCAAAATTACACATTTTCTGTAAATCGCAACCCTTGTGGGCCGGGAAACTTTCGGATAAAGAAAATGCCCGCACTTGCGGTGCAGGCATTGTGTGAAAAGCGAAAACGCCGGGGCGTTTATTCCTGATTGTTTTTGAGCCATTGCTGACGGCGCATGTCGGGCAGATGCTTGATTTGGAACTGCTCGAAAACAGCCTTGAAACCGTTGCCGTCGGGGCTTGCTGCCATGAGTCCGACTTGGATAGGCGTGTTGTCCTGCATCCATGCGTTGCGCATCATGACGTAGTTCTGGTCGTCGAAAGAATAGAAGATTTCGATGGCATCCAACCGGCGAACGGCCTTGATCCAGATGTAGGGAACGGGTTTGTCGAGGCTGATGACACTCCAGTCGGAGGTGTGGTGGGTGACAACGGTGCTCAAATTATATTTGCCGTCGACGAATTCAATGCCCGCCTTGATATAGTTTTCGTGGTCGATGCGGAGCATGATTCCCGCCTGGTCGAAACGAGTGCGGTAGTCGCCGGAAATTTTTGCCTTAACTTCAAATTCTCCGCCTCGCGTAGTGTAGTAGAACGGAGCGTCGTCGACAGTGAATCCATAGTGCGAGATGCGCCAATAGTCGCTGTTGGGCGTTACTTGCATGGAAAGCGTTCCGTTGCTGATTTCCCATTCTGACGGTTCGTTGAACCATGTCATTTTTTCAAGCGACTGTGCCTGTGTTGTCATTGCTATACAAAATAGAAAAAGTGAAAATAAATAGTGTTTCATTGTCTTGTTGTTTTTAACTTTGCAAAGTTAGCCGCTACAGTACTGGCTGTAAATACTCATAAATAACCATATTTGATGAAACAAATTGAGAAAAAGCTCCACGACGAACTGCTCGCTAACGTCGGAAACTCGTCGCAAGGCGGGGAACCGGCTTTGGACTATTATAAGAAAATAGCGTCGGTCTATGCCCGTGTCGAAAATTCGGTGGCTGTGCTCAGCGACCTGAAATCCGACATGAGCTATATCGTCATGGGCGGCATTGCCGAACGGCTGGGACTGGGAAAGAAGGGCGAAACGCTCGCCATTCCTTCCATTTGGGAGCGCGACATCTTCAACCATATTCATCCGGCCGACATGGGGGAGAAATATGCACAGGAATATTATTTCCTTCAGTATGTAAAGCGGCAGAAGGCAAAGAACCGGGAAAACTTTTGCCTGAAAATGCGGCTGCGGATGAAGGATGTCGACGGACAGCTTGTCGAAATGCTGCATCGTGTGTTCTATTTCACCGACAGGATGGAGGGAAAACTGCGGTTTGTGATGTGTCTGTATGATTTTACGGAAAGCAGTCAGGCGGCGAAGGCTGTCATCGTCAACACGCTGACCGGACAGCGAATCGAACTGAAGCCGGCGGCTGCCGGCGAATTGCTCACGGAACGGGAAGTGGAGATTCTGCGGTTGGTGAGAAAAGGGGCTACGAGCCGGGAGATTGCCGAACGGCTGTCTATCAGTATCAATACGGTCAGCCGCCACCGTCAGAACATCCTGCTGAAACTGCAGGTGCCGAATTCGCTGAAGGCGTGTGACATTGCCGCCGATTTGGGGCTGCTCGACTGACAATGCCTCCAACTCTTATTCTATGTTAAACCCGCGGCGGGGATTTTTTATTTGCGGGGTTCGTTTGTAAATTTGCAATTTAATCATAGCCTTGAAACGATGAAAAAAATTCTCTATATGCTGCTGGCAGTGATGGTGCTGACAGCTTGCGGGCAACGGCAGCAGGAAGCGGCCGATGCTAATCTCGACTATGCCAAGGGACTGACTGTCACCCGCTACCGTGATTATACGAAAGTGACGGTGCTCGACCCGTGGAACAGCGGAAAGGTGCTGCAAACCTATCTGCTGGTGCCGCGCGACAAGGCCGTACCCGACACGTTGCCGCAAGGTACGGTGGTGCGTGTGCCGTTGCAGAACGTGCTGGTCTATTCCGATGTTCATGCGCGGGCACTGAAGGAACTGGGCTGTGTGGCAGCCGTGCGTGGCGTGTGCGACGGAAAATATTTCAAGACTCCTGAAATTGTGGCCGGACTTGCCGACGGCACAGTGACCGACTGCGGCTCG
>URMA01000115.1 GCA_900548875.1 uncultured Porphyromonadaceae bacterium | reverse complement strand
CGGCGACGACACCGTTCCCGTAGAAAAGGCCGACGTAAACCGAACGCCTTCCGCCGCCAAGCGGTCCATGGTCGGGGTCTTGGCCAAAGAGTCACCGTAGCAGCCAATGAACTGGGGAGAAGTGTCCTCGTATGTCAGCCACAGAATATTTGGACGGGGAAGATTTTTTGGAGCTTCTTCCGCCGATATGCCAAATGTGCCGGCCAATAAAACCGGCACATAACCAATGCAAGAAAACTTATTCATATTATCTTGAGACAAACTTCATTACTGATTTGTAAGTTTTGTCGTTTACACGTTGCTTGGCATTCAACAACAAAACACCACCATTATCCACATTACAGTTCAACAACTGTGTATTCACACCGTCATTCAAGTCCTTCATAATCTGGCGACACAGGCAACGTCCCGTCAAATCGTAGACTTCAACACAAACATCTTCCGAAGACGAAACGTTAAGAGTCATTTGTATTTGCCCGTTTTTACAAACTGCATTCAGCACTTCAAGTCCCTCACAGCCAACAACAGAATCAACTGAAGACTCGTCAACAGGCATAATCTGCCATACGAAATGTTGCTTGCCATTCCATTCCCATTGAGAAATCACCGCACCCTCCTGCTTCGACTGACTGTTGACTTGCAACGGACGTCCGGATGCCTTGTTTTCAATAAAAAAGCCATTACGGTATTGCCGCAAATTCCACAGTTGGGCATCAGCATTGGAAAACTCGCTCAATTCCGGGCGCAACCCGTTAGTAGCACCGCCGCTGAGAGAAAGAACCTTCCCGGTGTTCTGATGACGAATTGAAAAGTATCCGTCTCCACGGTCTTCAAGCACCCATTGTTCGGAACCATCTTCCACATAAGTCTGACAAGCAGTTCCGTTGTCAATTCCATCAATATAACCTAATGTTATCGAATTTTTCAACCGCACTTTAGTTCCACACACGATAGGCGATGAAAATGGATTCTGCAGCATATCACGGATAAGCAGTTGGGTAACATTTACCGATGGAGAGGCACAATAATTTTTATCATTGGTCTGCCAATAACTTTTCACTTCATTAATCAGCAATTGAAAATCAGGCATTTTGTCGCCCATATCCTGAATCATCAGCACTGCTTCATTGGCAAGGAGATTATTTGTTCCCCGGCAATAGGCATCAATTGTTTCACGAGCCTCTTGATAATCACAATATTTGTAGAGGAATGCTGCAAGTTTCAACTTGGCACTTTCAAATGTCTCATTCTCATAGAATGAAATTATTTTATCCTTATCGGCAATTGCATTCTCTCCCTGAACATAAATACCGACAGCAGCCCAATAGCGGACAATCGGATCAGAATCAGCCAACAGTTCAAGCTGACGGCTCTTGACATTTTCTTCACCGACCAGCATTGCAGCATCCACAACGGCATCCACATTATAATTATCCCGGACTTCCATGGGAGTGGAATTCATGCTACGGCGCTGCATTTCAAATTCCGGCATAAAGCCCAAATCCTTGATTTCCTTTGAATAGCGAACCATTTCATTACGCATTTCTGCCAACAAATCAGCATACTGTGGGTCATTGGCCAAATTATGCATTTCCCATCTGTCGGCTTCCATGTCATAAAGATATTCCAATTGCGACGGAAGATAAGGTGCTGCCTGTTCTTCCGAGAAACCACCATCATGCAATTCGCGACGAATGGCCACCATAATGTCGGAATTATAAGCATAGCCCGTCGTACGCACCATCGGCAAATACGGACAGAACATGCGCGTATAAATATATTTACCTTTAATCACGGAACGGTCGATGCCCGGAGAATCGTCAATTCGGTTTCTTGATCCGTGAATATATTCTTGTCCGGCTGTTGTATCATCAAAAATCGGCTTTCCATTCATATGTTCAGGAATTTCCACACCTGCCAAATCGAGAATAGTAGGAGCCAAATCCTCAAAACAAACCTGACGGTCGGTAACAACTGAACTTTGGAATGGATTCAGATGCCTCCACTTTTCAGGAAACCATACAATAAACGGCACTCTGTAGCCCATTCCAATAGCCGTCGTTTTTCCACGCGGTATGCCCTCGCCATGGTCAGCAAAGACAAACACGATGGTATTGTCGTCCAAGCCGTCGGCCTTAAGTTCGTCCAAACGGTCTTCAATAAGTTGGTCAGTATAGTTGATGCAGTTCTGCACACGTGCCATCAGCAACTGCGATTCCTGCCCTGCCTTATAGAAATCAGGAACAAGTGCTTCATCGGCAGTAGTCACTCTGTCTGCTTCAAGCTTTGAATAAACATCCGTCAAATAGGAAGCATAGTCATTTCTCGACACGTAACTCTGGTGAGAATACATAATATTGAATACGCTGAAGAACGGCTGACCTTGAGAACGGTTTCTCCAGTGGGCTTTGGATGAAGATTCGTTCCAGGCTTCGGATATAAACGTCGGATTGGAAACATTGTAATCGGTCTTCACATTATTGGAGGTATAATATCCTGCCTGACGTAAGTAATAGGGAAATGCCTTCACATCATTTGGGACGCTCCGCTCGTAGCGATGGTTGTTTGTTCCCAAAACGTTGACATCCATACCAGTAATAATACAGCTGCGCGAAGGCGAAGATACCGTACTGTTGGAGTATGCCCTGTCAAAGCGTACACCACCGGGATTGTTTGCCAAAGCATCCATCGCCGGAGTATGAGCACCTGTATTACCGTAACATCCGATAAAATGAGGTGACGTATCCTCATAAGTAAGCCACAATATATTAGGTCTTTCTGTATTTTGCTCCGCCGCCATGCCGGAAAAAGCAAGGCAGGTCATGGGAAGCATAAAGAATCCTGTCTTTTTCATGATTATTTCACAATGATTTTATGGGACTCTCTTCCTTTTCCATTATCAATAGTCAACATATACATGCCCGGAGCATAAGCACTGCAATCAATAGCACATTCATTCGTTGTTACATCCGCCTCCAAACACAAATGTCCGGCCTGATCCCACAACGTTACCGTTACAGGCTCTGCTGAAGCCGAAGTGATGCGCAGATTTCCGGACACCGGATTAGGCGACACACTATAATGCGATACAACCGGAGCAGTCACGACCGACTTGTTGTCGGCAAAAAGCAATGCTGCATCTGTTTTTGCATCACGATTTTTACCTGTTACGAAAATATCCTTCAAACCGTCACCATTAAAATCTTCGTAAACAATTGAACCGTGTTCGCCAATACCTGAAATGACTGTTTTTTCATAAAGGCTCAGTGTTTCATTATATTTGTATAATGCAGTTTCTGACAAATTACCGGTCAGCCCCGTAAGGATAAAGTCGGGATATGTTTCCGTATCATTTGCCACACCAAAACAACGTGTCAGATTAGGCAATCCCATGTTTCCATTACCTGTAAATGTCATGTCCCCGTCATTGAGAAGAGTTGTTGTTGCCCATGACAATAATGCAAGATCCTTAAATCCGTCATTATTGAAATCACAAGCCACTACCTGTGCCGACCATGTCTGTGCAGCATAGGAATTTCCCTGTTTCTCGAATGAATTGCCGGCATTGTTTTTATATACTTCAAGATATCCACCCGGAGTAGAATAGGTATATCCCCAAAGAACAAGATCCTGATAACCATCATTATCCAAATCGGCAGCCAACACACCGCCACCACAACCCGGAGTCATATCCGTCGAAATGGCAGAAAATGTATTGTCCTTATTGTTCAGATATACACCGCTTAGAGCATTGGCATCTGAAACGAGAGCGTTCACTGCAATATCCACATATCCGTCGTTGTTGAAATCAGCGGCAACGACAGAAGTATTCATCTGTTTTGAAACATTGGAATGTGAATATACACCGGGAAGATTATGTCCTGTCAACTCGGACCACGCATCATTTTGCCCACGCTTATAGATTTTTGTAGCAGCAACACCTTGTGCCATACCGCTCATCAACAGTTCATCAATACCGTCATTGTCAATATCTGCCGACAAAATTGTTGCGGCATCCATTGCCGGGAACAAATTATGAGCCACCTTTTCAAATGCACCGTTGCCATCATTCTGATAAACATAACATCCGGCGGCATCCGTATAGATTAAATCTTTTACGCCATCACCATTATAATCAAATGAAGATGCAGCTCCGGCAGCTCCGGCGAAATCAATGCCCGAATCCACAAAGCCCTCGCCAGTTTCAACAGACAAAGATGTAAACCATGTCATAATCTCATCAGCCACAATACGATGCCCCGATGCGTTCGGATGGTTGTTCTGACTCATATATTTACTGATGTTTTCACCGGCCAAAGCCTTTTCCTTAAAAATAGCATAGGAATCAACCAGCCCCACATGATACTTCTCAGCAATCTCGCGCACCTGCTTGGCATGAGCATTGAGCGGAGCATCCTCGCTCTTTATGTCTTCAGTAGTATCCGGAGTCGGAGTACAGAGAATCACCTTAATATTATTGTCCAATGCTGTCTGCACCATCGATTCCCAATATCCGCGTGCCTCTTCCAAACTTAGAGCCCTGTCATTCAGCGAATAGTCGATAAACAACAAGTCCGGTTTATGAGGCAACACATCGGTGGCAAAACGCTGTGCCCCCTTACGGGCTGTTTCACCGCCAATCGACGTGCGAATACAATTAATAACAGCATATGGGTACAATTCTTTCAACGAGTAGTGCATATAATGAGGATAGGACTCGAATGTATGTACTTCCTGTCCTGAAAAATAGCCCGTCGGCACACTGTGTCCATGAAACACAATATTTACCGTCCTGTTGTCCGGCCATTTTTTATGGAACTCAGCCACAATATTGGCAAGGTATGTTTTTTTATCTGCAATTTGTGCGTTTCCCGCAACCGCTGCACACATCAAAATTGCGAATGTCAGTAACCAATTCTTTTTCATAGGATTCAATGTATTATATAATGATTATTTGTTAAGTTTGTTATCGGCTGAAAAAAACCATTCAAGAATGGCATCCGCTACGATCTTGTGTCCCTTGGCATTCGGATGGTTGTTTTGGCTCATATACTGCTTAATGTCCTCGCCAGCTTCCGCACGTTGTTTAAACAAAGCATAGGAATCAACAAGACCGACATGATATTTATTTGCAAGTTCCCGAACTTGAGCCGCATGTTTTGCCAAAAGTGTTTCATCGTCAAGGATATTTTCCATTGTATCGGGAGTCGGTGTCATCAGTATAACCTTTATATTACGTTTCAAAGCTTTTTCAATCATGGATTCCCATGCTACGCGTGCTTCTTCCAACGAAATGCCTCGGTCATTCAACGAATAGTCGATAAATAGAACATCCGGCAAATAATTGAGCACCGTTTTTTCAAAGCGCGCAGCACCTTGCTTTGCATTTTCACCGCCAATAGATGTACGAATACAGTTGACAACTGCATACGGATATTTTTCTTTCAGTCCGTAGAAAGCATAGTGCGGATAAGATTCAAACGGATGAACCGTTCCGCCATTAAAATAACCTGTCGGCACACTATGACCATGAAAAACCAGATTCTGCATCTTATTGTTAGGCCATTTTTTATAGAGTTCATTCATAAACTCCGACAAATAAGTTTTCTTGTCTGCAATTTGAGCATTAGCCGCCGTAACAGCCAGCAACAGTACCACTACGATTCCAAATATACGTTTCATGATAAATAAATTTTAAATTACGACAAAATAACAATATTCCAATAAAAATAAAAATGTACACAATCGGGATTAAGATGTACAAAAACACTTAATCACGCTGCCCCTGCAATGTTTTCATTAATCAAATATAAAGAAAGTTCCAATTATTTGGATAATCAACTAAATTGAGTATTGGACTATGTCAATCAAAGAAGATCTTACTATCCAGTTCTGACCGCCACAATTTGACATCTGCTCTTACTCCTTCATCATATGCACTGGTAATTGATGACGACAGTTTTGTCACTCCAAATAATTTTTCCAGTTCATTAATCGGTCTTGGATTTGAGAATACTTTCATACAAAAATACCCCAATCGTACCTGCCCTCTGTTACCACCATACACCCATTTATATCCCATCGCTGTTTGCTCTATGAAACCTACGCTCATCGCTCTGGCAAAATATTTTCTTACATTTTCCAGGTCCAACTCTTTGGGCAATATTATTGTCTCGACTGTTCTGCTATTAGCCGAAACCACATAATTGTCGGCATATTCTATAATAAATTCAGGAATCAATTTCGATACAGCTTTTTTGCTTTTCTCAAGTAGTCTCGATTCTTCAGCAATATGCCAAATTCTAAAGTCCTCATCGATTTCTGCCAATTTTACTCCATTTTTTGAATTTTTATATAACTGATATAGTTCTGATAAATTATGCTGAAACAGATAACGCTGCCTACTCAATCCTTTGTAAATTGCAAACAACTGCTCAACAGTACACAAGTTTCCATCTTTTCTAAAAACAACATTTTGTCCAATCTTTTCATAGTATGTAAACAACATAGCCGTTATACCCCATGCTATTTTGGGATATTTGCGATTGAACTCATCTGTATTGCCAATGTTGCACTCACTTAATTGTTGTAATCTGCCCATAACCCCTATCGGCACCATTTCTTGTCGGCAAAAAGGTGTTAAACTATTTTTGCAATAATACACAATGTAATCGCCTCTCCTGTGCAATTCATATTCCTCCATATTAAGTTTCCGGCTTGCACCATAATTGAATATAGTCGGCTCAATATTGGAAAAAGCCAATAAACTTTTTTCTTCTGTCCAATTCATAACAATATCTACTTTTTAAGGATTTCATCTGTCAACATTGGCAAACTATCAATTGCAGCCTGTCTTAGACTATCTACGGCTCTTGTATATTTTTCCGTATGCTGCAAACCACTGTGGCCTAATAGACTTGCAACCGTCTTTATATTAGCTCCATTGTTTAAGATATTTACAGCAAAGGAATGACGCCCGCAATGCCACGTTATATGTTTAGCAATACCGGCCCGCTCCGTCCAATGTCTCAATGCTTTCAAACACATTGTATGGCTCGGCAACTTAAATATCTTTTCATTCTGGTCATCTGTTGAAGCCGTACCGATTAAAGAAATCAAACCATCATTCAATGGAATCGAGACATAACTTTTACTGCTGTGCCCTTGTGTTTTCTTCTGATTGAACGTAAGCACCCTATTAGAATAGTCAACATTGGCAAACGTCAAATCTTTAATATCACAATATCTAATCCCTGTGTACAAGGTAAAAATAAAAGCTCTCCTTGTTTCCGGATTCTGACCTTTATAGGTAGTATTTATAAGCTGCTGCATCTCATCCATTGACAAGATGTCTTTCTTTAAAGCTTCCTCGTCAGCCTTACAAACAATATCCTCACATGGATTTTTTCTTAACACGTCTTTCTTTACAGCTGCTTTTACGATCTTTTTCCATCGCTTCCAATGCGTCAATGCTCCCTCACCCTTGCTAATGCTTTGCAAATACTCCACAAAACGTTCCATCATATCAGGAGTAATATTTTCTGGAGAAATGCTGTTTTTATACATTGGGTATTTCAAAGCTATGAAATCAGTAAACCGTTTCTGGGCGGCTTTAATCATACGTTTATCTCCTTTGGTGTATTCATCATAGTAAGATTGAATGAAATCAAAGAAATTCACATCCTTCGCTTTCAACCGATAACCTAAAGTACCGTTTTTAAGTTCCTGCTCTCGTTCATATCTTATATCCTTTGCAAGTTGCAACATCTCTTTATTCTGTTGTCTTTCAAGTGGAGTCCTAGGGGCTTGCCAAAGATACAAACTCAAGTATTCACGCTTATTATTTACACGTTTATACTCTTTACCAGTCTTACTGCTAGTCGACATTACATAACCTAAATAAAAATCCAGAAA
>URMA01000114.1 GCA_900548875.1 uncultured Porphyromonadaceae bacterium | reverse complement strand
CAAACTTTATTTTATTTGCACTGTTACAAAAATAACTTTGCAAATCTAAGGTTTGTAGAAGATAGGATGCGTCTTAGCATAAAACTCAAACAAGTTTGGCTTTATGCTTTTGACTTTTGCTATCTTTGTAAATAAACAATCAACAGCCATGAGCAGACTATATCCGATTGGTATACAAAATTTCGAGGACCTCCGCAACGCAGGCTATATTTATGTTGACAAGACGGCACTCCTCTACCAACTTGCCACAACGGGGAAATACTACTTTCTGAGCCGTCCGCGACGGTTCGGAAAAAGTCTTATGATTTCCACCCTTGATGCCTACTTCTCCGGTAAGCGGAATTTGTTTGCCGGCCTTGTGATGGAAAAACTGGAAAAAGACTGGAACGTACACCCGGTTCTGCACATGGACCTTAACACTGAAAAATACGACACGGAAGCAAGCCTTGAAAACAAGATAGCCCTGACCCTTAAACAATGGGAAAACATTTACGGCAACAATCCCGACGAATATTCGCTTGCTACACGATTTGAGGGAGTGATCCGCAGAGCTGCAGAAAAAGCCGGACAAAAAGTCGTGATTCTTATCGACGAATACGACAAGCCGATGCTTCAGGCAATTGGAAATCCTCAGCTGCAAACAGCCTTCCGCGATACGTTGAAAGCTCTCTACGGCGCACTGAAGTCGTGCGACGGCTATATCCGTTTTGCTATGCTTACAGGTGTCACCAAGTTTGGGAAGGTCAGTGTGTTCAGCGATCTGAACAACCTGATGGATATTTCGATGGACAAGCGGTATGCCGAAATATGCGGCATCAGCGACACGGAACTCCACCAATATTTCGAGGAGGACATTCAAGCTCTGGCCGAAGAGCTCGGCATAGATTTCAACAGTGCCTGTGAACAACTGAAAGCCAACTACGACGGCTATCACTTCTGCTACAAATCGCCCGGAATATATAACCCTTTCAGCCTGCTCAACACTTTCGCCAAAAAGCAAATGGGCAGCTACTGGTTTGAGACCGGAACACCTACCTATCTCGTTGAACTGATGAAACTCCACCATTACAATGTGGAAGATTTGGAAAATACCGTCACCAATGGTCCGGCTCTCGACTCCATAGATGCGGCATCCACCGATCCTGTTCCGGTCATCTATCAAAGCGGATATCTTACGATAAAAGGCTATAATGCCGAATTCGAAAACTTTACGCTCGGATTTCCCAACCGCGAAGTGGAACAAGGATTTTTCCGCTTTCTGCTACCTAACTATGCTTCAGTAAGCACAAGCAAATCTCCCTACGAAATCCAATGTTTTGTTGGCGAAGTCCGTAACGGCGATGTCGACGGGTTCCTCAACCGACTTCGTACGTTCTTCAACGACACACCCTATGACTTGGCGCGTGACCGCGAAGTACATTATCAGAACATCCTCTACATTGTTTTCAAACTGATGGGCTTTCATACAGAGGTTGAATACCATACTTCAAACGGACGCATCGACCTGGTGCTCAAGACAGCCGACTATATCTACGTAATGGAATTCAAACTAAACGGCAGCGCGGAAGAAGCTATGCGACAAATCAACGAAAAAGGCTACGCCACCGCCTTCTCTGCCGATAAGCGGAAAGTGATTAAAGTGGGAATCAATTTCAGCGACACCACCCATAGCATCGACCATTGGATTATTGAATAGCACGTCAATCAATACATTTGTAGCGGGAACGGGCTTCGGCGCGGCTGCAATAGTTGAAATGCCACCATTCGGTAGGAAGCGGGCGGAAACCGGCCTTGCGCATAACTCGGCGCAGCAATCGGCGGTTTTCGCGCTCCTGCTCGGTCATTTTCCCGGTACGTACCATTTCGTCTTCATAGGCAATGTGCGACTCTTTTCCCATATAGTCGACCGGCACGCCCATCGATAAAGGCACACCGTCGGCATCGAGAATACCGACATCCACCGCAAGTCCGTAATTATGCAGTCCGCCGCCATGAGCAGGATTGGAAACATAAATCTTCTTTGACGTACCTTTCACCTTGTCCCACATGATTTTCTGCACCGACATTGGCCGGGCGGCATCGTAGACAATCAACCTGTAACCGGGATATTCGCTACGGAGCAAACGCTGCGCTTCAAGCAGACACGCCATCGCATCGGGATGCAGGTACGCCTCCCGCAAATCACCATAAAGCACCTGCCCCGTAAAGTTGTCGGCACGGGCATACATCAGGTCAACGGCAATTGTCGAATCCTGCTCCGCCACATTAAGATAGCCCAATGAATCGAGATACAATGCCGTCCGGCTTTTTGCCGGTTTGACAACAGGGGCTACCACCGTATCGGCCACCACCGCCGAATCGACAACTGCCACTTCCGCCTGCGTATTTCCGTGCCGACATCCCGACAAAAATAACACCGACACCAACGCCCACCCTGCAATATTTTTCATGCTGATTAAATGATCTGTTTCTGAATAAACAACGTATAGGTGACAACTTCGCCGTTTGCTTTCCGTACGGTATATTTGGTTTCTCCCTTCAAATTCAAGCCCTTGCGTTGTTCCTCCCATGAGATTTCCTTCACGGGACGGTCGTTGACAGCAATAATCACATCACCGATTTCAATGCCGGCCTTCTCGGCAATGCCTCCTTTATACAAGCCGTTGACAATCCAACCGTCGCATATATCGGTACGGTCGAATACGGCCATATGCGTTGTCGACGCCTGGGAGTATGTGCCTTCCTTGCCGTTTCTTCTTACCCATACAGAAGAACTGACTGGGTCCAGCACCATATCATAGAGCGACCAAATTTCATTGCCGATTATTCCCAAGTAAGGTCTGCCCGACGACAAGGCTCCTTTTTCGTTAAGAGAACAGTCAATGACGACATTCTCGAACGTATCCACCATACAGAACCTTGCAGCCCTTATCTCCACATCTTCTGAGCCACCGCCCACGCCTCCGGCCTGTGTCCGGAAATAAGCTTTCGGCATATCGTCAAGATGAAAAGACGAAGTCGCTTCATTCGTAAGCGAAACAGTAGAGCCGCTTCCCAAATCCAACCGGAACCAGCCCTCTACGGCATTTACGGAGTCGATTTGCAGCGAGGCTTTCACGTCTATGCGATTATCCACAAACCGGGCTTCCAGTTTGTGATAGTTTTCCAACGAGTCGACGGGGAAAGGCGCTTCCCACTGTTTCAAATATCCCTCACTGAAGCTAATCTCCAAAGGAGAACTCAAAAGGTGGGTATTGCCCAACAAGCCGTCGGTATATCTGCCCAAAATATCCCGCAACCGAATAATGGGAGTAATTTTATTCCAATAATCCAACTCCCCACAACGGATTTCTACCGAATCGACAAAAATCTCAACACGCTGCGGCTCGCTATTACCCGCTCCGCCCATTTTCGCAACACCCTTTTTCCCGAAAGCATTCTGAAGATTGTTCAGTTTGAGATAATCTTCATCAAGATACAGAAAGTCGGCTCCCGTATCGTAGATAACCGTGACAGGAATCGTATCATTCAACGTTGCCTGAAGATACAAATGACTGTCAAAAATAAACGGGATGGCCCCTTCGGGAACAGCGGCGTGACTTTTCAAAGTAAACAGAGCCACGAGAGTGAAGATTATGCTCAATAGTTTTTTCATAAAAGCCGTATTCTAAATTTCTCAAAATTATACAATCCGACGAAGAAATCAAAAATTTCATTCAATTCCGCCATTTCTCCCGTCGTATTGAATATTCGGGAATTTTTCCGTAAGTTTGAAACTCCAAAACCAACAATTATGAAAATCACCGTCATTCAACACAATATCCAATGGAACGATGTGGCAGCCAACCTTGCCCACATCGGCCAACTCCTTTCCAAAGCTCCGAAGTCGGACGTATATGTACTCACTGAAATGTTTGCCACCGGATTCTGCATGAAGCCGGAAAAAATCGCCCAAAAACCCGACGGCTCCATCGTAACTACGATGAAGGAATGGGCAGAGCGGCTGGATGCAGCCGTGTGCGGAAGCGTCGCCACGGAAGAGGACGGCAAATACTACAACCGCCTGTATTTTGTTACCCCCGACGGAAAGGCAGAGCATTACGACAAACGCCACCTGTTCACCTACAGCGGAGAGCACGAACGCTATGCCGGAGGAAAGGAACGGAAAATAGTGGAATTTCGCGGTGTGCGATTTCTGCTTCAAGTGTGCTACGACCTGCGTTTTCCCGTGTGGTCGCGCAACTGCGACGACTACGATGCCGCCATTTATGTGGCAAGTTGGCCTGTCAGCCGCATTACGGTGTGGGACTTGCTGCTGAAAGCCAGAGGATTGGAAAACCAATGCTATGTAGTGGGAGCCAACCGAGTGGGCACTGACCCGCTCTGCGAATACAACGGCAACAGCTTGATTGTCGACCCCTACGGACGTATCATCGCCGAAGGAAAAGGCGAAACCTGTATCACCGCCGACCTCGACATGGAAAAACTGCAGTCGTTCCGCAGCAAATTCCCCGTGCTAAACGATGCCGACGACTATAAAATCCTACTTTAGCAAGCATACGTATATAATCAATTAGCAATCAACAAATTAATTATTCCCCCGAAATTTTTAGAGCCGTTTTTCCGCATTTCCCCGAAATTTTTTCGGACAAAATCCCGTATTCCCCCACAATTTGGAAGTACTATTGCGGCTTTTCGGAAAGAAACGGTACCATATAGAATGGAATACACAATAAATCTTCATCACGCGAGAGATCTTTGGTGTATACCAAGTATTTATGTTGAATTCTGGATGAATATTTTTTACAAAATTCATCCAACGAAGCATGAGTTTTATATCCTGAGGACTTTACTTCTATCGGGCAAACCTTATTTCCCCGACTAATAAGGAAATCCACTTCATAATTATGCCTATCGTCTTTCGGGAAGGTATAATAAAACAACTTATTTCCAGAGGCTGTAAGCATTTGTGCAACAAGATTCTCATAAACATAGCCCAGATTTGCTTCCAGCTTATCCGACAAGAGTTTCTGATATACAATATTTTCCGTAAAGTTCTTATCCCAAAATGCCAATGTAACGAAAAGCCCCGTATCACAAACAAAAAGTTTGTATCGGCTATCGTCTCTCGTCAACGACATACCCACATTAGGATCGTCGGCATGGTACGAAACAAGCACCGTCTTGCTATCCTCTAAATTAACAAGCATTTCTTTTCTGCTGTCCGCATCAACATTGCCTACCACATTATTCACATAATATCTTAAAACTCCGCGACTTAGTTGCGAGGGTATAGCCATAAACAATTTTCCAAGTTTCCCCGACGGGTCAATTTTCATAAAATCGTCATAATACAGCTGAATGATACTACGTTTCACCTGGTCGACCATTGACAAATTATTTGTATCCAGATATTCATTGACAGCTTGAGGCATTCCACCCACCAACATATACAATCGTAAATCACGTTGTTTTACTCGATGGCCGACTCCCAAAGGCATCTTTTTTTCAAAGAACTGGTGTATTAATGGCATTGATGACGCATCACCCATAGCCCATCTGAATTCCTCATAATCCAACGGATACATATCAACGCGATACTCTTCACTTGGGATAGTTATGTTTTTCGTATTCTGTTTTATACTGATTAGCGATCCCGTTTCTATATAATGATATCGGCCATCCTGCACCAAATATTTTATTGCCTGTCGAGCCTTCGGACATTGCTGCACTTCATCAAAAATTATCAATGATTTTCCCTCATGCAATACAACATTAAAAATGGTTTGCAATTGCAGAAACAGCATGTCAAGATTCATTAAATCTTCAAATAAATTTTTGACATGTTCAGGAGTTCTGTTAAAATCAATCAGCAAATATGACTCATATTCGTTTTTACCGAACTCCTCTACAACCGTAGATTTGCCAACACGTCGGGCACCTTGCAACAAAAGAGCTGTTTTTCCATTTGAGGTTTGCTTCCATTGCAATAACTTGTTGTAGATTTTTCTTTTAAATACTCTTTTCATGCCATCTTCACAATTAATGGTAAACTACCAAAAAGATTTTGAGAAATGTGGACATGAATGCCACACAAATCACAACTACCACAAAGTTAGCAAATTAATTATTCCCCCGAAATTTTTGGAGCCGTTTTTCCGCATTTCCCCGAAATTTTTTCGGGCAAAATCCCGTATTCCCCCGAAATTTGGAAGTACTATTGCGGCTTTTCGGAAACGGGAGTTATGCGCTGCTTCGGCTGATTGTCGGAAATCACCAGCAACTTGTCGCCGGGATGCAGGCGGAGACTGCCGTTAGGCACAATAAACTCGTCGCCGCGCTTTACAATCATCACCAGTGTGCCCGCCGGCAACTTCATGTCGGCAAGTCGGTCGCCATGCTCAAGCATGGCTGCGGTCACCACCACATCGTGGAGCGAAGAATCGATTTCGTCGGGAAGCTCCACGCCGAAGTCATTGCCCTGCTTTTCTTCCGGCAAGTCGAGGTGCAGGCGTTTTGCCAGCCAGGGAATTGTAGTGGCCTGCAATCCAAGTGAAAGAAGGGTGATGAAAAACACGATATTGAATATCTGCTGTGCGCCTTCCACATTCGCAACGACGGGATAAGTGGCAAAAATGATAGGCACCGCCCCGCGCAGACCTACCCACGACACAAACAGCCGCGCACGTCCGCTCAAATTTTTAAACGGCAACAAACAAAGGAACACGCTCGCAGGACGTGCCACAACGATCATAAACAGCCCGATAAGCAACGCCACCGGTGCCACATCCAGCATTTCGTGAGGATTGACCAACAGGCCGAGGGTAAGGAACATGACAATCTGGAAAAGCCATGTCAGACCGTCGAAGAAACGGAGTATGTCCCGACGGTTCACCACACGGGCATTTCCCACAACAATTCCGGCAAGATACACCGCCAGATAGCCGTTGCCACGCACCAGGTCGGTCACCGTGAAGGTGAAAAACACGAGCGTCAGCAGCAGAATGGGATACAGCGAAGCGTTCTTCAAGTCAATGCGGTTCAGAATCCACACGGCCAGTTTTCCCATGCCGTAGCCAATCAGTCCGCCAAACACGAACTGCACGGCAAAATCCTTCAAAATCACGCCTACGCTCGCTTCCGCACTTCCGGCGAGCTGAATCAGCACGATGGTCAGCATATACGCCATCGGGTCGTTGCTTCCGCTTTCCAATTCCAACATCGGCCGAAGGTTATGCTTCAGGTTCATGCGCTGCGAACGCAGAATGTTGAACACCGAAGCCGAATCGGTCGACGACATGGTGGCCGCCAACAGCATCGACACCGTGAGCGACATGTAGATATCCAGTCCGCTCCACCAGGAAATATAGAAAATGAACAGTCCAGTCAGCCCGGTGGTCACCAACACACCGACTGTCGAAAGCAGCACACCCTGCGCCATGACGGGACGTATTTCCTGTACTTTCGTGTCCATACCGCCGGAAAACAGGATAATGCTCAATGCCATCATGCCGATAAACTGCGCCTGCCCGGCGTTTTCAAACTGCAATCCGAGCCCGTCGCTGCCAAACAGCATGCCCACCAACAGGAACAGCAGCAACGTAGGCACACCGAAGCGGTAGCTTGCCTTGCTCACCAGAATGCTGACAAAAATCAGCACCGAACCAATCAACAATATATTTTCTGCATTAAAAATCATTCCGTTCTATCCGTTTTTTGTTTTTGTAAGTTTTGCATATACAATCAGTGCCAACGCCGAAACTACGCCAATAGCGGCAAACCAATACCAGATATAATGGGCGTTCGCGCTGGCCGTTTCCCACTCGGCTGTGGTCGCAAACAGCGACGGGTCGGGACAATAGTGCGACAGCAGGATACCCGAAAGCCCGAATCCGAGAATCGACGACAGGAACGAATGCAGGTGGCTGAAACCGAGATACAGCCCCTCTTCGCCTTTGGGTGCCTGAAGGGAAAAATATTCCAGATAGCGCGGCGAAATGAAGCACTCTGCCAATGCCTGCAAGGCGATACCGCAAATCATCATCACCGTAATCGGATGGGCACCAAACAATTCGCCGTCAAACAAATTGCCGCTCGCCATCACCAGAGCCGACAACGGAATCAAGAACATTCCGACGGCAATCGAAGTCAGCGCCTTGCGCTTCGCCATCAACTGTGTCACAAAGTTCACGCAAACTACCACCACAAACGGGTTGACATTCGCCAACCAGCCCGGCTTGGCGGGTT
>URMA01000113.1 GCA_900548875.1 uncultured Porphyromonadaceae bacterium | reverse complement strand
GGAGAAGCCTGAAAATGGCGGACAGGCTTGCCGGAAGTTACATCCCGCCGATGGGCGGCGAGCGATACCTCACCGACAGGGACCTGGCAGAAAGGCTGCACGTGAGCAGGCGCACCTTGCAGCAGTACCGCCACGAGGGGATATTGCCCTATTTCCTGTTCGGCGGCAAGACGCTCTACCGCGAGAGCGATGTACAGAAGGTATTGGAGCGTAACTACCGCAAGGCGTACTGACGTTTGCGGCAAGTAAAAATCGGGAGACGGACAACTGAATAATAGTTGCCGCCTCCCGATATTCATTTCAGGCCGTGTCTGTGCCGTTCAGCAATACGTACCATGCGGATAGTGCAGGAACATGACCGTAGGCTCTTTCCCGGAACGTGCCGCCGTCCGGGCAATCCACTTGCGGAACAGGGCCGCCTGCCCCGTGTCGAACCGGAACGACAAGGCGATGACCGTTTCCATGCCGTACACTTCCGTGTAGCACTTTTCGCCCAGACGTATCCGGCGGCATGACTCTCCGCCCATAATCCCGTCCTTTCCCAGTCTCCGTATGGCGGCTTCCACCGACACGCCGCGCACGTAGAACAGGTTTGCCAGTTCCCCGATTGTCATCCACACCTCGGCGTCGGGCATGACCACCGTCCTGTTCTCTATTGTTATGACACCTCTCGTTTCCATGTTTCTTTTCGTTTTTAGTTCTATTTCTAAATGGCCTGGCAGATGAACTTCTCCATCGGGGCGAGCTTTTGAGAGAGCAGTTCCATGTCTTGGCTCATCTTCTCCGCCGTGATTTTCGCGTAGATTTGGGTCGAGCGGATGCTCGTGTGCCCCATCAGTTTCGACAGCGTTTCAATGGGCACGCCGTTGGAAAGACAAATCGTGGTTGCGTACGAATGGCGGCTTTGGTGCCAGGTTACGTTTTTGTTTATTCCGCATTGCTTGGCTACCTGTTTGATGCCGTATTTGCAGATGTTATAGCATGGTACGGGCAGCAGCTTGCCGTCTTTGGAAGCACCCTTGTATTTGTCGATGATGTGCTTCGCCACGTCCAGCAGGCGGATGTTCGTTTCCACTCCCGTCTTCTGGCGGCTTGTCTTTATCCACAGGTGCCCGTCAAAGGAAACTTGCAGGTTTTCTTCCGTGAGATTTGCCATGTCGCGCCAGCTCAAGCCAGTGAAACAGCAGAAGATGAACAGGTCGCGTATCAGTCCGTAGTTCTTCCTCTTGAACGTGCCGTTTATCATCTGCGTGATTTCCTCTTTCGTCAGGTAGCCCCGTTTCGTCTCCTCCTTCGTGATGTGATAGGCATAGAACGGATCTCGTTGCAGCCAGCCATTGTTGATGGCGGTGAAGATGATGCTGCGGAAAGGCATCATGTACGACCATACGGTGTTGGTGCAATGCCCTTTCTCCACCCGGAGGAACAGCTCGAAGTCCGTGATGAAGGCGGGGGCGAGTTCTTTCAGGGTGATGTCCTCCACTTTGTACCGTGTCCTGATGAACTCGGACAGGTGCTTGTAAACCACGCAGTATTTCCAGTAGCTGCGCTGGCTCTTCATCTTGCCCACCAATTTGGCGTAGTCCTCGTTGTGCTGCCTGAACACGGCGAGCAGCGTCTTGTGGTTCATACCCATGCCGAGGTACTCGTTGCGCACTTTCTCCGCCGTGACGTAAGTGTCGCGGTCGAACACGTCCTGATACGCCTTGTTCACGCCCACGCGGATTTTGTCCAGCATACGGTTGCCTTCCAGAGCCACGTTGCTCCTTCCGGTCAGCCGCCCGGTCTCCACGCTCCACATCTTTTCCTCCACGTCCAGCCTGCAGCTGAACTGTGCGATTTTCCCGTTCACCGTGATACGGCACATGACCGGTATCAGTCCGTTCTTCTTCGGCGCGTTGCGCTTCAGGTAAAATAAAATCTTGAATGTCGCTCTACTCATAATCCTGATTTTTTTGGTTACAAAATTACCTTGTGTAGAGCTGTTTGGCTGTATGTAAACCACAGCAGACCGGCGCAATCGAATCTGCCGCAGGACTTTTTCATCCCCAAAGCCTCCAAACGCCTGTGCGAGTGGCATTTTTACCCCGTTTTGCCGTCCTTTTCCATGCCGTTACCCGTCCCGTTCTTCGGTAACGGGATGGTAACGCAATTCCGGTTCAAGTTGGCTTTCTGGCGGTTTTATTTGGCACTCGCCAAAATCGTCAAAATCTCATAAACCATTAACTTTCAATCATTTTTCCGTGATTTGCTCAGTATCTCACTTTTTTATATTATCTTTGCATAAGATAAGCTGCGGTTCGGCATAGTCAAAATAGAAAAACTTGCGTTTTTCATTTGTCTCTGCGCTCACCTTGCATTATCTTTGCATCGGTATTGCCGTAAAGAGCAGAAAATTACATGAATTTAAATCGTAACATTAGATTATAAGAATGGAAATTACAGAGTTGTTTTTGTGGGTGGAAGCCCATTTGAATTATTTTTGGATTACAGTGTTGATGGCTATCGAGAGTTCATTTATTCCGTTCCCTTCTGAAGTGGTTGTTCCTCCGGCTGCCTACTTTGCCAGTACGGAAGGATCGAATCTGAACATTTATCTGGTTGTAGTTTTTGCTACGCTTGGTGCTTTGATAGGGGCATTGGTGAACTACTATCTTTCAGTTTGGATTGGCCGTCCGCTGGTTTATAAATTTGCAAACAGTCGTTTTGGCCATATGTGTTTGATTGATGAAGCTAAAGTGGAAAAGGCTGAACAATATTTTGACAAACATGGGGCTATCTCTACGTTTATCGGCCGTCTGATTCCTGCTGTCCGTCAGCTTATCTCCATTCCTGCCGGATTAGCTCGTATGAATTTGGCTAAATTCGTGTTGTTTACATCCTTGGGTGCCGGCGTGTGGAATATCGTGTTGGCAAGTTTGGGCTATTGGTTAAGTACGTTTATTCCAAAGGACCAGTTGTATGCACAGATTGAGCACTATAACCAATACCTGACATACGGCGGTTACGGAATAGGTGTTATTGTAGTGCTGTTTATTATTTACAACGCATTCAAGAAAAAAAAGTAATCACTTTCTAAAATATTGGCAAAATGTTAGTTTCTCCATCGCTACTGTCGGCAGATTTTTTGAATCTGACGAAGGATATAGAAATGATAAATCGCAGTGAGGCCGATTTCCTTCACTTGGATATTATGGACGGGGTGTTTGTACCGAATATCTCGTTTGGATTCCCGGTTATTCAGAATCTGAAAAAGGTTTGCACGAAGCCTCTGGATGTGCATTTGATGATTGTTGAACCGCAAAAATTTATCAAGGAAGTCAAGGGTATCGGCGCAGAGTATATGAATGTGCACTACGAAGCTTGTCTGCACTTGTCACGTGTCATTCAGCAGATTAAGGAAGCCGGAATGAAGGCCGGTGTGACAATTAATCCGGCAACTCCTGTTTCCGTATTGGAAGATATCGTTTGCGATGTGGATATGGTTCTGATTATGTCGGTTAATCCCGGTTTTGGTGGTCAGAAATTTATTGGCAACGCTGTCAAGAAAGTTCGCCAGCTGAAAGAAATGATTCAAAAAAGTGGTTCTAATGCCTTGATTGAGGTCGATGGCGGGGTTAATGAAGAAACTGGCCGATTGCTTAAAGAAGCAGGCGCCGACATTGTGGTGGCCGGCAATTATGTGTTTAAGGCGGAAGACCCGTTGAAAAATATTTCCATCTTGAAAAATCTGTAAGATTAGCAGAAATAAAAAACAATTGAGTCCCGTTTGCTCTACGATTTATGAGAGCCGGCGGGACTCGTTTATTCAGATATTGATATAACTTTTTAAAGCGTCGACATATTTTTCAAAAGCTTCTCTTCCTAAATCTGTCATGCGGCAGGAGGTGCGTGTCTTCTTACCGACAAACTCTTTTTTCACTTGAATATATCCGGCATTTGACAGTTTGTCAATCTGAACACTAAGGTTGCCGGCTGTCGCTTCTGTTTTTTCTTTTAAGTAGACAAAGTCGGCTTCATCTACTGACATCAGTATGGAAATGATGGCCAGACGAAGTTGAGAGTGGAGCAGTGGATCTAATTCTTGCATACTTTTTCGGATTTTTTATTGAGCAGTATACCTGGAATTACCATCATGATTAGAAAAGAAATTCCGCATAATAAATTCCAGAAATTAGGAAATGCAACATCGGAAATTATCATATTCATCAGCATATAGATGGAAAAAATAAAACCGAGCAGTGGACAGATTGTCAAATATTTATCTTTAATTACGATTCCTGTAACCGAAGTGCCGATTGCGGCATAAATGATGGAAAGAGGCATCATGATTGTAAAGGTGCAAATGCCAAGGAGCAGATATCCGATGGCAAAAATGAGAATGACTGTGAGTAGGAACAATGAGCCGACAACTTTCCATGTATCGCAAATCATTCTGTCAGTGTAGGTGATGACTATCGGTTTCCCCTTTTTCATCGAGAGGATAATTCCGGGTGTGAACATAAGAAACCATAGGGCATTCCACATAGGACTTTGCGTTGCGTCAATTAAAATGTAGGTGATAATTGCAAGTACAACGGCACAGCTACCGAATATGAGGAATTGGTTTCCAGAGCCTTTGCCCAATTGTGTTTTTGTAGTTTGGATCATTGCCGTAATAAGTGCCAAACTCTCTTTTTCATTGAATTGTTTTGTTTCCATAGTTTGATTCGTAATTTGGTTTATAATATAAACTATATCCGTAAAAATATATCCACCTTGAGATGGATATGCAAATATAAACAAGTTTATGTTATAAACCAAATTTTTCTAAGGAAAATTAGAAATAAAGTTGATTATTCTGTAACTTTGAACAACTAAATCAATCCGGACGCTTTTCTATTGCGTGGAAAGAATGTCCATATTTTTACAAATCTAACCATATATCTAAGTTAATGAAGAAAACTCTTGTAGCTGCGACACTCTTGGCTGCATCGTTCGCGGTTTCGGCCGGGCAGTGGGTGCGTATCAATCAGTTGGGTTATTTGCCCCAGTCAGTGAAAGTAGCCGTTTTTATCAGTGAAGAGCCTCAACGGTTGACATCTTTTGAATTGGTCAACGCGGTCACGGGCAAGACGGAAGCCCATTTGAGTACGATACGGAATACCGGTAAATATGGAAAAATGAACAGTTCATATCGGCTTGACTTTTCCAAATTCCAGAAAAGCGGAAGTTATTATCTGAAGGCCGGTGAAGCCGTTTCTCCTGTATTTCCGATTAATACGAATGTTTATAACGGGACAGCTGATTTTGTATTGCACTACATGCGTCAGCAACGTTGCGGATATAATCCATTTTTGAAAGATACCTGTCATCAGCATGACGGTTACATAGAATACCATCCGACTAAAAGCGGACAGCATATTGACGTCAGAGGAGGTTGGCATGATGCCGGCGATTATTTGCAGTATACGACAACATCGGCCAATGCCATGTATCAGATGATGTTGGCTTACGAGGCAAATCCCGGAGCATTTGGCGATTATTATGATGCTAATGGGAATAAAGGTGCTAACGGTATTCCCGATATTGTCGATGAAATCAAGTGGGGTCTTGACTGGCTTGACAGAATGAACCCCGAAAAGGGCGAACTCTATAATCAGATAGCGGACGACCGCGACCATGCGTCTTTCCGTTCTCCGGTTACTGACAAGGTCGACTACGGATATGGTCCGGGACTGGGACGTCCTGTATATTTCTGTTCAGGAGAGCCGCAGCAACGCGGCAAGTTTATGAATGCCACCACAGGCGTGGCAAGCACTGCCGGCAAGTTCGCTTCATCTTTTGCTCTGGGAGCAAAAATATTAAAGGATTTTTATCCCGAATTTGCAGAAAAGATTGGGAAAAAGGCATTGGATGCTTATGAAGAAGGAGTAAAAAAGCCCGGTGTTTGTCAAACGGCTTCCGTTGTTTCCAATTATATATATGAGGAAGTGAACTGGGTGGACGATATGGAATTGGGAGCTGCCGAACTGTATCGTATGACCGGCAATCCTCGCTATTTGAAAGAAGCGGTTGAGTATGGCCGACAGGAGCCTGTTACTCCTTGGATGGGAGCCGACAGTGCAAAGCATTACCAATGGTATCCGTTTATGAATGTCGGTCACTATCGGTTGGCGAATGTGAAGGAACGCCGTTTGGGGGAAGAGTTTGCGAGGAACTTACGTTCCGGCATTGACAGAACCTATCAAAAGGCTGTCAAGAATCCATATTTGTTCGGTATTCCGGCTATTTGGTGTTCCAATAATTTGACTACGGCGATGGTCACCCAATGTATGCTCTATCGGGAAGCAACCGGCGATTCCACTTATGTGGAAATGGAGGCAGCATTGCGCGACTGGCTGTTTGGCTGTAATCCGTGGGGTACAAGTATGGTTGTTGAACTTCCGTATTCCGGCGATTATCCGGCACAGCCTCACTCGGCCTATGTGCAGGAGCGGATGGGAAATGCAACCGGTGGGTTGGTCGACGGTCCGGTGTATTCAAATATTTTCAATAGTTTGAGAGGTGTGAATCTGACGGGTTTGCCTTGGTTGCCGTCTGACAATTATGAGCAGTTCCAGCCGGATGATCTGGTTTATCATGATGCTATCGGCGATTATTCGACAAACGAGCCGACGATGGACGGTACGGCAAGTATGACTTATTTTCTTTCCTCGTTGCAAAGCGAAGGCATGCGGCAGGCCGGCTTGGAAAAGGATGCCAATATCTATTCAAATGGCGGTATTGTCCGAACCGATGTGGAGCGGAAAGAAATTTCGTTGGTGTTTACCGCACACAAGGATTGTGAAGGGGCAGAAAAGGTATTGCGTTTGTTGAAGAAATATGATATTCCTGCCAATTTCTTTTTTACCGGCTATTTTTTTGAAAACAATGGGCCGATAGTAGAAGAACTGGTGCGACGCGGCTATTATGTGGGTGGTCACAGCTACGGACATCTGCATTATATTGATTGGAAAAATCCGGATTCAACGCTGATTAGCCAAAAGGAATTCTCCGATGATATAAAACATTGTTTTAAAGTGATGGCGAAATACGGACTGACTCCGGAAACATCTCCCTGCCTTATGCCTCCGTTTGAGGAATATAATGCGGAAGTTGCTTCTTGGGCGCAGAAAATGGGCCTTTTGTTGGTGAACTACACGCCTGGGACAGGCAGCAATATGGATTATACAACACCTGACTTGTCCTACTATCAAAGCAGCAAGGCGATTTATGACAGGATTGTTTCGGTTGAAAAGAAACAAGGTTTGAACGGACATATCCTGTTGTTGCATTTTGGAACGGATGCCAGCAGAACGGATAAATTCTACGACAAATATCTCAGTCGGCTGATTGACTATTTGAAGAAAGAGGGCTATAGCTTCCGTTTGATTCCGGATGCGGTCGGCTTTTAAGTGGATAAACGAAAATGAGCGCGAAAGGCAATGCCGTTCGCGCTCATTTTTTTCGTTATTTGGAACTGTTGCCGGTTTTACAATGTGTAACCCCATTCGGATAAAGCCTTGCCCCAGTTTTCTTCGACGATTTTTACGGTAGAATCCTCATACTTGTATTTGTTCTTTTTGTAGCCTTTCTTTTTGTCAAGATATTTCTTGATGTCGGCTTCGGCTTCTTCGAATCCCGGAATCTGCAGTGACTGATAGATGTCCTTTGTCATTTCATAGGCATTTTTCTCGAAATCTTCAAATTTCATTTCGTAGAGATTGCCTTCTGGAATGAGCACTTTGTCAGCCTCATAGCGGTCATATAAACGTTTGTAGGTCTCAACAATGTTGGCGACAATATGTTCGTTCGATATGTCTTGCAGTTTCAGTGGTTGAATAGTATTGGTGAAGAAACTTCTTGTGCTTTCAAATACCGTGTACGGATTACGTTTCAGATAAATGAATTTTGCATTCGGGAACATTTCCACCAATGTCTTGACACGTCCCGTGTGCGGCGGATTTTTGCTAAGATATTGAGTGCCGCCAGTGTTGGCAAGTGAAGTTTTTACCAGTCGCATGAAAATGTTTTTGAACACGGTGCGTTCTTCCTCTGTAATCTTCTCAAAAGTCAGGAAGCGGTCGCAATATTCCATCCATTGTTCCGGAAAGAACCAGAAATTATAGAACGTATAGGGCATCATGTTCGACAAGGCGAACTCTTCTTCTTGCGGAAGGTCGACTTGCAGTTCCATGTTGTCTGTCGGCCGGTGGCTTGGCATCAGTGCAGCCATGCTTTTCTTGAAGAACGGCTGGCCCC
>URMA01000112.1 GCA_900548875.1 uncultured Porphyromonadaceae bacterium | reverse complement strand
ACTTTATAAGCCGTTCATTATCCGTAAGCTGATTGAACGCGGTATTGTCAAGACAGTCAAGAGTGCGAAGAAAATTGTTGACCGCAAGGAACCGATCGTTTGGGACATTCTTGAATATGTGATGAAAGGTCACCCGGTATTGCTGAACCGTGCCCCGACACTTCACCGTCTTGGTATCCAGGCGTTCCAGCCTCGAATGATTGAAGGTAAGGCTATTCAGTTGCACCCGTTGGCTTGTACGGCATTCAACGCCGACTTCGACGGTGACCAGATGGCCGTTCACTTGCCTCTGGGCAATGAGGCTATCCTCGAAGCACAATTGCTGATGCTCGGTGCACACAACATTCTGAACCCTGCCAACGGTGCTCCTATCACAGTTCCTTCGCAGGATATGGTGCTCGGTCTTTACTACATCACCAAGCTGCGCAGCGGCGACAAGGGTGAAGGTCTTGTATTCTACGGACCGGAAGAGGCCGAAATCGCCTACAACGAAGGAAAATGTACGCTTCACGCCATCATTTCGGTTATCGTTGACGACCTCGACGAAAATGGAAATATCGTGAAGAAGATGGTGAAGGAAACTTCCGTAGGCCGTATCCTCTTCAACCAGTACGTACCGAAAGAAATCGGATATGTGAACAAACTGATTTCCAAGAAGTCATTGCGCGACATTATCGGTGTCGTTATCAAGACTTGTGGTGTGGTTCGTTCAGCACAGTTCCTTGACGATATCAAGAACCTGGGTTACAAGATGGCCTTCCGTGGCGGTCTGTCGTTCAACTTGGGTGACGTGTTGATTCCGGCTGAAAAGGAACAGTATGTAAAAGAAGGTTACGAGCAGGTGGAAGAAGTGATGAACAACTACAACATGGGTTTCATCACCAACAACGAACGCTACAACCAGATTATTGATATTTGGACACACGTCAACTCCCGTTTGTCTGATACGCTGATGAAGCAGCTTACTGCTGCCAACCAGGGCTTCAACCCAATCTTCATGATGCTTGATTCCGGTGCCCGTGGTTCTAAGGACCAGATTCGTCAGCTGTCCGGTATGCGTGGTTTGATGGCCAAGCCGCAAAAGAGTGGTGCTGAAGGCGGTCAGATTATCGAGAACCCGATTTTGGCGAACTTTAAGGAAGGTCTGTCAGTGTTGGAGTACTTTATCTCTACTCACGGTGCGCGTAAAGGTCTTGCCGATACCGCGTTGAAGACAGCCGACGCCGGTTATTTGACTCGTCGTCTTGTTGACGTTGCTCACGACGTTATCATTACAGAAGAGGACTGCGGCACATTGCGTGGCCTTGTATGTACAGAGTTGAAGAACAACGAGGACGTTGTCGCTACATTGGGCGAGCGTATTCTCGGCCGTGTTTCTGTTCACGATATCGTTGACCCGCTTACGGGTGAAGTTATCGTAGCAGCCGGCGAAGAAATCAACGACGAAGCAGCCGACAGAATTCAGAAGTCGCCGATCGAATCGGTTGAAATCCGTTCGGTATTGACTTGTGAATCCAAGAAGGGTGTATGTGCTAAGTGTTATGGCCGTAACCTTGCTACCAACCGCATGGTACAGAAAGGTGAGGCAGTCGGTGTCATCGCTGCACAGTCAATCGGTGAGCCGGGTACACAGTTGACACTTCGTACATTCCACGTCGGTGGTGTTGCTTCCAACATTGCAGCCGTATCTTCTGTAACTTCACGCTACGACGGTATCCTTGAAATCGACGAATTGCGTACAGTTAAGACTGAAGCTTGCGACGTTGTTGTAGGTCGTCTTGCTGAAATGCGTATCGTTGATCCGCATACAAATATGATTCTTACAAATACGAACATCCCTTACGGTTCTAAACTGTACTTCCAGAACGGTGCTACAGTCAAGAAGGGTGACGTAATTTGTGAATGGGACCCGTTCAACGCCGTAATCGTCAGCGAAGTTTCCGGTAAGGTGAACTTCGAAAACGTCATCGAAGGTGTGACATTCCGCAAGGAAACTGACGAAACTTCTGGTTTGCACGAAAAGATTATCACTGAGTCGAAAGACCGTACAAAGGTTCCGGAAGCTCATATCGTAAGCCCGAACGGCGATATTCTCAAGACTTATTCATTGCCGGTAGGCGCTCACCTCATGATTGAGGACGGCGACGAAATCAAGGCCGGTGATGTGTTCATCAAGACTCCGCGCGCATCCGGTAACGCCGGTGATATCACGGGTGGTCTCCCACGTGTGACCGAGTTGTTTGAAGCGCGTAACCCGTCTAACCCGGCTATCGTTTCTGAAGTCGACGGCGAGGTTATCTTTGGTAAGGTGAAACGCGGTAACCGTGAAATCACTGTACAGCCGAAGATTGGTGAAGTCAAGAAATATCTTGTTCCACTGTCAAAACAGATCCTTGTACAGGAAAACGACTATGTTCGTGCCGGTACTCCGCTGTCTGATGGTGCCATCACTCCGTCCGACATCTTGAACATCAAGGGCCCGACAGCCGTTCAGGAATATATCGTGAATGAAGTTCAGGACGTTTACCGTATGCAGGGTGTGAAGATCAACGACAAGCACTTTGAGGTGATCGTTCGTCAGATGATGCGTAAGGTGACTATCCTTGATCCGGGTGACACTCGCTTCCTTGAACAGCAGGTTGTCGACAAGCGCGAATTTATGGACGAAAACGACCGCATCTGGGGTAAGAAGGTGGTTGTTGACGCCGGCGATTCCCAGAACTTGAAACCGGGCCAGATGATCACTGCCCGCAAGCTCCGCGATGAAAACTCTGCCTTGAAGCGCAAGGACTTGAAGACGGTTCAGGTGCGCGATGCCGTTCCTGCTACTTCCGACCAGATGTTGCAGGGTATTACCCGCGCCGCTCTCCAGACTTCAAGCTTCATGTCGGCCGCTTCCTTCCAGGAAACTACCAAGGTGCTCAACGAAGCCGCTATCAACGGTAAGGTTGACTATTTGGAAGGTATGAAGGAAAATGTTATCTGCGGTCACTTGATTCCGGCCGGTACAGGTTTGCGTGAATACGCTTCTCTGATTGTCGGCAGCAAGGAAGAAATGGCTCGTCTGAACAAGAGCCTTGACGCTCGTCTTGAGGAAGAGGCTGCAGCCGATGCGGCAGTCATCAAGAACGCTGAGGACAAAGGCGGTAACTAAGCAATTATTTGAACCTGAAATATTAAATCGGTCATTGTCTTACGGCAGTGACCGATTTTTTTTGTCGGCATCTGTTTGCGAAGTCGGCAAAGTTGGGTAAATTTGTAAAATTCAATACGTTTCCTGCGATAAGGACGTGCATAGACCTGACAATCCTTAAAACCTTTATTCCTATGAAAACAAAACTGATTGTAATGTTCATGGCATTGGCTTCTGTACTGCCGGCGTGGGCGGCTCCTGCGCTGATCGGACACCGCGGTAGCCTTTGGGGAGTGGAAAATTCGCGCGAGGCATTTATTGCCGGTGCGGAAATGGGCTATCTTTATCTGGAAACGGATGTGAAAGTGGCCGCCGACGGGACGTTTATCCTCATTCACGATGATACGACCGACCGGCTGGGCGGCAGTCTCGACATTACGAAAGCAACCATCGACGAGCTGAAAGCGGAAACCTATACGCAAACCCGCAGTGGGGTGACCTATACCGGCAAGTTGTGTACGCTGGAGGAATATCTGCAAATTTGTAAGGACTATAACGTGTATCCCTTCATTGAACTGAAGTGGGCCACCGGCATTAATACCAACGACTGCAGCAATCTGTCGCGCATGGTGGACACCGTGATAGAATACGGTTTCGGCGAAACGGCCATTATCAACACTTCCATGAAAAAGTGTCTGGAATATATTCGCGAGCGTTATCCTGATTTCAAGCTCATGTTCCTGTGCAATACGAATTGGGAATCCAATTTCGACTGGTGTGTGGAGCAGAATATCGGGGCTTATATCCAGACGGGCTGTTTCGACAAGAACACGGTGACACGTTTCCACGAGAAGGATTTGAAAGTGGGGGTGTGGACGCTCAATACGGCTGCTCTCTATAAGACTTACGGCAATTACGGCTGTGATTTCATTGCTGTCGACTATCTCGACACGGCCAACCTTCCGGAACTGGACCCGTTCAGTGCTCTTGTCCCGAATGTTGTCGACTATCCTGCCTATCGTGGGACCGTGCAGGAATCCTATACGTTTGACGATGCAACGCTGACCGAGATTTCGTTTGCCAATATCCGCAGGGCGGTGGCGGGCGGTTCGCTGCTGTATGTGCTCGACGATGCCGGGTTGCGTGCCTTCGACATGAAGACGGGCGAAAAACGTGCCGACATGAATCTGTCGGGTATCGGGAATGTGTCCGATGTGTCGTTGGCGGCCGACGGTACGCTGATGGCGCTTGCCGACGGTGCGCTGTATGCCTGGGCTGACCTCACAGCTGCTCCGCAGTTGCAGATGACGTTGCCCGAAGCCGACAATACTTCCTTCTGTGTCAGTGGCAGCGGAGACGATTTGCGTGTCTATTATACGACGGCGACCGGGATTTCGGGCATTGCCTTGAAGAAAAGTTCATTGCCTGTGCGGAATCTTGTCGACTTGCCTGAAAACGCTGTTCTGACTATGTCTCCCTATAGCCGCGACCATGTTGTGGTCGACACGCGTGCGGCACTTCCTGTGGAATATGCCTTCAACTGGGAGACTGACGGCGGAACGATGACGCAGTTTATGGCCATGCCGGCCGGAAAACTTTGGGAAGGAATGACGGGATTTGTGCCGTTCCGCTATGGTAGCAACCTGTATCTGTTTGCTGCCGGCAGTGCGTCAGGGCCTTTCGGCCTTTATAATGTGACTTCCGGACTGCCATCCGTAGAAGCCGTTCCTGACGGCGTTGACGGTTTTGAAAATGCGCTGACGGGCTATGCGGGAGGATTTGCATGGGTGGAAAAAGGCTATATCTATCTTATGGCAGTAGCCGAAGGACAGGGGCTTTTCCGTTGCGTGTTCAAGGGTGAAGAGCCCGAAGGCAATATCGGAGAAGTGGATTTCCGGTTGGAAAAGGTGTGGAGCTTCACCGACCGCGAGGGCAATGCCCCGGAACATATCGACGGTACGAATGCCCAGCAGGGCGGTGCCTATAAGGGATATTTCTATATCAACGACTGTAGCGACAAACTGATTTATGTCTATGGCAAGGACGGCCTTGTAGGGACGCTTCCGGGCGGCGCCGGCTGGGGAACGGCCTGCGACGATGCCGGAAATGTTATTGTGAGAAACGACAAACTGACGGCGACGGAGCATTCCGTATTGATTTATCCGGGCGGTACGATGCCAGGCAGCGGTGTGGAGCCGTTGGAAGTCAGCTTTGAGACATTGGACATTGGTCAGACCAACTTCATTTCGGCCAGTGGCGACGTGCTGGGCGAGGGTGGCTATGTCTATATGTTCCCTAACGGTCAGACGGTGGTGAATATCATAGAATTCAAGAACGGCGAGTTTGTGCAGACACATCGGAGCGGCGACCTGTCGATTCAGTCGTCGACGGCCGGATACGTTGTGCCTATTAAGAACAACAAGGAACATTGGCTGTATATGGTGCGCAACAACGGCATTTATGAATACAACGGTTCGGATGAAGGCGTCGTGCTTTCGGGTTCGTCTACTCGTCCGCCTGCACGCAACAGTACGTGCGGTGCCGAGTATTTTACGCTGAGCAGCCATAATATTCTTGTCTATAATTCGGGAACGAACTACACGGGAGGCTTTACCGTAAAGGACCAGACCGACAACAAATACATCGAAACCGTCAATCCGATTGGTGACAAGGGCTATACAGCCGGTGGTAACTATTCCGTTTCCAACTGGATTTTTGCCGAGAAGATTGATGCCGGAAGCTATTATCTGTACCAGTATTGCCCGGCTAACGGTATTGCTGTCTATCGCCTGTGGGATGCCAACTATGTGCCGGAATCGTCGGTGGATGAAGTGGCCGTTGCTGCCGGGCAGCGTGTCTACCCGAATCCTGCTGCCGACAAGGTGAATTTGGCAGTGCCTTCATCAACGGTGACGGTCTACACATTGGCGGGAGTGCCTGTTCTCCAATTGACGGGTGAAAGAATCAGCAGCGTGCAGGTCGGGGAACTGTCGCCGGGAATGTACCTGATGACAACCGACAGCGGCACGGTTCGCTTCCTGAAGAAGTAGGCGGCCGTCGCTGACAGACAGAATGGACTATTATTTAATCAACAATACAAAGCAAAAAGAAATGACAATGAAAAAAATCTTTTGGTGTGTGTCGGCTTTCAGCTGTCTGCCGGGGCTGGCATACGCCGCTGAGAAACCCAATGTGATTGTGATTCTTGCCGACGACCTTGGCTTCGGCGATGTGAGCGCCTACGGCTCGACCACTATCAGTACGCCGAACATCGACCGTCTGGCTAACGGTGGGGTATGCTTCACGAACGGCTATGCCACTTCGACTCCCAGCCGCTACGGATTGCTGACGGGGCAGTATCCATGGAAGAACAAGAAGGCGAAAATCCTGCCTGGCGACGCTCCGCTGCTCATTCAGGAATCGCAGTTCACGTTGCCGCGGATGATGCAGGAATGCGGTTACACGACGGGTGCCATCGGCAAATGGCATTTGGGAATGGGTAATGGCAATGTCGACTGGAACAAGACCGTCAAGCCGGGTGCACGCGAGATTGGCTTCGATTATTCCTGTCTGATTGCCGCAACGAACGACCGTGTACCGACGGTTTATGTGGAGAACGGCGATGTGGTGGGACTTGACCCGAACGACCCAATCGAAGTGAGCTACAAGAAGAATTTTGAGGGCGAACCGACAGCGCTGACAAATCCTGAAATGCTGAAAATGGAATGGTCGCACGGGCATAACCAGTCCATTGTCAACGGTATTCCTCGCATTGGCTATATGCGTGGCGGAGAAAAGGCACGTTGGGTGGACGAGGATATGGCGGACTATTTTGTGGACAAGGTAAAAACTTTTGTGAGCGAACACAAGGGTGAGCCGTTCTTCCTCTACTACGGGCTCCATCAGCCGCACGTGCCGCGTGCTCCTCACAGCCGCTTTGTGGGTGCTACGACAATGGGTCCGCGCGGTGATGCTATCGTCGAGGCCGACTGGTGTGTGGGCGAACTGCTCAAACATTTGGAAAAAGAGGGAATTCTCGAAAATACGCTTATCATATTCTCCAGCGACAACGGTCCTGTGCTTGACGACGGCTATAAGGACGGCGCAGTGGAAAAAGTCGGGAAGCATTCGCCGACCGGCGGGCTTCGTGGCGGTAAATACAGCCTTTTCGACGGCGGTACGCATGTGCCTCTCTTTGTCTATTGGAAAGGGAAGGTGAAGCCGGTGGTTTCCGATGCGCTGGTTTGTCAGATTGACCTGATGGCCTCGTTGGCTTCGATGCTCGGCTATCAGATTCCTGACGGGTTGGACACGCAGAATCATCTTGACGCTTTTCTCGGACATAGCCGCAAAGGACGTACAGACCTCGTTCTGGAGGCGGACGGGCGTTTGGCTTACCGTACAGCCGATTGGGCGCTGATAATGCCTTACAAGGGAAAAGAACGCAATTTGACAGGCAACGAACTCGGTAATCTTGGCGAATACGGACTGTTTAACCTCAAAAGTGACCGCAGCCAGCAGGAAAACCTTGCCAAGCAGCATCCGGATGTGGTCGACAAGCTGTTGAAGCAGTTCCTCCCGATTGTGGAAGGCTACTATCCTCCGGCAGTGAAAAAATAAGTCGGCAGATACAAAAATAAGGCTGTCCGGTCAAGTCTCGCGAAAGGCGGATTTGACCGGACAGCGGCGTTTATATGTCTGGATTATTCCTTGACGATGACTACCCGGCTGTTGGGCAGGTCGGGGATATAGATGTTTCCGTGGGCGATGGAAATGTCGGCCGGACCGATGAGCGGTGCTTTCAGGTCGAGGTCAAGTTCCGTCACCTTTCGGGTTTTCAGATTCATTTTGCTGATGCCTGCCGGCTGCCAGTTGGTGAAATAGACATATTCTCCGTCCGCCGAGAAGCTGATGCCGTCGTATTGTCCCGGAATGTTGATGTAGGCTTCCGGTTGCGGATTCTTCAGGTCGGCAATGCGGTAAATCACGTTGTCGGCTTTCGTCGTGCCGTCGGCAGGATAGGAGGCAACGTACATCGCACCGTCCTTGATGACGATTCCGTTCGGTCCCGGCACGCTGGCCCATTCCTTCAGATGGCTTTCGTCTGTATTGAGGTCTACGCTGTATATGCGGTCGGTGTTCGTTACGGAAATATAGAGCGTGCCGTCGGCGGG
>URMA01000111.1 GCA_900548875.1 uncultured Porphyromonadaceae bacterium | reverse complement strand
GAGAAGTTCCGCAGCTCGCCTCGGAGCGCTTTGGCGGTCCCCGGGCCGCCGGTCATGCTGTCGAGCAACGCCCAGAATTTCGGGCCGTGGTTCATTTCGCGCGTATGTGTGAGTTCGTGGAGAAGCACATAGTCCATCAAATGCGGAGGCAGGAGCATCAGATAGCAGGAAAGGTTAATGGTACGTGCCGCCGAGCAACTGCCCCAACGTGTCCGTGCGCCGTTGATTTTCACTTTGTTGTACGGAAGATTGAAGCGCTGCGACCACTCGTCGAGCAACGGCGGAAGGAAATCGGCCGCCGCTATCTTCAATGCCCGCAGGACACCCGCTTTCAGCAACTGCTGGACACGGCTGTCGGCAAAATCGGCACCGGAAGGATAGAAAATCATAGCGCCGTCGTCGGTGCGGCGAAGCATAAAATGGCGCGACGCTGACGGCCGTAGCGAAAGCCTGAAACACGGTGCATCGATACGAAAATCGGCATCCATCGCGGCGGGCTTGACTTTACGATAGCCTTCCAGCAGTTTCGCACGGTACTGTTCCACCACTTTCATCGCCTCGTCGGTACGGCTCATGAACGGTACCGTCACATACAGCCCGTCGGGTTTCACACGCATGGTCACCCCACGCGCCCCACGCCGGGTACGCAGCACGATGCGCCCGAAATCCTTGTCAGCTATCACTCCCCGCGTTGCCATCGATCTGCCCTATTTTGCCTTCATCGTCACAATCGGCACCAACATTTCCTCCATTGAGATGCCGCCATGCTGGAATGTGTCCTTATAGTACTGGACGTAGTAGTTGTAGTTGTTCGGATAAGCAAAGAAATCGTTGTTCAGCGTAAAGATGTAGGTCGACGACACATTGGGCGAAGGCAGTCCGTAGCGTTCCGGACGCTTTATTTCGTAAACCTGGCGTTCGTTGTAGCTCAAGTTCTTGCCCACCTTGTAGCGCAGGTTCGTATTTGTATTCTTGTCGCCGATGACCTTGATGGGATTGTCGACACGGATAGTGCCGTGGTCCGTAGTCAGCACGATGCGCGCTCCGCTTTCGGCAATGCGCTTCATCAGTTCGATGGCCGACGAATGGCGGAACCAGGATTCCGTAATCGAACGGTAAGCGGCATTGTTGACAGCCAGTTCGCGAATCATCTTCGACTCCGTACGCGCATGCGAAAGCATGTCGATAAAGTTGAACACAATCACGTTCAGGTCGTAGTTGGCAAAATTGCCGAAATTTTGCAGCAGTTTTTCGCCGTAAGAGGTTTCATACACCTTGTTGTAGGAAAACTTATAGCGTTTGCGGAAGCGGTCGAGCTGCGTCTGGATAAGCGGCGATTCGTTCAGGTTCTTGCCTTCTTCCGAGTCCTCGTCCACCCACAGCTCGGGAAACATCTTTGCAATCTGCAACGGCATCAGCCCCGAGAAAATGGCATTGCGGGCATATTGCGTGGCCGTCGGCAGAATACTGCAATAGAGATCCTCCTCCACGTTGAAATATTCCGACAGAATAGGCTTGATGATACGCCACTGGTCGAGGCGGAAATTGTCGATCAGAATGAAGAACACCTTTTCCCCGGCATCGAGCAGCGGAAACACCTTTGTCTTGAAAATCTCATGGCTCATCAGCGGGTGCTTGTCGGTCGTCACCCACGTCTCATAGTTCTTTTTCACAAACTTGCAGAACGTAGAATTGGCCTCGTTCTTCTGCATCAGCAGCAGTTCGTCCATATTCGTTTCCGTCTGAGCCAGCTCCATTTCCCAAAACACGAGCTTTTTATAGAGCTCATACCAGTCCTCGATGGTATACGACTCGTTGATTTGTTCCGTAATGCGGCGGAATTCCTGCTGATAGTCGGATGTGGCCTTTTGCGACACAAGCGTTCCCGAATGCAGATTCTTTTTGAGCGACATGAGAATCTGATTCGGATTGACCGGCTTGATCAGGTAGTCGGCAATCTTGTTGCCGATAGCCTGGTTCATGATGTTTTCCTCCTCGCTCTTCGTAATCATAATCACCGGCACGTCGGGGTGCAGCTGCTTGATTTGCGACAACGCCTCCAGACCACTGATACCCGGCATGTTCTCGTCGAGTATCACCAGGTCGAAATGCTGTTCCGCCACACAGTCGAGCGCATCGCTGCCGTTGTTGACCGTCGTCACTTCATAGCCTTTCTGCTTCAAAAACATGATATGGGGTTTGAGCAAATCAATCTCATCGTCAGCCCACAATATAGTGCCGTTTTTTTCCATTCTGTCCAATCGTTTTAGATTCTACAAATTTACTCCATGCTTTGTTCTTCTGCAAACGCAACTTTCCGTAAAGTTAGCATTTTTTGAGAAACAATCACATGGTTATGACATTTTCCAAGACTTTCTCCAACTGACCGGCATAATAGTAAGGCAAATTATACAATTTATATTCCTTTCCGCTATCAAGACGAATCGTATCGGAAGAAAATGGCAATGACCAAAAACGAAATGCAACACGTCCGGCACTCTCCTCCATAAACAACTGCAAGGATTTCAGCCGCGCGTTCGTTCCGCTTTTCACCTCTATCGGCACCAGACCGAAGCGACGTGAATTATACAGATAATCCAATTCCGCCTGTGTGTTTCGTGCCTCCCGTACCCAGAAACTCCGTTCGCTCAAAAACACATTGTCCTGCCCCAAAATCTCCTGTCCGACAATGTGCTCGGCAATTCTTCCACGCCAGGCATCATTGATATCCTCTTTTCCCAACAATTCCGACTGCACACCTGCCGAATAATTCACCAAGCCGGTGTCCAACCACAACAATTTGGGACGCTTCCTCAAATCACAGGTCAACGGCAATCGGGTTTCGGTTGTAGGATAAACCAACTCCAGCAGCATTGCCTTTTGCAATGTACGGAATGCGTCACCGACCTCACGACTTTTATAATTGGAATTTCCAAAACGCTCAAAAGTGATCCGCTCGGCTGCGAAGTTCCAACCATGTGAAATGATATAACGAAGCACATTTCGCGACATTTCCGACGACTTGTATTTTTCCACATCATCGCGATAGCCTGTCAATAGCGACTGATACACACTGTCAAGCGCCACCAAATCCCGATTGTTTGCATAGTCGGCAACAGCCTGGGGCATTCCTCCTATCAAAGTGTATTTGTTGAACAACGACATCGCTTTTGCATGCAAAGGCTCAGGCACTGTCGCATTCTTCACCATTTCTTCCAAAGCAGTTTCGCCCAAAGCCCCTAAAAATTCCACGAAAGTACAAGGCCGCAAAGCTATGTACTCCACCCGACCGACCGGAAACGACAACTGACGGTTTAGCATCGTTTCCAACAACGAACCGGCGGCTATCACATGAATTTCCGGCATTTCTTCATAAAAATAGCGCAATAGTTTGATGGCATAAGGAGAATTCTGTATTTCATCAATAAACAGAAGAGTTGTGCCTCGTGACTTCGTCCGATTTCTCATCGCCAACAACAGTTCGAAAAGCTCCTTCACCGGCAGTTCACGCTGAAACAAAGCCAAGTCCTCCGACTTCTCCAAATTGAAAGACAAAAACAAGTCAAATTGCTTGCCAAATTCTTCTACCAAAGATGTCTTTCCAACCTGCCTTGCACCACGAACAACCAGCGGTTTCCTATTTTCTTTTGTTTTCCAAGTATTTAACCAGTCTATTGCGCTTCGTCTGAACATATCTTTTTTCTGCAAATATACATCATTTTGTCACAAATCCAAACACAAATCAGCAATATTTTGTAATAAATCCAAACATAAAACAAGGAATTTTTGTCACAAATCCAAACATAAAATACCAAGATTTTGTAACAGATCCAAACACAAGCCCCCACATATTGGAGCGTAACATCCAAAAAGTTCTTCAAATTATAGGAATCTCCATGGCCGACGACAGCTGTTGCTATTTTTTAAGATTGGCTAAGTAGTAATAATTTGAACAGAAAAAGAAGTTTTATTTCCTTTTCTGTTCAAAATATTGCTATAATAGTATGAATAGGCAGTTTCTATTTTTTATTTTTCCAACGGCGCACACCGCTGTCAATCAGCGCAACCATTCCCGTAAAGAACAGTGCAGCGACCGAGTTGACGAGCAGGTTACTGTCGATTCCGCTTTCAGAGGGCGACAACCGGCACACAAGAATAATAGCCGCCAAAATCACAAAAAAGATGACCAGATAAATCAGCCAACGTTTGTTCCTACCGTTTTTCATAAGCCCTTGACTTTTAGTTTCCAACATATATCATTCTCCGGAACTTTCCTCCGGTTCTTCTCCATTCTCGATACGTTCTTCCGCCTGCTGAATCTTTTTCTCAACTGCATCGTCCGACTGCTCAGCTATGAAACGGAAATATTCTTCAAACGAACGGCCTTCCTTGAGCAGGAGGTCAAAGTTCTTTTCGCTGATAAATACGGGCTTCACCTTTTCCGTAATCCGCACTTGCTTGTCGGCAAACAGTTCGCGGCTATACTGTTCCAAATCGGCAAAACTCGTAAAGCCTTTAATCACGATGATGCCCAACTGGCCGAACGTCATCCGGTCGATGTCGAAGTCGCGCACGGCATAAGTGGAGAAGTTATGCTTTGCCACATCAAACAGCAGACGGTTGGACGAAACGCTGTCAGTCGGATAGGTAAGCAGACAGATATGCGGTCCTTCTCTCGACGGGTCAAACGGCGTCAGCTCGCGGTTCGGGTCGGTAGCCGTCGTGTCGTTGGTCAGGCGAATTGACCAAATCATGCCGCGCATGCTCGTTGCCCCTTCGTTCACCTTGCGGCCCTGAGCCATATCCTTCAAAATGGATGAAGCAAGCGGCGTAATGTCGGTTTCAGGATAACGCACAAGCAGTTCCTTGAGCGTTTCGCGGAACTTTTCGTAATCCTTTTCCGGAATATACGACATGGCATGGAGCAACATGAACTTCGGCATAATCTTCGACAGCGGGAAGCGGCGCATCATTTCGGCGTAAGCATCGTGAACGGCCTGCGTACGGTTGTTGAGATAGTCGTCGTAGGTCTTGGCATACATATCCTCCTGCACGCGCTCCATGTTGCGCAAGTTCTCGATGTAGTTCGGATCGGCAAGTGCCAGTCCGTATTTGGAATCGGCAAAGTCGCGCAAAACGAGCTGCCGCATCTGTTCCGCCTTGTCGGCATATCCATAGCGGATATACATCAGATACATGTTGTAGTACACATCCAGTCGATAGATATTGTCGGGATAGCGTTCCAGCAGTTCGTTGAACGCGTTTTCAGCCGCCCTTACGTCCTCCAACTTGTCTTTCAAGATAATACCCATGTTGAACAGACCTTCCTGCACCACATTGTGGGAAGTCTGAATTTCTTCCTCCGTCTTCGGAATCTGCACCAGATAATATTCCGGATAGTGCGGGTCCTGCTCGCGTGCCTCCTCCTCTTTCGCCTTCTTTACATCGGCTATCTGCTCATCGGAAAGCGGATTGCCCAGCGAGTCGGTCATGACGGTTTCTTCCGGCTCGTCGTAGTTGGCCTCCTCAAAATCCGACATGGAGAAAGTGGTTTTGTTCGAACGCCGCCAGTCGTCTTCCAACTTACGGCTGCCCCACATTTTCTGGAACTGTGTCTTACCGGCATTTTTCGTGGCCGTATTGTAGAAATACCACGACTTGTCGGTGTTGAGCGTATAGGTGGTCGTGTTGCTCTGCAACTTGTTTCCGGCGGCATTCTGCTGTGCCAGGTATTCCTGACGGCGGGCCTCTTCAGCCGCCTTCCGTTCCTTTTCCTTCAACTCTTCGGCCAACCGTTCGGCCACTTTCCGCTGTTCTTCGGGTGAAAGTTTCGCCAGTTCAAGCAAGGAATCCTGCAACGTGACGTTCTGCGAATATACGGCCAGTTCGTCAAGCACGTCGGAACGGCGTTTCAACATTTCATAGTCGGGATAATCGTCGGGCAGTTGCGGCACGGCCTCCGAATAGCACGGCTGCGCCTTGTCGTATTCGAAGCGGTCGAAATACAGTCCGCCGAGGGTTATCGAGTTGATGGCCTTGTCAATGCCGTTGCGTGTGCTTTTTTCGTTGGCAAGCACATAATTGTCAATCGCCTTCAGCGTGTCGCCGCGCGAAAGATACAGGTTACCGATGGCATAATACACCTGGTCGAGATAGTCCTTGTTCCGGTCCTGCCGCGCCATTCGTTCCAGCGACTTCACCTCCGGCTCGATGTTCGTGCCCATATACACCTCGCTCTGCTTGATGCGGGCGTTGAATTTCGTCCGATAGGAAGCGTTCGAAGCATCGGCCACTTTCTTGAACGTCTGATAGGCTTCGGCCTTCATCCCGTTCTGCTCCTGAAGCTGACCGAGAAGGAACCGCATGCGCGTCTTCTGCGCACCTCCGGCGGCATTGACTGCCTGCGACAAATAAGTCACGGCATCTTTTCCACGGTTGGACTTGATAAGGAAGTCGGCATACGCCATATTATACATTCCACGCAGTTTTTTGGTGGTCAGTTCTTCGGGTTTCAGGCGGGTGGCCACATTTTCGGCCTCGTTGGTCCAACCCAATGCACAATAGGAACGCAACTGCCAGATTTTTGCCTCGGTAACGAGTTCCGGCAACCAGTTGAAATAGCGTTCGATATAGCGGAATGTGGATGCAGCGCCGAGAAAATCGCCGTTCAGATACTGGGCTTCACCCATCAGCCGCCAGGCATTGTGGAGAAAAGGATTGTATTCGCCGCGTTTCAGATATTCGCGGTATTTCGGATCGCGCATCTTGCCACGGTCCTTTTTCGGCTTCTTTTGGATGGAGTGCAGGGCAATGGCCTTCTGCATCTTTTCCAGCGTACGGTCGAAGTTGGCCGACGGCTTGGTGGCCTTCGGGTCGGCATGCGCTTCTGCCGGATGGATAAACAGCAGGTCGGAATAGTCGTCCTCATATTCGTCCTCTATTTTCTTCAGCTGCTCCTTGTAGTGCTCCTCGCCGTTGAAATACACGTTATAGCGCGTCGTAAACGCCTGATAAAAACGCGTTCCGGCGGTATTCTTTTTCGTACTGCACGAAGGGAACAGCAGGAAGAACATCGCTAAAAGAAGCAGAAAATATATAGGACGACGTGTCAAAATCAAGTCTGTTTTAATTAATTATTTTAACGGATTCAACTGTAATTTATTGCCTGTCAGCGTTCATTTTACACGCCGCCGTCTGGCTTCCCTGACAACACGCACAATGGCGTAGGCGGCTATCAGCGTCAATACGATGGTAGCGGATGCCGGCACGTTGGTATAATAGGACAGGAAAAGGCCGGCCACGGAACCGAGCAGGCTCACGACCACCGCCAAAGCTATCATCGGACGCAAACGCGTGGTGAACACTTCGGCAATCATCTGCGGTATGGCAAACAGCGACATCAGCAGCATGATTCCGATAAGTTTCAGCGTCAGCACAATACAAATGGAAACAAGCACCATCATCGCACTGTTGATAAGCCGCACGGGCATACCGATGGTACGGGCAAAGTCGCTGTCGAAAGCACAAGCCATAATCGGGCGGAAATACACGCCCACAAACCCCAACAGCACAAGCAGATAGACGGCGAAAATCAGCAAATCGGTCTGACTGATGGTAAGAATACTGCCGAACAGGAAATTATTGAGTTCGGGCACATAGCCGGGCGTAAGGAAAATAAACAGCACGCCAATGGCCATGCCCAACGCCCACACGACGGAAATGGCGGAATCCTCCCGCACATGGTAGCGTGTCGACACCCATTCCACACCCAACGACGAGCCGACGGCAAACACACCGGCCATCAGCAGGGGGTTCATTCCCAGGTAGTAGCCCAATCCCAATCCGCCGAAACAAGCATGGGTGACACCGCCGCTGACAAACATCAGCCGGCGGATGATGACATACGTTCCGATAATGGCCGATGCCACGCTTATCAGCATCAGCCCAAACAGAGCGTTTCTAAAGAAAGTATATTCCAGTATTTCCATTCGTTTCCTTTTTCATTCATCGGACAAACGGCTATCCGTTTACCTTGCGTTCGCGCTCTTCGCGCACGATGAGCAGCAGCTCTTCCTTCACGATGTCGGGCAGGTTGATGCCGCGCAGCTGCAACGAGCGTGCCCATCCGGCAATGTCGTCGGGGAGCAGCGTCAGCAGCACGTCGCGGAAAGCCTCAATCTGTTCTTCGTTATAGCCGTTGGAAGGAATGCCGGCATAGGCATCAAGGTCTTCATCGTCGTAATAGACAATCTCCGTCGACACGCCCTGCAACAGCGAATCGCGCTCGCAGGTGATGTGCATGCCGCAGCAGCCCGGCTCGCTG
>URMA01000110.1 GCA_900548875.1 uncultured Porphyromonadaceae bacterium | reverse complement strand
CCCCCTGCCGCAACCGGAACCGCGTTCCCGGTTCCGTAGAAAACACGGCAAGCTCCCCCTTATAGGACAAACCGTCCTTTTCCTCCAACAGCTCCTTAATATTAAGTATATCAAACGATTCCATTACTACTCCACTATAATATCTACAAATATAGCAAACAAAATCTTCAAATAAAACAAATTTCTCCATTTTTCAGACAACTGAAAAAAATGTTTTTTGGCGGAACTTTGCACACAGAAAAACAAAAAGTGATACGATGAACAAAAAATTGATTCTTGCCGGCCTGCTGACCCTCGCAGGAGGATGGCCGGCAGCTGCACAACAACAAGTGCTGACTATGGACGAAATGTTTCGTCTGGCGGATGCCAACAGCAAAAGCATCGCTTCCCGACAATTGGCAGTCGACGAAGCGGCCGAAGCCGTCAAGGTGGCAAAAAACGACCGCCTGCCTTCCATTGAAGCAAGTCTGTCGCTCAGCTACATCGGCGACGGCTGGATGGCCGACCGCGACTTCTCCAACGGAATGAAAGCCGACATGCCTCATTTCGGCAACAACTTCGCCCTGAAAGCCACACAGGTAGTCTATTCGGGCGGCGCCATCTCCACCGGCATTGAAATGAGCGAACTGCAAAAACAGATTGCAGAACTCGAACTCGCCAACAACCGCCAGGACGTACGCTTCCTGCTTGCCGGCTACTATCTGCAACTTTTCCAACTCCACAATCAGGAGGAAATCTACGAGAAAAACATTGAACAGACACGGCTGTTGGTCGAAGAAATCACCGCCGCCCACCGCCAAGGCACGGCACTGAAAAGCGACATCACCCGCTACGAACTCCAGTTGCAGAATCTGGAACTCGGACTGACCAACACGCGCAACCGCCGCAACATCCTCAACCGACAACTGACCACAACGCTCGGACTTGACAACAACGTGGAAATCGTGCCCGACACCACCCTGCTTGCCGTCCGCCTCGACCAGCGCAGCGAATCATTCTGGCAGGAGGAAATGAAGAATGCGCCTGCCCTGCAACTGGCAAATCTTGCCGTCGACATGGGGAAGAAGCAGGAACTGATGGCAAAAGCCGAACGCCGTCCGTCGGTGGCTCTTTTCGCCTCCAACAACCTCGACGGACCTATCCTTATCGAAGTTCCGCCCATCAACAGCAATTTCAACTACTGGATGGTCGGTGTAAGTTTCAGCTACAAATTCGACTCCCTCTATAAAAACAACAAGAAACTGAAAAAGGCACAGATTGCCACCCGCAAGGCACAACGGGATTTTGAATACGCCGAAGAGCAACTCTCCAACGGCGTACATGCCTCCTACATCGACTTGCAGGAAGCCTACGAACGCCTGCGGACAAAAGAAAAGAGCGTACAGCTGGCCCACGAAAACTACAGCGTGGTCCATAGCCGCTATATCAACGGGCTTTCGCTGATTACCGACATGCTCGACGCCAGCAACATCCAACTCAGCAGCGAGCTCGAACTTGCCAACGCGCAAATCGGCATCCTCTACCAGTATTGCCTGCTGAAGAAAACCACAGGCAACCTCTAATATTCAAACAATCACAATTAAACACATACGACAATGAGCAAGAACATTCGAAGAAACAAAATAATTTCCAACGTCATCCTTCTGGTGATTATCCTCGGCGGTCTCTGCTGGGTATGCAGCCGCTTTATCCATTTCGGCGACGTGCGCTACACCGACAACGCGCAGGTGAAACAGCATATCACGCCGGTCAACACCCGCGTGCAGGGTTTTATCAAGAAAATCTATTTTGAAGAGTACCAGCAAGTGAAGAAAGGCGACACGCTGCTGGTTATCGAAGATGCCGAATACCGCCTGCGACTGGCACAGGCCGAAGCCAACTATCAAAACGCGCTCGTTGGAAAGGACGCCATGCACACCACCATCAATACCACCCAAAGCAACATTTTTGCGACGGAAGCAAGTATTGAAGAAGCGCGCGTACGCCTGCAAAACGCGGAAGCCGACTACCGCCGCTACACGGGACTGATGAAGGAAGAAGCCGTCACTCCCCAACAGTTCGACCGCGTGAAAACGGAATACGAAGCAGCAAAGGCCCGCTACGAACAGTTGAGCCGGCAGAAGGAATCGACCTCACTCGTGAAACACGAGCAGACACAACGTCTTGAACAGAACGACGCCAACATCAAATTGGCGGAAGCTGCCCTGAACCTTGCCAAACTGAACCTTTCCTACACCGTCATCGTAGCAACCACCGACGGCGTGACCGGCCGCAAAAACATCCACGAAGGCGAACTCGTGCAGCCGGGCCAGACGATGGTGACGATTGTCGACGCAACCGACAAATGGGTGATTGCCAACTACAAGGAAACCCAGACTACCGACATGAAGGAAGGACAGAAGGTTGAAATCGAGGTGGACGCCGTTCCGGGCGTTACATATCAGGGAGTAATCGAATCCATTTCCGACGCTACGGGCGCTTCCTATTCACTCATGCCGCAGGACAATTCCGCCGGCAACTTTGTCAAGGTGGAACAGCGCATACCGGTGCGCATAGCTTTCACCAAGGCCAACAGTGCCGAAAACCTTGCGCGCCTCCGTGCCGGAATGAATGTCGAATGTTACGTCAACGATAAGGAGTAAACTGCCATGCCAGGACCAAATATGCCAACACAGGTGATGATGTTCCGAGAGTTTATCCCGAACCGCATCCGTGTGTTTCTCTGTCTCTTTCTCGCCACGGCGTTTCAGTTCAGCGGCGGCATCTACCTCTCGTCCGTATCGCAGATGGTGGGTTCGCTGGCGCTGATGCAGGAAGATATCATGATGGCAGGCTATGCCTCGTTTGTCGGCATGACCGTCATTTTCCCGATACTTTTCCGGCTGAAGTTCCGTTTCACTTCGCGCAGCATTCTGCTATTCGTGTGTCCGGCGCTGATTGTGTGCAACCTCATCACCATGCACACCGACAGCCTGCCGCTGCTCGTCATTGTCTGCTTCATTGCCGGCATGCTCCGAATGTGGGGTACATTCGAGGCCCTTTCCAACGTACAGCTCAGCCTGACTCCGACACGCGACTTTGCCGTATTTTTCCCGGTGGTCTACATGATTGTGCTCGGCAGCATCCAGCTTTCAGGACTGCTCACCGTGTATCTCGGCTATTGGGCAAACTGGCGTTTCATGCACCTGATTATCATCGGACTGCTTCTTGTCGTGTGGCTGATTGTGGTACTTTTCACCCGCCATTTCCGCTTCATGCGCCCGCTTCCGCTGTTCGGCATCGACTGGATTGGCGGACTGCTCTGGTCCATATTTCTGCTTGCGTTTATTTTCGTACTGGAATACGGACAATTCTACGACTGGTTTGATTCTCCCTATATCTGCCTGGCTTCGGTCATCACCGTGCTGGCTGTCCTGCTGAACATTCACCGCATCATGTTCCGCCGCCATCCCTTCATCGAAAAGGAAGCGTTCCGCTACCGCAACCTGTTTGCCCTGCTGGTACTGTTCCTGATGCTCTGCCTTTTGCAGGCTACGCCGAGTGTGCTCCAGAACATGTTCACCGGTGGAATTCTGAAATATGACGTTCTGAACGCCGTGTCGCTCAACTGGTGGAACTTCGGCGGCACTGTGGTCGGTGCCGTGCTGACCTACTTGTGGCACGTAAAACTGCACGGAAATTTCAAAGTTCCTGTATTTTGGGGATTTGCCTGTCTGGTGGCCTATCAGTGCTTCATGTACTTCCTCATCGACCCGCGGATGAACATCGAACAGCTATACCTTCCTACCTTTCTGCGCGGATGGGGATACATCACCCTCTATATATCGCTGACGGTATATGTCACGGGAATTGTTCCTTTCCAGCACTTTTTCCAGGTACTGGCCATTCTGGGATTTATCCGTACGGGCTTCGGCTCCGTGCTGGGGACTGCCCTGTTCGGCCGTGCCATGCAGGCGCTGATTCCGGAAAACATTCAGAATCTCAGCACGCACCTCGACGCTGTCAACACGGCTCTCCGCCCGGAAAGCATGAGCGGCATTTTCAGTGCGGTTTCCACACAGGCCACACTCGTAAGCCTGAAAGAAGTGTACGGTTGGGTATGCATCGTCGGCATTGTCCTGCTCATTGTCATTCTTTGCGGCACACATCTGAACCGCTACATGACAGGACGTCTGCCAAGAATGCGCCATATCAAGCAAATCATAAAACGAAACATTCCCATAATCAAAACTGAACAATAATTTTTTGTTCACTCTATCACTTATTTGCGAGAGATGCGCCCTCGGGCGTGTCTCTCTTTTCTTTCCCTGCCACCTGCGAGGGAGGGAAGCCATAGTGTTCCTTGAACTTTCGGGAAAAATGTGCCAGCGTAACGAACCCGAGTTCCCAATAGATGTCGGAAGGACGTTCGCCGGCCTGCAAACGGGAATAGGCCTGCTCAAGCCTCTTCCGTTGTATCCATTCGCCGGGCGACATGCCTAAACGCTCCTGACATTCGCGGCGGAACGTGGAAAGGCTCCGTCCCGACAGTTCGGCAAAACGTACCAGCGGCGCATTATACATATAGTTTTCGTTCAAAAATGTTTCCAAATCTATCCGCTGCCGTCCGGAACCGATGGTAAAGGCAGAAAATTGTTCCGGATAGCGCACGGCAAGGATATGCATACACTCACAGAGCTTCATGTCAACGATTTCCGCATCCGGCAAATCACCTGCCTCCAGACAATAATTGAGAGAAAGGAAAAGGGCTTCCAGCCACGGTTCCGGCTTCAGTTTTTCGAGACATCGGGGCTTTCCCGATAGATTGTGACAAGCAAAGGAATGCCGGCGCTGATAGTCGCGCAAGAACTTGTCTGTAAAGTTCAGCCCCACCAGACGAAAAGGCTCGCCGCCCTCAGGGTACATCCGGATTTTAGAGAATCCGCCGGGAGTGACAAACGCATATTCTCCCGCACCTGCCACAACCTCCTGCCTACCGGCACTCAGCACTGCTTTCCCCGACACAATCCGTGCCAACTTGAAATGACGTTCATACAACTCACGCTGTGTCACATTCGTATAAAACGAAGCGAAAAAAGGCTCATCCGATTTCAGTAATTTCTTTTCATTTCTCATATGCAACATTAAAGATAGTATAAAAAGAACAAGAAAGCAAAACTTTCATTATCTTTTCATTGAGTCACATTCATACTCGCGCTACGCAAACATTTGTAATCCAACCATTTTACATGTAAAACTATACCCCGACAGTTCCCGAAGCGCAACCGTCATGACCTCTACAGACAACACAGAATGACACTTACAGACAAACAAAAACCATCAATATACATTTACTTTTGCAGTGGTTTTCAAAAGAATTAGGTTTGAATGGAAATAGCGATGAACGATGTATTGCTTTAACAAGGCAAGTTCACAGATGTTCTTCCTGTACAATAGACAGTAATTGTTCAATTTCATTGGGAACACATTCGTTCTGCTCCAACCTTTTCCTGGTATCCGGAAAATGCGGATATTGAAATGTTCAAGCATCGCAAACAAACCCGACGGCCGATTTCAAAAGCAGCCTGGTCAGTTGCAATGTGCGTAACAAAATTTTGTTTGAAAAATAGTTTTTCTTCTAAATATATTGTGCATGTCACTATTGAAAAAACTAACGGTAATCCTCCTTGGTGCCTGTTCCTTGGGAATACAGGCACAAAATGGACCGCGCAACACGGACAAGAACTTTCCGGAAGCACAGCCGACTAACAAGTCGGTAGAAATGGTGACACAAAACGACACGCTTCCGCGAATGACCTATCTGAAAGACGTGGTCTACGCCACAAAGGATGGCACAGATCTGAAACTTCAGATAATCCAGCCCGACAAAAAAGGCAGCATGACAAAGGGTTATCCGTGCATTGTTTTCGTCAAAGGCTCGGCATGGATGGAACAAAAACTTTATACTGACATTCCTGCGCTCTCCGTCTTTGCCCGTCGCGGCTACGTGGTGGCAATAGTTGAATACCGCCATTCGGGACTGGCAACCTTCCCGGCACAACGCAACGACGCCATTTCGGCAATAAAATTCATGCGCAAAAATGCCGACAAATACGGTATCGATGCAAACAACATGTTCGTCTGGGGAACTTCGTCGGGTGCACATACGGCCCTCTTCACAGGCTTGCACATAGGCAATGACACGCTGCCCGCAATCAACGGCATCATCGCCTATTACCCGCCGACCGATGTACTCCGTCTGAAAGACGACCCCACAGCGGCAAGCAAAGGCGACGCCCTTAGCCCGGAAGGACGGCTCATCGGAAATGTTGCAGTCTACGACGCTCCGGAAAAAGCCAAGGAAGCCAGCCCGTACTACTACATCGACAGCAACCGCAACATGCCGCCGGTATTCCTTGCCCACGGAACGATGGACCGCGTAGTCCCCTTCTCGCAGAGCGACATGCTGGCCAACAAACTGGAAGAAAACGGCATCGAATATGAGTTCTACGCCCTCCGCCGCGCCGACCACGGCAGTTGGGAATTCTGGACCGACGAAATGTTCGACAAAGTGGATGCTTTCATAAAAAAGCACCTCAAGCACTGACTGTTACAGAAGAAATAACAATCCAACACTATCAATATATATTTCTACAATATACACTTTTATAAAAACCATACTATTACAACAAGGACGTACCCTTACGTAGCTGTGAAGCCCCGTAAGGGTTTTTTCTTTTTATATTCAGCAAACACAACAGACATGATACAACATTCGCTACTCCAATCTTTTCATATTCTGGGGCAGTAGAAAGAGAATTCCCTTCTGTAAGATAATCTCATATCGAAAAAACAAAAAAGCTTCGGAGGTTTTCCGAAGCTTTTCGCGGTGCGGACGGGACTCGAACCCGCGACCCCATGCGTGACAGGCATGTATTCTAACCAGCTGAACTACCGCACCATTGATAGTTGCTCGTTTCAGTTAGCGTGTGCAAAGATAGGGCATATTTCCGAATACGCAAAATTTTTCCGCATTTTTTTGCCGGGATGGGCGAAAAAATGCGGAAAAACTTAGTTACTGGGCTTTGTTTATTCCCTTTTTCTCTCCGGTTTTTACAGGCATGACTGCCACCGGACACTGCGGAGCATCCCTGCTCCGACTCTTATCTAAACTCTAAATATGGCTCTTGGTTACATTAAATAAATGCTGTGGCGGGCACATTCTTCTATCTGCTCTTCAGGCCAGATGCTTGCCTGCACTTCGCCAATGTGGGCTTTCTGCAGAAGGAACATGCACAGACGGCTTTGTCCGATACCGCCGCCAATGGAATACGGCAGCTCACCGTTGAGCAAGGCACGGTGGAATTGAAGGTTCTTGCGCTCCTCGCAACCGCGCAGCTTGAGCTGCTTCAGCAAGGAATCGGCGCTGACACGTATGCCCATTGAGGAGAGTTCGAACGGAATGTCGAGCACATCGTTCCAGAGCATGATGTCACCGTTCAAGCCCCGATAGCCGGCGCTGTTTTCAGTAATCCAGTCGTCATAGTCGGGAGCACGTCCGTCATGAGGTTTACCGTCGGAAAGCGGCGCACCGATGCCCACGAGGAACACGGCACGGTATTTCTTCGTAATTTCGCGTTCACGCTCCTTCGGTGTCAAGCCGGGATACATTTTCACCAATTCTTCGGTATGCACCACCTTTATGTCGTCGGGCAACACCGGAGTGATGTGCGGAAAACGGTCGTAGACAATCTGCTCCGTTTCGCGCAGCGCTGAATAGATTTTGCGCACGGTAGCCACCAGATAGTCGAGGTTGCGGTCCTCTTCACGAATCGTCTGTTCCCAATCCCACTGGTCGACATAGAGCGAGTGGATATTGTCGAGATCCTCCGACGTGCGGATGGCGTTCATGTCGGTATAAAGTCCGAACCCCGGCGCAATGCAGTATGCACCGAGCTTCGTGCGCTTCCACTTTGCCAGTGAGTGCACCACTTCTGCCTGACTGTCGTTCATCGCCTTGATTTTAAACGAAACGGCATGCTCCACGCCGTTCAAATCGTCGTTCAAGCCCGTGCCCGAAAGCACGAACAAAGGCGCCGTGACACGTCGCAGGTGCAATGCTTTCGCCAACCGCTCCTGAAAAGAATCCTTGATGAGTTTGATGGCTATCTCCGTGGTCTCCGGCAATAGTTTTAGTTTATATTTTTTCGGTATGATAAGTCCCATTTCAAAACAAATGTTGATTATTTATTTTGCAAATATATCACTTTATTCCGATATTCCAAATTTTGATATCATTTTGCTCAATATTTTTTAGTTTTATTTTGAAATAGACACTAATTAACACAAATCAATTGACACATTCACATATACCGACACAAAGGGGG
>URMA01000109.1 GCA_900548875.1 uncultured Porphyromonadaceae bacterium | reverse complement strand
TTTCCTTTATAAACTGGAGCAGCACACCCTCGAACTAGTGGAACTTAGCAAACAGATTTCCGCACTGGTGGAAGAGTTTCAGACCAAATACCCGGTGCGATGATAGCCAAGATTTCACACGGCAGCAGTCTGTACGGCGTGCTTTCGTACAACCAGTTGAAGGTGGACGAGCTTCATGCCGACGTGCTTTTCGGCAACCGGATTATCGAGCCGCAGGGCGATAACCCCTACACGATAGAGCATCTTTCCCGTTCGTTCGAGGACTACCTGACCGCCAACCGCAAGACCGAGAAACCCATCCTGCACATTTCGCTCAATCCCGATCCGAAAGATTGCGTGAGTGAAGAGCAGTTTATCAAGTTGGCGGAAGAGTATATGCGGCGCATGGGCTTCGGCGACCAGCCTTATATTGTCTATCGCCACAACGACATCGGTAGGGAACACCTGCACGTCGTTTCCGTCCGGGTGGACGAAACCGGGCGTGCCATTTCCGACAGCTACGAACACGAGCGTTCGATGGCCGTCTGCCGGGAACTGGAACAACAGTTCAGCCTTACCCCGGCAACTAAAAAGGAGTGGAAGGAAGGGCTGCCCTTGTCGCCCGTCGATTACGAGGGCGGCAACCTCAAAGGGCAGTTGGCGGGCGTGATCCGTCCGATAACCCGTGAATGGCGTTTCCAGTCGCTCGGCGAATACCGTGCCGTACTTTCGCTTTACGGCATTTCGGTGGATGAAGTCAAAGGGGAATATGGCGGACGGGAGTATCACGGCTTGTCCTATTCGGCAACGGATAAGGAAGGTAACAAAGTCGGCAAGCCCTTCAAATCTTCCATCTTCGGCAAGGAAGCAGGCATCGACGCACTGGAAAAGCGTATGCAGGTTTCCGCTGCATGGGTGAAGAAGCACAAGGACATTGCCACCGACACCGCCGCCCGCATAGCGGCAGCCATGCAGACCGCAGAGCGTGATCGGGCACTTTTCGAGCGTGAACTGCTCCGGCAGGGTATCGGCGTGGTGTTCCGTCAGAACGAAGCCGGGCGCATCTATGGCGCAACCTTTATCGACCATGCCGACAAGACCGTTTTCAACGGTTCCCGTCTGGGCAAGGAGTTTTCAGCCAATGTGTTCAACGACCTTTTCAACGGGCAGGACGGTACGCACCCCGTACAACAGCAGGAACATTCCGGCGCACCTGAATGGCAGGAACGTGATACAGCGTACCAGCCCGACCACAAGGACAGCACCGCTGAAAATGTGGCGAACGCTTTCAGCCTGTTCGCACCCGTGCAGGGCAGCGCATCCGGCGACCAGTCCGCACCGCAGCAGCGGAAAAGGAAGAAGAAGCGCAGGTACGGCAGGCAGCAGTAGCCTTCCGTTTTTTAGTTTACTCACCATTTAAAAATTATATTAATATGCAAAACGAAGACGATTTGCGTGGACTCGCCAAAGTCATGGAGTTCATGCGTGCGATAAGCATTTTATTTGTAGTCATCAATATTTATTGGTTCTGTTACCAGTCCGTCCGGGAATGGGGCATCGACATCGGCGTGGTCGATAGGATATTGCTCGGCTTCCAGCGTACCGCCGGGCTGTTCTCCAATATCCTCTGGACGAAGCTCTTCGCCGTGCTGTTCCTCGCCCTTAGCTGCCTCGGCACAAAGGGCGTGAAGGAGCAGAAAATCACGTGGCGCAGGATCATCCTTTGCGGCGTGTCCGGCTTGCTGCTCTTTTTCGGCAACTGGTGGCTGCTCGCCCTTCCTCTGTCGCTTCCGGCAGACACCGTGCTGTATATCGCCACCCTTACCGTCGGGTATATCTGCCTGCTCATGGCAGGGCTGTGGATGTCACGCCTGCTGAAGACCGACCTGCTCGAAGACGTGTTCAACGTCGAGAACGAATCCTTCATGCAGGAAACCAAACTGAAGGAGAACGAGTATTCTGTCAATCTCCGCACCCGCTTCCGGTTCAGGGGAAGGGCGTATGACGGATGGATTAACCTTGTCAATCCCTTCCGTGCGACGATGGTCTTGGGTACGCCCGGTTCGGGCAAGTCCTATGCGATAATCAACCAGTACATAAAACAGACCATCGAGAAGGGCTATTCGCTTTTCCTGTATGATTTCAAGTACCCCGACCTCGCCGAGATAGCCTACAACCACCTACTCGCCCACTTGGACGGCTACAAGGTCAAGCCCAAGTTCTACGTGATAAACTTCGACAATCCGAGGGAAAGCCACCGCTGCAACCCCATCCATCCCGACTTCATGACCGACATCAGCGATGCCTACGAGAGTGCCTACACGATAATGTTAAATTTGAACCGCACATGGATTTCCAAGCAGGGCGATTTCTTCGTGGAATCGCCTATCATTCTGTTAGCCAGTATTATATGGTATCTCAAAATCTACAAGAACGGCAAGTATTGCACCTTCCCCCATGCCATCGAGTTCCTGAACCGCAAGTATGCCGACATTTTCCCCATCCTGACCTCGTACCCGGAGCTTGAGAACTACCTTTCTCCCTTCATGGACGCATGGGAAAGCTCGGCGGTGGAGCAGTTGCAGGGGCAGATTGCCAGTGCCAAGATACCGCTTTCCCGCATGATCTCCCCGGCTCTCTACTGGGTGATGACGGCGGACGATTTCACCCTCGACATCAACAATCCCGAAGAGCCGAAAGTGCTGGTAGTCGGCAACAATCCCGACCGTCAGGGCATCTACGGGGCGGCTTTGGGATTGTACAACTCCCGCATTGTCAAGCTCATCAATAAGAAGAAACGTCTCAAATCCTCCGTGATTATCGACGAGCTGCCCACCATTTACATACGTGGGCTGGATAACCTCATTGCCACCGCTCGAAGCAACAAGGTAGCCGTCATGCTCGGCTTTCAGGATTTCTCTCAGTTGAAGCGTGACTACGGTGACAAGGAAAGCGCCGTAATCTGTAACACGGTCGGCAATGTATTTGCAGGTCAGGTAGTTGCGGAAACCGCCAAGACGCTCTCCGAACGCTTCGGAAAGGTCCTGCAGAAACGGCAGAACATGACCATCAACCGGAACGAGACTTCCGTCTCCATCAACACCCAGATGGACAGCCTTATTCCGGCAAGCAAGATTTCCAACCTCACGCAGGGCATGTTCGTGGGGGCGGTAGCCGACAACTTCGACGAGCGCATCGAGCAGAAGATTTTCCATGCCGAGATTGTAGTGGATAACGAGAAAGTCAGGCGGGAGACCGCCCGCTACGTGAAGATACCGCAGATCATCGACTTCACCGACAAGGATGGCAACGACACCATGCAGCAGCAGATTGATGCCAACTACTACCGCATCAAGAGCGAGGTTAAGCAGATTGTCGCTGACGAGATCGAGCGCATCAAGGCGGATCCGAAACTCTCACACCTGATCAAAAACGGATAATAAGCGTAAATTTCTACCTTAGTAGTAAAACAGTTGTTTTTATATAGTTTTACCAAGTTGGTTGAACAGCGCAAATTGTTGAATAATAGCGAATTTAAGCAATTCTTCGCCAAGAGCGCAAACCGAAAATTACGCAGCCATGGAAAATAGCAGGGAAAAGGATAACTGACCAAGGAGCAACTTGATATAATGTGGCAGGCTGTCTGCATCTGTCTAGGAAAGACACCGCAGGCGGTCAGGACGTGCTGGAAATGCATAAAACACTCCAGGCGAACAAAGTCCTGTTCAGGATGACGGATGAAAGAACAAGGGTGCAGCAACGGACGAGTACCTGCAACAGTTGAGCCGACAGATAGACCGGTTGGAAGGGTTGAAAGTAAACCACAGCCATAGTTTCAACGTGACATATTCCAGGTCGTATCTTGTTCAAGTCACCATCGTGGAATTGTTTCTTTTTTCGCTGGTGCATAACGCATGGCAGCTTAAAAGGGGCTGGCGGCTCAAATACCGCTACGTTCTGATGTCGGGAAATGCGGACGCCAAGACACTTGACAGGCTGGAGAACTGCTTCGAGTGGAACAGGGACAGGAAGCTAATATGGAAGATCAGGAAAGAGGTGGAGGACTTCGAGCGTTGGACGGAAAAGAAAGTGGCAGAAATGCTGCGTGCTAAAAGACAACAGCCGGGAGTGGGGAAATAACATACAAGAAAGAAAAAGGTCCAAAATATACCGTACTTCCTGATTTTTAAACGCTTCAAGTTATTGATTACAAGAACGGATTGTCTGAAGACGAAATTGTTAGATGATCAAAGTGACCATAACAACCGTATGGTATTTCTTGTTATAGTCGGTTGCATCTGATTATGCAGGAATTTTAATGTACATATTCAAATATAAATATTGATATAGGCCAAAAATACGGTTTATTTATTAATAAAATCATGATTAATAAACAAATTGTTAAAAAATAGAGCTAAATTGATAAGTTAAAAATTAAAATATTCATCTTATTTTGCAAAAAATATATTATTAATATTAATAACTATAACAAGTATGGTTAATTTTTACTGCTCGTTTTCCGTAAATCAAGGAATTATTTTAGGTATTGATTATATTGATTTATTCCTCATTTTATATATTTAAAATTAAACAATTACATGAATTTATTCAAATCATCAGTTCTGTGCGGCATGGTCATAGTGTCATTCATGACATCCTGTACAGACGTGGATATCACCATGCCCAAGGGGCCCAAAGGTGATACGGGGCTTTCAGCCTACGAGTTTTGGAAGGAAAAAGTTGCGGATGGAACCGTCAACTGGCCGAAGGATCAGACAGAAGTCGCTGACTTCTTCAAGTTTCTCAAGGGAAAAGATGGCAAAGACGGGAAGGATGGTCAGAGTGCTTTCGAGCAGTGGAAAGACATGATTGCCAGCGGTAGCGTGGACGACCCGCATAATCCCGGCGAGAAATGGCCCTCCGAAAACAACACGGTACAGGATTTCTGGCGTTTCCTGACCGGAGCCAGCGGAGAGGACGGACAGACACCGCATATAGGTGATAACGGCAACTGGTTCATTGGGAAAGAGGATACCGGTATCGGCGCACGTGGGCGTGATGGTCAGGATGGTAAAGACGGTAAAGACGGAACGAATGGTCGTGATGCTATACCGCCGACAGTCACCATTGGCGATAACGGCAACTGGTATATTAACGGAACGGATACAGGCAAGCCTGCTTTCGGTAAGGATGGCAAAGATGGAAAGGACGGAAAGGATGCCGTGCCTCCTACGGTCACCATCGGCGATAACGGCAACTGGTTTGTGGACGGAACGGATACCGGGAAAAAGGCCGTTGGGCAGGACGGGAAATCTCCCGAGGTTGCCATTGGCGATAACGGCAACTGGTATATAAATGGAACGGATACAGGCAAGCCCGCTTTCGGTAAGGATGGCAAAGATGGAAAGGACGGAAAGGATGGAAAGGACGGAAAGGATGGAGCTAACGGAGCCAACGGTAAAAGTGCCTACGAGCTTTGGAAAGAGTATATCTCGTCCGGTGATGTGGACAACCCGCATAATCCTGACCAAAAATGGCCGGCGGACCGGAACAAGCAAACTGATTTCTGGGATTTCCTGACCGGAAAATCCTCTGTTATCGAGATAGAAGTTGGAAAATACAATGTTATTCCTGAATACTGGAACTCTTCCCTGAAAGAGTATGTTGTACCTTCGGACGGTTCGGTTCTATTTACCGTGTATGACAAGACCGGCAAAAAGGTCACAGCCGGAGTAAAGGTGAGCGACTTACCCGGTGTATCTTCTACGGATGCATTTATCACAAACGAGGAAGGGCAGTTCAAGGTCACATGGGATAAATTGCCAGACAATAAGGGTTTATCAGAAAGGAAAGGAAGTGTGACTGTAACGGTTGATGGAACGCAGGAAACGAGTGCGGGCAACACGTTGGTGCCGAATAGGATCAATGTTAGAGCTATCATTACAAGCGCATATCTGTCTAATTATTCTAATACGTCGATAGATGTTTATAGGACACTAAATGTATATTACAGCTTCGAGCGTCAAGTGGATGGAGAATGGGATAAGTATCCGACGTCCATTACTACTCCTTATAATAGTATGAAATCGGCCAGGGTTAAAGATATAAACCGGCCTGTCAACGAAGGAAATGTGGACAAAGATCAGTTAGTCCGCTATAGCAATGGAAACTCATATCTCTACATCATTCGTCCGTTGGTTTTGACAGAGACGGAGAAGGCAAATGTGGCGAAGAATGATACTGTCGGCAAGTTGGCGAAATATGAATGGGACCAAACAGACAATTATGCGGCACTGTATTTTGGTGATGGTACGGGAAGTTATAATGACTATGGACAGACTATATATTTGCAGGACAAGATACATGTCCCGGAAGTGTATCCGGCCCCATCTTTTAAAGAAAACAGTGTGTTTATTGAAATCAAGCAGGGTATTACCACCATGTGGGGAGAGATTGACACGGATAATTTACAGGATTTTTATAAAACATACGCTTACCCGACAGGGCAAGATAAATTTACAAAAGAGGAAGGAACCAATGTTTGGAAACATCCGGAAGGCAAGTTGCCGGCATCAGAGCTGGAAGAAAATCGGGCTGTATTTATAGAAATGCGTACTTTCATCAATGGAACGGGAGGAACTGTACATACCGGATCCAAGCCGTTGTCAACGGGAGGCAAGCGCTTTAAACTGACAAGCACTTATCCCAATAACTGGATTGGTCTGGATATCAGACGACGGACAGAAAGCACTGATAAAATAACATATAATATATCTAACGAGTACCGTGGGCGTTACGCTTACTATCTGTTAAAAGAGGAAGATAAGTACTATTTAGTTGATTTTGCGGACTGGTCCAAGCGGATGCCCTTGCCAATCAAGGATTGTCCTGTCGACTGGATGAATTGATTTATTTATTGGATAATTGAATATGAAGAAAAAAATAACGATATGCTTTGTGTGTCTCTCCTTGCTGTTGGTCTCTCTGGCGGTGAGAGGACAGGACACGAAAACGACCCGTCGTGTGCCTCTCCAGGCAGAGGTGACGCATGACGGACTGTCAGAAAAGGAATCAAAAGCCTGGGAGATCGGTCTCGGCGGTTCGCTGATAAACTGGAGTCGGGTGTCAGTCACTGGTTTCCGGAGTACGCCGGACAACTACTTTTATAACCTGAAAGCGAATCATCTGATGGGAGGGGCAAACTTGTACATCGCACGGGAATTGAACCGGTGGTTTTACCTGGATTTGCAGGGAAGCGTCGGTTTGACGAAAAACAACAACCGTACCGCAGGTGATGACAGGAAACGTGATTTACTGTACATGGGGGGACTGGGGCTACAATTCCGCTTTACTCCCCTGCTCAGATCCCAATGGGTTGAACCTTATCTCAGGGTAGGTGTGAACTATCTGCATAAAGACTTTGCTTCCGTATATGGCGGCAACTTTGAGGATGATCCAACCGGACAGGCATATTGGGAGTCTTCCGACATCTGGAATCCTGACGGGCGTTCATCCGACAAAAACTCGTTTGTTCCCCTGTTTTTCGGGGCGGGTGTGAAAGCCTGGTTAAGCAACTCGTTCGGGCTGGGGTTACAAGGTGAATACCTTCTGCCCGTGCAGAAGGGGCTTCCCCACTTCGTTCAGGTTTCTGCCAGTGTCATCTGGCGTATTGGCGGAAAGAGCAAACATGCGGCTCCGGTGGTACGATATGTGGAGATAGAGAAACCCGTGGAAAGAATCGTCGAGCGGGTGGTTGAGAAAAAGGTGGAGGTTCCGGCCATTATTGACACTATGGCGTGTGATCTCTTGGAGAATATCCATTTTGAATTTGACAGGGATGTCATAACAGCCACTTCGGAAAGAACGCTTGACAGGCTGGCAGAGCTACTGAAAAGCTATCCGGACAGCCGTTTCCTTATCACGGGCTACACGGACGCCAAAGGAAGCGACTCCTATAACTTGACCCTTTCCGCACGGCGTGCTGAAAAGGTGCATGCCGCCCTGATCGGGCGTGGAGTTCCCGCCCGGATGATTAAATGGCGTGGCGTGGGTAAGCGTGCGGCCATTATCTCCGCCACTGCTGCGGACAATATCCGTGAAGGGGACAGAAAAGTCCTGCTGGAACGAGTTACCAACATGGATTATTGGAATGCCCTGGATAGCAAATAACCCGAATGTTCAGATAGTGATGAAAATGGATTGAAACAGTGCGGGAATCTCATCCGCATCATTCTATTCCCAGGTCAGGAGGAGTAATACGGGGCATTTCTCCGCCAGGCCTGGGAATTTTACTTTACATGACCGGATGGACGTGCAACAGGTTTAGATGATTATCGAGAATGATTAATAAGCATAAAACCGCTTATGCTATGATTGTATTGCTGCAAAATTATAAATATAATTGTCCATGTTTTTACATTACTAATAAACAGATCGACACTGTTTTTCATGGGGAAGCAGGCAGAATGATCGCTCATGATAATACTTGTGATTCACATGAATGGAAAAAACTTGTGTCTTTGTAGTTTAACAATCAAAATATTAAAACTTATGAATACTCTTCTTTTGAATGCCACTTCTTCCAAAAGAAAAAGAATCACTTCTGAAGGTCATCCATACAGCCAGTTTCTTTGCATTAAAGAGCTAAAATGACAAAAAAAAGAGCTGGAATGAAAACATGTGTTTTTGAATAAATTTCGATTTTTGCAAAATAATTAAAAATTAAACCTTATGAT
>URMA01000108.1 GCA_900548875.1 uncultured Porphyromonadaceae bacterium | reverse complement strand
CTGCTGCCGCCTGTTGAAATCAGGTCTTCGATAACCACCACTTTCTGGCCCGGTTTCAAATTACCTTCAATCAAGTTTTCCAATCCGTGGTCCTTTGGAGATGAACGGACATATATATAGGGAAGTCCCATCGTTTCTGCTACCAAAGCTCCTTGTGCAATAGCTCCTGTTGCAACACCAGCCACAACCTCCACTTCGCCGAAATTTTCCATGATAAGGCGAGTGAGCTCGACCTTGATGAAATTTCTGACTTCAGGATACGACAAAGTTTTGCGGTTGTCCGTATAAATCGGTGAATTCCATCCCGATGCCCAAGTGAAAGGATTATCCGGCTGCAATTTGATTGCACTAATTTTCAAAAGTTTTTCAGCTAAGATACGATCTAATTGTTTCATTTTTCGAAGTGTTTAAGTTTGAATAAAGCCACATTCGTATCGGACGGAAAAAATCCAAAAGCCGAACAGGTTTATCAACTGCAAAGTTATATATTTTTAAATTAGCAAATAGTGTTTTTTCCTATTTTTTACTTTTCAATCTTCCATTTGCGACAATTTTTATCAAAAAACTCGCCATCAAGCGTAAATTCATGACGGGCGGCACAAGAACCGGTTTGGGACTAAAGGTTGGCAAAGGCCAGCGACAGGATTCTCACTTCCGTCACTCCCAAACGCTGCAAGGCGTCGCAACAGGCAAGCATTGTCGAACCGGTCGTTATCACATCGTCGACAAGCAGCAGTCTTTTGCCCGCCACCTCTGGAGAAGCGGAAAAGATGCCTTCCACGTTTTTCCTGCGCTGTTCGAGCGTCTTGTTGGTCTGCGACCGATGAGGCAGGTCGGCACGGAGGAAATCCTCCACCGGCACACCGCTCGCACGGGACATTCCACAGGCTATGTGGCGGCTCTGATTATAGCCGCGCCGGCTTTCCTTACGGGGGTGAAGCGGCACATAGACAATGGCATCCAGTCCGTCGAAAAATCCCTGCGCCATCATCTCTGCGGCAAATGTTTCTCCCAAAAATTCCGCCAGCTGAGGATTGTTGTAATATTTGATTTCCTTGATAATTCCGGCATAATCGCTGCTCCGGTGATAACGGAACAGGGAAAAAGCGCGCGTCACCACCCTGCTGCCGGCAAACACCTCCTCCACTTCATTCATTCTGTCCGGACGAAAACTCAGACGGGGAAGCGTTTCCATACATTGCCGGCACACGCGCCCTTCGCCTTCCGACAAGGCCCGACGGCACACGGGGCAACACTGCGGGAACAACAGTCCGCGCAAGGCATCCGTCACCGTTTTCAGCCGTTCCGTCCGCATAAGTTACTCCTCCACATCAAAATCGTCCGCACCGCTTACCAGTCCCGACACGATTTTCGAAATCAGCTGAGGCTCATAGCCGCGTGACATGGCATAGCGGAACAGCGACGCCTTCTTTTTATAAGGGTCGGTTTCTGCCGAATGGCGCGACTTCGTTTCAAGCAACGTGCGGAGAATGCCGACATACTCTTCCTCGTCAATTTCCCGAAAAGCAGCCTCCACGGCCGCATCGCCTATCCCATAGCGTCGGAGCGTATAGCGTATTTTCGTCCTGCCCCAGCCGTCGAAACGGTATTTGTCGTGAACAAACGATTGGGCAAAACGCTCCTCGTTGATAAACCCCCCGTCTTCCAGCCAGTCGAGGATTCTTTCCGCATCCTGTACGTCCGTTCCCCACTGACGGAGCTTGGCCGCTATTTCAAAACGGCAATGTTCGGCACGCGCGCACAGATTGGCGGCACGCGTCAGGGCATTTTCATAGGTCAACGGTTTCTTTGCCATATTTCATCAGTTCTCCTTGTTCCACTTGGCAACGGCAAAGCGCGGCATCCGCTGCATGTCCTTACGAATCTCCACATCGGTATATCCCATTCCTTCCAGCAACCGGGTCATTTCTGCCGGAAAACGGCTGTTGATTTCAAAATACAGCCGTCCGCCGGGTACGAGCGTCCATGTGCCGTAGACGGCAAGCGCACGATAAAAACGCAACGGGTCGGAATCGGGAACGAACAGCGCCATGTGCGGCTCATAGGCAAGCACGTTCTTGTCCATATCCGCCTTTTCGCTGTCGGCAATATAGGGAGGATTGCTGACAATGATGTCATAGCGTTCGCCGCAAGGAGTAAGGCGAAGCATGTCCTGCCGACGGAAAGTCACCTTCGCCTTCAGGGCCTCGGCATTCCGTGCGGCCACGGCAAGCGCCGCATCCGACAGGTCGATTGCCGTAACGTCGGCAAATTTCAATGCCAGTGCCAGCGACACGGCAATGCAGCCGCTACCCGTTCCGCCGTCGAGCACGCGCAAGTCGGATTCCCGGTTTTCATCCACTATCATATCCACGAGCTCTTCCGTTTCCGGACGGGGTATCAGCGTAGCTTCGTTCACCTCGAAACGGTGTCCGTGGAAATACGCATTCCGAAAAATGTATTGTATCGGACGCTTTTTTAGCAGTTCGTCAGCTACTTTATGAAATTTATCGACAATAAAATCCGGCAAAACGCTATCTTTGTGGAGCAGAATGTCGACGGACTCGTAGTGGAGGATATTGTAGCAGGCAATGCGCACAAAACCGTCCACCTCGCCTTTCGGATAAAGGCCGGACAACCGCTGCCGAAAGTCGAGCAGGGTCTGGTTCAATGTCTGTTCGTTTATCATACCTACAAAATTACATCTTTTTCCGTTAAGCTATGACTACTGACGAAAAATATATGAAACGTGCGCTGCAGCTGGCAAGACTCGGACGCGGCAGTGTCTACACCAACCCGATGGTGGGAGCCGTCATCGTTCACAACGGGCGCATTATCGGCGAAGGTTTCCACCGCCGTTTCGGCGAAGGGCATGCCGAAGTGAATGCCGTTGCCTCCGTGTCGCCTGCCGATGCAGCCCTGCTTCCCGAAAGCACCATCTACGTCACGCTGGAACCCTGCTCCCATTACGGCAAAACGCCCCCATGCAGCAAGCTGCTTATTGACAAAGGCATACGGCGTATTGTCGTAGGCAGTCTTGATCCGTTTCCGGAAGTGAGTGGACGGGGACTGCGGATGCTCCGCGAAGCGGGAAGGGAAGTTGTCACCGGCGTGCTCGAAAAGGAATGCCTGGAACTGAACCGCCATTTCATGACGGCACATACCCGAAAACGCCCCTACATTCTACTGAAATGGGCACAAAGCTCCGACGGATTCATCGACCGTATCCGCACGGCCGACGAACAGCCGCAGCAGTTCTCCACACCGCTGACGGCGGCCCTTGTCCATAAGCTCCGCAGCGAATACAACGCCATCATGGTGGGCTCCGCAACCGTCCGGCTCGACAACCCGTCGCTCACCGTCCGCCTTTGGCACGGCAACAATCCGCTGCGGGTCATATTGTCGCGTGACGGCAATCTCGGCAACTGCCGGCTACTGAACGACGGCCTGCCCACGGTGGTATTCACCGCTGCTCCGGCGGCAAACTTTCCGGAAACTGCCACCGTCATTCCACTCGAACATCCCGATGCCCCCCTGCCGGAAATCGTAGAAAAGCTCTACAGCCAGATGAAAATCAACTCATTGATGGTGGAAGGCGGAAGCCGCCTGCTCACGGAATTCCTGAAAGCCGGACTTTGGGACGAAATCCGCATCGAACGAAGTCCCGTTCTGCTGAAAGAAGGCATTCCGGCACCTTTTGTTCCACTGCCAGACTGCGTGGAATCCATTGACGGCAACACTATATTTCACATAAAAAGCCGTTAAAAAGGACTAAAAAACGATAGAATTCAATTCTTTGTCGGATTTATGCATGATAATTGTAAGCGAAATATTAATTTTACCGACCGAAAAAGTGGATTTTTTACAAAGCTATGAAATTAAAGCGAGGGTTTAACATAAATTCTATGGGAGCTTTAATAAAATAGTTTTAACTTTGCAATTTATAAAATCTATACATAACAAACAATGAGAAAACTGATTCCCATATATGCCTTGCTGACGGCATTTTCAATCATCATGTCAGTATCGTGTACTTCCACACAGGAAGCGGAAGAAGAAACGGGCACACTCGCATCCAACACACTCGTCACCAACTTCCTGCTCCAGTCGAACGACTCGGTACTGCCGAACCTCGATTCCGTCTACTTTGCCATTGATGTCAACAAGCGCATTATCTACAACCCTGACTCTTTGCCGAAAGGCACTAAAATCAACCGCCTCGTGACCAACATCACCTTCGATGCTTCGGCTGTAGGAACTATCAAAATCAGCGGTGCAACGACAATGGCCGACACCACATTTACCTACAACAGTAACGAAAACGACAGCATCGACTTCACAGGCAATGTATATCTGACAGTAAAGGCCGCCGACGGCGTTTCGTCGAGAGAATACCAGATTTTTGTCAATGTTCACCAGATGGAACCCGATTCTCTCTACTGGAATCTACTCTCACGCCGCGACCTGCCAAGCCTGACATCCCAGGTTAGCAGCCAACATACCGTACAATTGGGCGAAAAGCTGTTCTGCCTCATGAACGAAGCCGGCAGCTACACTCTGGCTACGACTACCGACCCGGCTACAAACAACTGGACGAAGACAGTCGTATCCTTCCCGTTCCAGCCGCAAATCGACAGTTTCAACGCTACGGACAATGCCCTGTATATTCTTGCCGACGACGGTACCCTCTACACTTCTACCGACGAAGCCAAGACATGGACCTCGACCAACCGCAAACTGTATTCCATCATCGGAGGCTACAACAATCTGCTGCTCGGTGTCAGCGAAGAAAACGGCAACTATTATCGTGAAATCTATTCGCCGGGAAGCTCTTATGAAAAGGTCCTGCTTCCTGACGACTTCCCCGTACGCGGCTCATCGCCCGTACAGACCTATACCAACGACTGGAGCGTAGCGCCTCAAGTTCTGTTCCTCGGCGGATACTGCAAGGACGGTTCAATGACCGGCGATTTGTGGGGATTCGACGGAAAGAATTTCGGAAAAGTCAGCCGGAAGCCGATTCCTGCACGTGCCTACCCCACCTTTATTCCATTCGTGGAATACACCGGTGAAACATGGGTAAAGGAAAGACATGATGTATGGCTTGCCATCGGCGGACTCGACAGCGAAAACAAGGCAACGAAAACCGTCTATGTTTCGTATGACAACGGTGTGACCTGGAGCGAAGGCGACGACCTTCTCCAATTGCCCGACTATATGTTCGCCTTCTACAAGAGCCAGGCGTTCATCTACAACTCCACCTACACAGTGACCCGCAGCAGTTCTGCATGGACAAGCATCCCGTCACGCCGCCTGCCGGCATGGTGGACCATCAGCAGCGGCACCGCCACACGCGCCGCCCAGGCAATTGAAAGTTGGGAATGCCCTTACATCTACATGTTTGGCGGAGTCAGTGCAAACGGCGCAACGATGAACAACATTTGGAAAGGCACCATCAACCGACTGACCTTTAAACCTATCATATAATAGGAAACAATATACTTTAAATTGCCTTTTGCCGTTTTAATTAGTAAACTGAGCGAAAATGAAAAATGCAGTCAGAACATACGGAAGAAAACGCATTTGGGCAATTATTGTGACTGTACTGGCGACCCTACTGCCGGCTACGGCACAGGACTACCGCTTCGAAGCGGGCGGCGGCGTGGGTATCAGCGGATACCTCGGCGATGTCAATCAAAGCAACGTACTGAAAAATCCGGGATTCTCGGGAGAACTGCTGTTCCGCTATCTCATCAACAAGCGGTTTGCCCTGAAAACGTCGCTTGCCACGGCAAGCATCAGCGGCAATTCGGCCGATTTCAAGAACGTGTATCCCGACAATGCGCAATATGCGTTCAGCGCACAGTACTACGATGCGGCAGTTGCGTTCGAATTCAATTTCATGAACTATGGAATGAACACGGACTACAGAAATTTGAAACGTCTCGTGCCCTACCTCTCGTTAGGTTTGGGTGCATCCTATTCCAGTTGTTCGGCATTTGCATTGAACATCCCCATCAGTGCGGGAGCGAAATTCAAATTGTCGAACCGTTGGAACCTCGGGCTGGAAATGCGTGCAAGAATGATGCTCGGCGACAAAATTGACGGATTGTCGGACTTGTACAACGTGAAAAGCTCTTTTATGAAAAATACCGACTGGTGTCCTACACTGATGGTTTCGATTTCCTACGAATTTGGCGAAATCTGCAAGATATGCCACTATGTCGAATAATTGTTTGAAAATGTCATTAGAAGAAAAAATTAAACAAGTTGACTGCAACCGTCTTCCCAAACACGTAGCCGTAATCATGGACGGCAACGGACGATGGGCCAAGCAACGGAACCTGGACCGCTCTTACGGACACATCGAGGGCGTGAACGCAGTCAGAAACATAACCGAGATAGCTTCCGACCTGGGTATCGGAAGTCTGACTCTCTACACCTTCTCGACGGAAAACTGGAACCGCCCGACGGAGGAAGTCGATGCGCTCATGCACCTCATTGCCGTAGCCATCGAAAAAGAGACACCCGACCTGATAAAAAACAATGTCCGACTGAAAATCATTGGCGACCTTTCGCGGGTGCCTGAATATGCACGCGAAAAGCTGGAAGGGTGCGTGAAAGCCACGGAAACTTCCACGGGAATGAACATGATTCTTGCCATCAGCTACTCTTCACGCTGGGAAATCACCAATGCCGTGAAGAAAATCGCTGCCGAAGTGGCCGACGGGAAAATGCAGTTGGACAGCATTGATGAAGAAACGATAGGAAATTACCTGACTACGGCCGGCATACCCGACCCCGACCTGCTGATCCGCACCGGGGGCGACTACCGTATCAGCAACTATCTGCTCTGGCAAATCGCCTATGCCGAACTCTACTTTACCGACAAGTTCTGGCCCGATTTTTCGAAAGAGGATTTTTGCGATGCCATTATCAAGTATCAGTCGAGAGAACGCCGGTTTGGTAAAACAAGTGAACAGGTCCAAGAAAATAATTGAAGATATTACTTTGCACAAATATGATGAAATATAAACTTTTGCTCATTTTTGCGGCAGTTGCCATGGTTTTCGGCAACAATGTGAAGGCTGCAGAACAAAATGATACAATCTACAATCCTACCATCGTATTCTCAGGCATGCCGAAAAAATATGAAATCGCAGGCTTGAGAGTAGAAGGGCTGCAAAACTATGAAGACTACATTGTCATCGGCTATTCAGGCTTGTCGGTCGGTGACGTGGTGGAAATTCCGGGCGATGACATCACCAATGCGGCCAAACGCTTCTGGCGCCAGGGACTGTTCTCGAAAATTCAGATTCGCGTTGAAAAAATCTACGGCAACAAAGCGTGGCTCGTGTTCGACCTGCGCCAACAGCCGCGTATCTCGAAAATCAACTACACTGGTTGCAAAAAGGGTGAAAAAGAGGAACTGGAACAACGCCTCAGCCTGATGCCGGGCAACCAGATTACCCAAAACATCGTCAACAGAGCAAAAGATATCATCACTGCATTTTTCAAGCAGAAGGGCTTCGGCAACGTAACAGTCGACATCCGACTGACTCCTGACATCAGCAAGGAAAACGAAATGATTGTCGACATCAACATCAACAAGAACGAAAAGGTAAAGGTTCATAAAATCTATATTACCGGCAACAAGGTGCTGAGCGACAACAAGATTCAGCGAGTAATGAAGAAAACCAACGAAAAAAGAAAGTTGCTCAACCTTTTCCGCCAGAAAAAATTCGTGGAATCGGACTACGAAAACGACTTGGACCTCATCATCAAGAAATATAACGAACTGGGCTACCGCGATGCTCGCATCGTAAGCGACAGCGTAGCTCAATACAACGAAAAGACCGTAGATGTCTACATTGATGTGGAAGAAGGCAAACAATACTTCATTTCCAACATCACGTGGGCAGGCAACACAGTCTATCCGTCGTCGACACTCGACAACATTCTCGGCATCAAGCCGGGTGACGTCTACAACCAGACATTGCTCAACAAGCGTACGACAGAAGACGAAGACGCCGTAGCCAACCTCTACATGAACAACGGCTACCTCTTCTTCCAGCTTGTGCCCATCGAATCGAAAATCGAAGGCGACTCCATTGCCTTGGAAATGCGTATCATGGAAGGTCCACAGGCAAGAATCAACAGCATTGTCATCAACGGTAACGACCGACTTTACGAAAAGGTAATCCGCCGTGAACTTCATGTGAAGCCGGGTGAACTCTTCTCGAAAGAAGACTTGATGCGTTCTGCCCGTGAAATTGCACAGACGGGCCACTTCGATCCTGAAAATATGGATATCCGCCCTGAACCGAACAATGAGAACGGTACGGTTGACCTTATCTTCAACCTTACATCGAAAAACAGCGACCAGGTGGAACTCTCAGCCGGTTGGGGACAAACGGGTATCATTGGTAAAGTGGCGTTGAAATTCACCAACTTCTCGATCAAGAACCTGTTCAACCCAAGTTCCTACAAGGGTATCATCCCTCAAGGCGAAGGACAGACATTCACCATCAGCGCACAGACCAACGCAAAATACTATCAGGCGTACAGCCTTTCATTCCTCGACCCGTGGTTTGGCGGCAAACGTCCTAACTCACTCTCCGTATCGGCCTACTATTCCCGTCAGACCGGTGTGAACTCACAGTTCTACAACCAGAACTACTACAACTCCTACCTGTACGGCGGTTACTATCCAGGCTACGGAGGCTACTACCCCGGCTACGGCAGCGGCTATTACGA
>URMA01000107.1 GCA_900548875.1 uncultured Porphyromonadaceae bacterium | reverse complement strand
GCACAAGGCAATAGTTGATAGACACGAAGGTAATATTATCATGAATTGTCACATGATAATTAAAGATGTATATGAAAACTTGCTTGATAAAGTTGTAGAACTTGGAAATAGCGGAATAGATGAAGAAACATATTCGCATGATGTTACAGATTACATCATAAGTAAATACACTGCACTTAGAAATATAATGAATCATATGGCTGGGGAATGCAAGGATTTTGTATTTGGGTACAAGCCACTTTCAAAGAATTCACAATTAGTGATATCGAAAGGACGATATCAGCAGTAGAGTCAAAGCTTAAATTAAATGCTAAACAAAAAGAAGAATTGGCAGCAACAAAGAAAATGATAACTACTCTTATGTCGAAAGGTATTGGTGCTCAACAAAATTCTGGATGTTTAGGAATGTTGTTAGCGCTTATTATTCCTACTGCTACTATTTTAGCACTCTGTCTATAATATACATAATTTATAAGTGCAAAGGGGCAAATCGGATTGCTCCTTTGTTTTTTTAAGTCTTTCTATCATAATATACATTCTGCTCTGTGCTTATGGATAAAGCTACCAAATCTACGGAGGAAGATATCATTTCCAATAGTCATTGAGAATTTGATGGTGTCCATCACACTTTCCACAACAATTATATAACATGCTTCTCCAAATCTGTCTTTGCATCGATTTCGCTATTGATTTATGCTTTTGTCATAGTTTTATCAATGATTTTTAATGAAATTCGAAAAAGGATTGCAAAGATTATGCTTTTAAAAGAAAGAAACTCTTAATGATTCGACTAAAACATCTCAATTAAGGAAAAAGTCAGATAAACTCCATGCTCAGTGAAGGATTATCACTACCTTTGAGGACAATTTCAACAATACACTCTATTTATGAATGAAAAGGTAAAGACATATCGTTTAACAGTCAAGCTACGAAAGAAGCCACTTCAGGGAGGCCGCTTCTCATTAATACTTGACTATTACAATGGTAATGTTGAATACCTATCCAACGAACAACGAGGCGAAAGAGTACGTGAATACCTAGGTCTTTATCTCATTCCTGAAAATTCTCCTGAAGACAGGTTGACCAATAAGAAAACCATGGAGTTAGCAAAGGAGATTTTAGAAAAGAAAAAGTCAGAACTTGAGGCCTTAAAGCAAAATGGTCTACATCCAATTGTAAAGAAATCAAAGGACGAGCCTATTGAATTGCCCAGTTCACTGGCCAGAACATCAAACACCGTTGCTGAACAATTGATGATGAACGCTTCAAAATGTGTCATCAACAACATCAATACAATTTCAATCCATATAGGGCATAGGCAGATAAAGGACAATCGTATTTCGCTTTTTCTTGACTGCAATTTCGGTTCTAACATCATCTATCTTGGGGATGACAAATTCGAAGGTCGCAAGAGAAAGTTCTTGGGTTTGTACCTAACGGACGAAGACACACCTGAAGCACGTATTGCTAATAGTCAAAACAGACTTCAGGCAGAGTCGATACTTGAAAAAGTAACCGAATACCTTAATGAATTGAAAAGAATACACATACTATCTATTGACAATACGAAACCTGAAGAATCACAATCTACAGCACAGTCACTGTCTAAAGATTCATCCTATACAGAGTCTGATGATCTGACTATCTTGACCGACTTGAAACTTTCAAAAGCGGAGGAAGAGAATTATCATAATACTCTTGACAAATTGGACCAGATGTTTTCAGAAATTTGATTGCTTGACAAAAAAAATAAGAACTGAATTGGGTTCAATCTCTCTTCTTTTGAAAAGCAAAAAAGTCTATTTTGGCACTTCTCAGAAACTCTCACAAAACGGTAGACGGATATAAAGAAACATATAACATCTACAAATAAGAGGGACAAAGTCCATTTTTTAAGAGTGTAAAGCCTCTGCCATAACAGACCTCTAAGATTAAGCGATAAAGGCAGTTTAGTTTACTTCTATTATATATATACATTGGACTAAACTAAACTACTATATTTGATGACTATGACGGGTGCAATTTTACCTCCAATTAAAGGCTGTTTTACCATACAACGAAATACAAATATGCTAAAAATTCTAAAAAAAGTGCATTTTTGTCGATTTTATATGTTTCTTTGTAAAAATGCAGTCCCCATTCTGTCCCCCGAATACATTTTTGTCCTTCGGAAATAATTTGTAAACTACTGTGTTTCAGCAATATAGACAACACAATGCATGGATAAATAATTTTTCTGCATCGGCAAATGACGGCTTGTAAACAACCATAAGCAACTATAACCATTTAGAATAAAGTCGCTGTATATCAGCGACTTTTGTTTTTACGTGCTTTCCAGTTGCCGTTTGGAGATCACGGATTTTCTCCATATTTTCCTACCATATTTCTACCGCGGAGCAAATTCCACGCAAGCCGAAATATCACACCGACGCAGTAGTTGACGTGTATTGACAGTGGTTTACATGTGTGGACAGTTGGGGAAATTAGGATTTATGAAAAACGATGGAAAATAGAGAGAAAATATGGAGGTAAAAAGGATTTGTCAATGGTGCGGGAAGCCCTTCATCGCCAAGAAAACGACGACCTGTTATTGCAGCCCGCAATGCTCGAAACGGGGTTACAAACACCGCATGATGGAGCGGAAGATGGAGCTGCGCCACATGCAGGAGATGCTGGAACTGCGCTCGTCGCTGGAGAAGCAGGAATACTTCACCTTTTCGCAGGCTGCACGGCTGATGGGTGTAAGCCGCCAGTACATCTACAAACTGGTCAAGGAGGAGAAGCTCCGCGCATCGCGGCTCAGCGGGAAGATGTCGTTGATACGACGGGCCGACATCGAGCTCATGCTCAAAAGCAAGCCCTATGAACGGATGGTCCCGAAGGAGGACTTCAAGATAACGGAATACTATACCGCCGAGGAGATTGCCCAAAAGTACAAGGTCAACGCCAAATGGGTATGGACCTACACCCGACAACACAAGGTGCCGAAGGTGCGCATCCGCCAGTTCAACTATTACAGCAAGAAGCATATCGACGCCGCCTTCGCCAAATATGAGGTGGATTCCGACCTGACGGAATGGTACACGCCCGAAGAGATTCAGGAGAAGTACGGCATGACCCGTATCGCTATCCGCTCGCACGTCTACCGCAACAACATCCCCTCAAAGAAGGAGCACGGTCAAATCTACTACTCGAAGCTGCACTTCGACCTCTCGAAGAGCAGCGCAGAGGAGAGCAAGGCCGAATACTACACCGTCAAGGAGGCGATGGAGCGGTTCAACCTCTCGCGCGACGCGGTGTACGGCGTGCTGCAGTTCCACCAGATCCCCCGCGAGAAGAACGGGCGCTTCGTCCGTTTCCTGAAAGTGGAGTTCGACCGCGTGATGGGGGTCAAAAAGTAGCCCCGATTCCAGTCCGCGGGAAATGATGCAAAATGATTTGCCGCTGACGCTGGTCTGCATGTTCTCATTCCCAACATTTGCCGTAAAATCAGTATTAACCATAAAATTTTTATGTTATGCACGAATGTAAAACTGTAACACTGAGAACCCGCCCGCTCAAGGGACGGATGTTGTCTTTCTACCTGGATTATTATCCCGGTTACCGGGACAAGGAGACCATGAGGGTAATCCGCCACGAAACGCTGGGCATCTACCTCTATGCCGACCCGAAGAACAAGCGGGAGCAGAACTTCAACGAGGTGATGACCGAGAAGGCCGAGGCGATCCGCTGCCGCCGCTTCGAGTCGGTGGTCAACGAGCGCTACGACTTCTTCGACAAGTACAAGCTCAAGGCCGACTTCCTGGAGTATTTCCGCAGTCAACTCCGTAAACATGACCCCAAATGGGAGTTCGTCTACCTCCATTTCCGCAACTTCGTACACGGCAAGTGCACCTTCGAGGAGATCGACATCGACCTCTGCAACAAGTTCCGCGAATACCTGCTGACGGCCAACAAACTCAAGCGCAAGGGACGCATCACGCGCAACTCCGCATCGGGATATTGGTCTACATTCAGGGGACTTCTGAAAATCCTCTACCGTAACGGACTGATAAAGACCAATGTCAATGATTTCCTGGACAAGATTGAAACGGAGGATGTGGTCAAGGATTATCTTTCAGTGGAAGAGCTCTACAAACTGGCCGAAACGCCTTGCAAGAAGCCCGTGCTGAAGACGGCATCGCTCTTCTCCTGCATGACCAGCCTGCGTATCAGCGACATCCTCGCCCTCTGTTGGGAGGACATCGTGGACTACTCGGCCGGCGGCAAGTGCGTGCACATCGTCACCCAGAAGAACCGTGCCGAGGACATCATCCCCATCAGCGAGGAGGCGCTGGACCTGATCGGCTACAACCCCGACAAGCGGGGAATGGTCTTCAAGGGGTTGCAGCGCTGCTGGACCCAGACCTACATGAAGGAGTGAATCCGCTCGGCGGGGATCACCAAGAACATCTCCTTCCACTCCTATCGCAGAACCTTCGCGACGCTGCAGGCGGCGGCCGGGACAGACATCCGCACCATCCAGAGCATCATGGCGCACAAAAGTATTACGACCACCCAGCGGTATATCAAGGTAGTGGATGCCAACAAACGGGAAGCCAGCAAAAAAATCACCTTGATGCGGAAGAAGTGACGGGCGGTTTCCGGCCTGGTTTGACGAATAAAGTACGATTTTTGTTTGAAAATCGCACAAAAAGAGTGATAGTTAGCGTGACAGCTGCAACTATCACTCTTTTTTTTGTGACTATTCGGAATTACGATTATAACTTCACCTCCGTAACCATTACAAACAGTTGCGGATATGGCTAATACACTCCAAAAACGGGCTAAAAGAATAAGTCTGGTTCTAACCCTCGCGGCGGTCCTCTTTACCGTTGTCGACAACTACCTTTACCTATGCCACGACATCAACATCACGCCCGTGGCAACGCCCGTCATCATCATACTTGTGGTATCAATCGTTTTGTGCGGTGTGTTGCAACGGTACATCTACCGTTGGCTTATAAAATACTCGCTCTCCCCTTCCGCCAATCGGCAAAAGTTGAAGGCTGACAAAACAGAACGCACCCGGGCTGCTGTCACCGAGCAGGCCGAGAACCACGCTGAGACAATAGGAATCGAGACCGTCAAGGAGGCCACCAGGGACGAAACGGGAATCACCGCCGGGCCGCACCGCGATCCCTATATGGAAAGATACAACCAGTTGCTGGAGGAGATGAAACAGCAGGAGGCCCGACGCCACGCCGAACTTATGGAGGCCATCCGCGAATATGTGACCGTCGCAACCGCGCCCTTCCTGTCGCAGAAGGCCCTCGACACCCTCCTCACCAACATCGAGCAGATGGCCTGCGGCCGGACGGACTCCTGCCTGCCGCTGCGCTCCAACCCGGAACACCCGTTGCGGTCGCCGGAACTGCGCCACCTGGCATGGAACATCGGCGAACGGCTCCACCTCTCGCTCGAAGAGCGGGCCCGATTCATCAAGTTGTCGTTTCCCCACGAACTCAACAACGCCACCGTCGAATACCTGCAACGCAATCTGCGTGTCGCAGTCCCGAGCCATATTCCAATCGACATCCCCGACGAGGGCGATTTCCGCTTCCATCTGGAGCTGATCGGCGTCCATCGGAAAAAATGAATCCTTGCTGATGAAAAAATGATTCCCGTCAGCGTTGGTCTGCGTGAATTCATTCCGTTGGTTTGCACCATGTTGAACCTTATAAAAACAATGAAGACATGGCAAAGGACCAACTTACATTCAACGACCTGCCAACGGTGGTCGGCGAGCTGTGCGACCGTATCGCAAGTATGGAGAGCCTGCTCTCGGAGAACATCTCGCGTCAGAACGCGCCCCAGGAGAACACGCATGTCCCGATGACGGTGCAGGAGGCGTGCGAATACCTCCGGATGCCCCTTTCAACCTTCTACTACAAGGTCAAGAAGGACAACATCCCCGTCATCAAACAGGGCAAGCACCTCTACATCTATCGGGACGAGCTGGACAAGTGGCTGGAATCGTCCCGCAAAACCCCGCCCGCGCAAAGTTTCGAGGAGGAGAACGAGGCCCTGATCGCCTCACACCGCCGCAAACCCGATCCTAAAAACTGGTAGGCGATGGAAACGACAGACAACCATACGCCAACACCGGAGGAATTGACCCTCTGCATCGAGGAGTCGGCCGTGCGGGCAGCGGACGCCTGCGAGCAGTCGCCCGCCGTGCTGTGGGTGGACGGCTCCGTGATCGGGACACTGGGCAACTTCAGCGCCTCGATCGGGAAGGCCAAGAGCAAGAAGACCTTCAACGTCGCGGCCCTCACCGCGGCAGCCCTGACGAATGGCTCGGTGCTGCACTACCGCGCCTCCTTTCCCGAAGAGAAGCGGGGCATCCTCTACATCGATACCGAACAGGGACGTCCCCACTGCCAGCAGGTACTGAGACGCATCCTGCGGCTGGCGGGACTGCCCGAGGAGCGGGATCCCGACAACCTGGTGATGCTGACGCTGCGCAAATTTCCGCCCGACATGCGGCTGGCCATTGTCGACCATGCCATCGGCACCATTCCCCACCTCGGTCTGGTGATTATAGATGGCATCCGCGACCTGCTCTACGATATCAACTCGCCCAAGGAGGCGACCGACATCATCTCCCGGTTCATGCAGTGGACCGACGACCGGCAAATCCACATCCACACCATCCTGCACCAGAACAAGAATGATGAAAACGCACGCGGCCACATCGGCACGGAACTCAACAACAAGGCCGAGACCGTCATGCAGATTGAAGTGGACAAGGAGGAGCGGTCGATCAGCGTGGTGGAGGCAATCCATATCCGCGACCGCGAGTTCGAGCCCTTCGCTTTCCGTATCAACAGCGAGACGCTGCCCGAGCTGGCGGAACCCTACCAGCTGCGAAAGCGGGGCGCGGGGCGTCCGGTCAAGGGACCTTTCGACCCGGCACGCGACATTCCCGAGGATGTACACCGCGCGGCGTTAGATGCCGTTTTTGCGGAGGGCAGCATCGGCAGCTACCGCGAGTACCAAGAACGGCTAAAAGAGGGCTATGAGCTGCAGGGCGTAAAGTTCGGTGGCAACCATGCAACCAAGGTTGCAGCTTTCCTCCGAGAGCAGCAGATGGTCATACGGGAAGATAACGTCTACCGGCTCAACCCCGACCTCCGGATTTGATTCCGACTTTACTTTATTGCCGGGGTGTATATATTGAATAAAGCAGAACTGCCGGCGCGCAGGGACTGTTTACCTGCTCCCTCTGTTTCAGGGAATCGGAAAGGCGCCCGCCTCCGCTGCCGATACAGTTGCCAATCACCCTTGTATATCCGGTGCGGGGCGCTGTCCAAAGCCCGACACGAAGTGTTGCGAGATATGCCAAGGTATAACCTCACTCCGTTGCGGTTGTACATTGGCGCTCCTGCCGGCTTCCGTTTGTTGCCGGTACGCTGCTCGCAGGCTCGCACCTTTTCATCCATTATAACAGATGACTTTCATGGAACACGAAACGATAGAACAAAACAATGCTTCCAACGCGAAGAGAACGGTATTCATCGGGGCCAAGGTAACGCCCCAACAGAAAGAAGAGATTCAGGCGCGGGCCCAACAGTGCGGCATGACCGTGAGCAACTATCTGCTGGCCCGGGCATACGGCTACACACCCCGGGCAAGGCTCACCCGTGAGGAGGCAGCCCTGCTGCAGGAACTTGACGGTTGTCGCTCCGATCTGATCAGGTACACCTCGGTGCTTCAAGGAATGTCCACAAGCCAACGGTTCACCCTGTTCAACCAGATCCCCTTCATGGCCGGCTGGTTCCATAAGCTCCGGCCCGTCGCCGAGGCGGTCAGCGACTTCCTGACGGCCATCCGTGAGCAGAACCGAGTCCCGTCAACCCCCAAACCCGAAGAAGAAAAATGATTGCAAAAGCCAAAGCCATATCTTACGGCATCAATGACCTTCGTTATATTACTGGCGAATCAAAACACAAGAAGCATCCGGAAAAAATATATCGGGTATTGGACAATCTGTTGCCTCCGGAACTGGACGCTATGGGAATATGGAACTCCATGCAGTTGACCCTTTCCCAACATCGGCCGATAAAGAATTCCATTATCAGAATAGAGTTGAGTCCATCGCCTGAGCATACCAGTTTCTATGACATTGAGGACTGGCAAAAGCTCTGGCACGAATTCGCCGAAGAGTTCGACAAACAAACGATTACCGGCAAGGACGGGAAAGTCCGTTCCTGCCCGACCAATCTGGCCAACAGCAAATATACGGTTTACCTGCACATGGAATCCAAAGGGAAAGTTCCCCATCTACACGCCGCAATTTGCCGCTTTGATGAAAACGGGAACATCAACAATGACCATAACATTCATCTTCGGGCACAACGTGCAGCCGAGCGAGTTGCAGTGAAACGTGGCTGGAAGACTGCGGAAGAAATCCGAAGTCGCAACATTCCGGAAGTAAGCAGAGAGTGTATGGAGGTATTGAGAACCATGCCATCGTGGTCATGGGAAGAATACACGAAGGCACTTGCCCGGAGAGGCTATTCCGTATATGAACGGAAAGACAAGAAAGATGTTCTCCGTGGATATGCGATCCTCAAAGGAAATGCCAAATACAAGGCTTCCGAACTGGGAGTGGCCCGTAACCTGATGATTTCGAAACTTCCCCATACCTGGCAAAAGCTCCACTATCGGGAGAGGCTTGCCGCTCAGGTCAATACTTCTCAAATCCATAGGCCGGAACCCGTTAAA